>JAOPZF010000116.1 GCA_025964255.1 Solirubrobacterales bacterium | reverse complement strand
ACCTCGACCTCGTGTTCGCGCAGCAGCGCGACCAGGCCCTCGCGGAGCAGCACCGAGTCCTCGGCGATCACGACCCGCATGGCAACTTCACCTCGATTCGCGTTCCCTCGCCGGCGGGCGAGGCGATCTCCATCTCGCCGTCGAGAGCCGCGACGCGGCGGCGCAGCCCTTCCAGGCCGCTGCCCGCGGACAGGTCCGCCCCACCCGGCCCGTCGTCGGCGACGATCACGTCGAGAGTGTCGCCTTCGAGCCGGATCGTCACCTCGGCGCTCGCCTCCGGCGCGTGCTTCGCCACGTTGGTGAGCGACTCGGCGACGACGAAGTAGGCGGCGCTCTCGACCACCGGCGCCGGCCTTCGTCCCAGCGCCGCGTCGACCTTGACCGGGACCGGCGCGCGGTTGCCGAGCGCCTCGGCCGCCGCCGCGAGGCCGCGGTCGGAGAGCACCGGCGGCGCGATCCCGCGCGCCAGGTCGCGCAGCTCGGCGTTGGCGGCGGTCGCCTCGGCCCGCGCCTGGCGCACCAACGCGGCGATCTCGGGACGGTCGGCGAGCCCCTCCTCGGCCCGCCCGAGCTGCATCGAGAGCGCGACGAGGCGCGCCTGGGCGCCGTCGTGGAGGTCGCGCTCGATCCGGCGGAGCTCCGCCGCCTGCACGTCGAGGGCACCGCGGCGGGTCTCGGTCAGCGTCTCGACCCGCTCGGTGAGTTCACGTTCACGGGTCGGGCGAAGATCGGCGCCGCGCCGACGCAGGTAGGCGAGGTGAACGACGAAGGCGACGGTGAACCCGATCGCCGGCCAGATCGGCCAGAAGTAGCCGCCGCCGGAGACCGCCCAGACGAGGAACGCGTAGACGGTGAGAACGATCGAGAAGGCGACCTGGGTCTCGAGGTCCCGTCGCGCTCCCGCCGGTGCCAGGCGCGACCAGCGCCAGGCGATCGACAGGGCGAGGAGCAGCGCGAAGGAGAGCCAAACCCAGGCGGGCCAGAAGTAGCCACCTCCGGTGACCGCCCAGATCACGAAGCAGAGGGCGCCGATCCCGCCCGCGATCTGGGCGGGGAGCCGTGGCGCCAGCCTCGAGAGGCCGGCGAGCCACGGCGGTGCCAAGGCGAGGAGGCGCGCCCTCAAGCGCGCGACCCCTCCTCGGCGGCGGGCACCGTAGGGCGGCCGCGGCCCTGCCCGTTGCAGAGAGCGCCCTCCCCCTCCGTCGAGTTCGCACTTTCGTCCGCATAGCGGCCATTAATGCGAACTCGACCTGGGGTGCCCTCAACGCCCACCTTCGGCAACCACTCGAGCCAACCCGGCAGGTACCAGTTGCACTCGCCGAGCAGCTTCATCGTCGCCGGCAGGAGCACCCCGCGGATGATCGTCGCGTCGATCAGGATCGCCGTCGCCAGCCCCACCCCGAGCTCCTTGAATTCGAGGAAGGAGAGGGTCGCGAAGATCGCGAACACGGCGACCATCACGGCAGCCGCGCTGGTGACGACGCCCGCGGTCGTCCGCAGCCCGTGCGAGACAGCCGCCTCCGTCGACATGCCGCGATCGTACGCCTCCCGGATGCGGGTGAGGATGAACACGTGGTAGTCCATCGACAGCCCGAAGAGGACGACGAAGAGGAACAGCGGCAGCCAGGCGGTGATCGAGCCGATCGAGTTGAACCCCAGAGGCCCTTCCAGATGCCCTTCCTGGAAGACCCAGACGAGGACCCCGTAGGCCGCCCCGACCGAGAGCAGGTTGAGGCAGATCGCGGTCAGCGGGATGACGATCGAGCGGAAGCTGACCAGCAGCAGAAGGAACGCCATGCCGAGGACGAAGGCGAAGACCCAGGGCATCCGCTGGTTGAGCTGATCGTTGAAGTCGACCGATGAGGCGGTCGGGCCGGCCACTTCGGCCTGCGCCGTACCGACGGTGCCGATCGTCGCCGGGATCAGTTCGTCGCGGAGCACCTTCAGCGCCGCCTGCGAGCGGGCGTCGGAGCCGTCGCCGGCCAGCGGCACGCGCAGTTCGGCGACCCTGCCGTCGGCGGCGACGCGGTAATCCTGGCCGCGGCCGAAGTCGACCTTGTCCGCGGCGATCTCCGTGCGCAGCCGCTTGACCGCGTGGGCGACCGGCGGCGCCTTCACGTCGGCCGCCGAGATCGCCACTTCGGCCGGTTCGACGCCACCCGGGAAGGCCGCCTGGATGCGGTCGAAGGTGTGGACGATCGGCATGTCCTTGGGCAGCCCGCTGACGCCGGCGTTGGCGGTGTGGAGAGAGAAGGCTGGGATCGCGAGAACGAGGAGCGCGGCGACCGAGATCCCAGCAGCCAACTTAGGCCTACGCATGACGCGAGTCACCAGAGCGCCCCAGATCCGCGAGCCCCGCGGCCCGGCACCGTCAGCGGAACTTCGGGGATGACCCGCCGGAACCTCCCCGCTGTTGTTCCGCCGGGTCATCCCCGAAGGGCCGCCTCCGCGCAGCCGTCCCAACAGCGGGATCCGCCCCTTCTCGATCCGATCCCCCAGCCATGCCAGCACGGCCGGCAACACGGTCAGCGAGCCGACCATCGCGACGGCGACGACGATGATCGTCCCGGTCGCGAGCGAGGAGAAGGTCGCGTCGCCGGCGATGTACATGCCCGCCATCGCGACCATCACGGTGAAGCCGGAGACGAGGATCGCCCGTCCCGAGGTTGCCGCCGCCGCTTCCAGCGAGGCCCGCTCGCCGGCCCCGGCAGCGCGCTCCTCGCGCTCGCGGCGCAGGTAGAAGATCGAGTAGTCGACCCCCACCGCGAGGCCGATCAACAGCACCACCGAGTCGATCTGTTCGGAGACCGCGCCGAAGACGTGGCTGAACGGGCCGAGGATGCCGATCGTGGCGCCGACCGCGGTCAACGCCAGGAGCAGCGGCATGCCGGCGGCGAGCAGCGAGCCGAAGACGACGATCAGGATCAAGAGCGTGATCGGCAGCGAGGTCATCTCGGCCTTCGAGAAGTCTTCTTCGAGCGATTCCGAGACGGCCGCTTCGCCGCTCGCGTCGCCGACCTCTTCGACGTGGAGCCCGGGGTGGGCGCGCTGCACGATCGCGACCTGGTCGAGCGCCTTGTCGACCACATCGGAGGGTTCGAGGTTCTCTCGTTCGGGGATCGAGAACCTGACCAGCGCCGAGTTCTCGTCGGCGGAGATCTGGCCTTCGGAGCCCTCGGCGTATGTGCCGGTGAGGTCATGGACGAAGGGGAGTTTGCGCAGCCGCGACTCGACCGCGCCGATGGCGGCCCGGGCGTCCTTGCCGTGGATCGTTTCCTCCCCCTTAGCCTGGACGATCACCGTCTCCGAGGCGCTCTGCGGGAAGCCCCCTTCGAGCGTCTTTTCGGCCCGCGCCGACTCGCCGTCGCCGCCGCCGTTGTCGAGCGTCTTGGTCCCCAGCGCGCCGCCGAGCGCGAGCGCCGCGACGACGAATGCGATCCATCCAAAGATCGCCGTCTTGCGGTGGCCGGCGCTCCAGCGCCCCGCCCGTCCCGCCAATCCCAACTTTCTCCTGCTTCGCATCTGGCCCTCCGTCCGGTGTTTCGAGGTCGAATCCGCGCCCTTTGCGGCGCGTCTCCAACCCTGCGCGAGCGGCGGCGAGCTTCCAATGAGGCGCGCAGGCGAAGGACCCTGGGGCGTCCCGGCGTCGGTGGGGTGGGGTTAACCCCACCCTCCCCCACCCGAAGCTGCGATCAGGGTGACTGTGGACCGGAGGGAGGTGGCGCTGGAGCGGTCACCGCGCGACCCCGGACCCTCCGGAATCGATTGAAGGTCCGCTCCACGATCTTGCCTTCTTCCAGGAGCAAGACGACGAGAACGACAACGGCAAGCAAGCTGTGTATGGGTACTTTTTTCGATCTTGAGGTGACCAACCCGTAGACCTTTGTCACCCACAGGGTTACAAAGGTCTACGGGTTACCTAGGATCCGCGGCATGGCGCAGGAGCGACGGATCGTCGAGCTGGGGGTCGAGGACGTCGACCTGGTCGAGGGGCTGTGGAAGGAGATGGTCGGGCACCACCGGGAGCTGACCGGCGGCACCTATCCGCTGCGTGATGACGAGACCGCCTGGCGGCGACGGCGGGCGCAGTATCTCGAGTGGCTCGAGGACGGCGACGGGTTCCTTTATCTCGTCCCCGGCGAGGGGGCGGAGCAAGTGCCGCTGGGGTACGCCTTCCTGCGGATCGCCTCGTCGGGCCCGACCTGGAACCTCGGCGACCGGGTCGGTGACCTGGAGTCGCTCTCGGTCACCGCCGCGGCACGCGGAATGGGGGTCGGCACCGAGCTGATCGCGCACTGCCGCGAGCGGCTGCGGGAGCTCGGCGTCAAGTGGTGGAGCGTCTCCGTCGTCAGCGCCAACGAGGGCGCGATCGACCTGTACGAGCGCGAGGGCTTCCGCGACTTCTGGCGCACGATGACCGCGCCGATCGAGTAGACCCGCCCGACCTGAAAGAGTTCGCCGCCGTGGCGGCGTCACTCAATCCGGAACTGACGGAGATCTCACTGGAGAAGCTGCGCCTGCGCCGCAGCGCCAAGTGGCGCTTCTACGACGAGGACGTCCTCCCCGCCTTCGTCGCCGAGATGGACTTCCCACTGGCGCCGCCGGTGAAGATCGCGCTCGCCGAGGCGGTCGAGCTCGACGACACCGGCTACGGCTACCCGGACGCGCTCGGGCTCCGCGAGGCCTACGCCGAGTTCGCCGCCGCCCGCTTCGACTGGCAGGTCGACCCCTCCCGCGTCACCGCCGCCCCCGACGTCGTCAACGCGATCACCGCGCTGCTGCGCCGGATCGCCAAACCCGGCGACCGCGTCGTCATCAACACGCCGGTCTACCACCCCTTCTTCTCGGTGATCGAAAGGCTCGGCTGCGAGGTCGCCGAAGCGCCGCTGGCCGATGGCGAGCTCGATGTCGACCAGGTCGACCGCGAGTTCCGCGCCGGCGCCGTCGCGCTGGTCCTCTGCAGCCCCCACAACCCGACCGGGACGATGCCGACCGAGGCTCAGCTGAAGGCGCTCGCGGAGTCGGCGGCCGCGCACGGCGCCTGGGTGCTGAGCGACGAGATCCACTCGCCTCTGACCCTCCCCGGCGCCCGCCACGTGCCCTTCCTCAGCGTCTCCGAGGAGGCGCGCGAGCACGGGGTCGCGCTCGTCTCGGCCTCCAAGGCGTTCAACCTGGCGGGCCTCCACTGCGCCCAGTTCGTGACCGCGTCGGAGCGCGCCCAGGAGCTGGTCGAGGCGCTCCCCTTCATCGCCAAACACGCAGGCCACTTCGGCGCGCTCGCGAGCGTCGCCGCCTACCGCGATGGCGCGCCCTGGCTCGAGGACGTGGTCGCGGTGATCGACCACAACCGGGCGCTGCTCGCCGACCTCCTCGCGGACAAGCTCCCCGAGGTCGGCTACACGCCGCCGCGCGCCGGCTACCTCACCTGGCTCGACCTTCGCGCGCTGGGACTCGGTGACGACCCCTGCGAAGCGCTGCTCGAGCGCGGCCGCGTCGCCCTCAATCCCGGGCCGACCTTCGGCCCGCAGGGCAAGGGTTTCGCGCGGCTCAACATCGGCACCAGCCCGGCGCTGGTCGAAGAGGCGGTCAAACGCATCGGAAAGGCAGTGGGACGATGAGCGGGACGGAGTCGACGGAGGCATCCGAGGTCGAGGAGTTCGAGATCGAGCCGATCGAGGAGGAGGCGCGACGCTGGCTCGACGCGCTCGAAGCGGAGACCGGTCCGCTGTCGCTCTTCGACACCCACACCCACTTCGGCCGCCACGACCCGGACGAATTCCGCCAGGAGCCCGAGCAGCTGATCGCGACGATGGAGCACGCCGGGGCGCGGGCGATCACCTTCCCGATGCACGAGCCCGACGGCTACCCGGCCGCCAACGACGAGGCGCGGGCGATCGAGGCGGGCGCCGACGGGAGGATCGTCCACTTCTGCCGGGTGAACCCCCACGACGGCGCGCTGCTGGAGGCGGAGCGCTGCCTCGACCTCGGCGCGCACGGGATCAAGCTGCACCCGCGGGCCGAGCAGTTCGCGATGTCGGAGGCGTCGGTCGAGGACCTGACCCGGCTGGCGCAGGAGCGCGCCGTGCCGATCCTGATCCACGCCGGCCGCGGGATCCCGGCGCTCGGCCGCGACACGCTGGAGCTGGCGCAGCGCTACCCGGGGGCGAAGTTCATCCTCGCCCACGCGGCGGTCTCCGACCTCGCCTGGCTTTGGCGGCTGATGCCGGAGAACCCCAACCTCTTCATCGACACCTCGTGGTGGAACCCGGCCGACTTCGTCGCGCTCTTCAGCCTGGTGCCACCCGGCCAGCTCCTCTGGGCGAGCGACAACCCCTACGGCTATCCGCTCCACGCGGCGGCGTTCCAGCTGCGTTACGCATTGTTGGTCGGGCTCCGCGGCGACCAGATCCGCTCGATCGCCGGCGAGCAGATCACCCGCATCCTGGCCGGCGAGGAGCCCGCCTACTACGGCCCGGCACCCGGCCCGCCGGCGGCACAGGACCCGGGCATGGAGCGCGTCGTCTCGCACCTCACCACGGCGATCGGCCGGGCGATGGCCGAGGGTGACCCGAGCGAGTCGATCGCCCTCGGAAGCCTGGCGGTCGACCTCGAGGGACCGGAGGCCGAGACGGGCCGCGCGATCCTTCACCTGCTCGAGCTCGCCGAACAGCACCAGGGCCCGCCGCCTCCCGGCCGCCGCTTCCCCCGCTCGGCGCAGTTCGTGATGTCGGCGCTCGCGGTGGCGCGGACGCCCGGTATCGCGTTACCTTCGTAAGTCTGCGCGACCTGGCCACCATCGGCGTCTACGGGAGCGACCTGGGTCGCTTTCTCGCGACGCTGCGCGGGGCCGGCGTCGACCTGCTCCTCGACCTGCGTCAGCGGCGCGGCGTACGGGGCGCCGAGTACGCCTGGGCGAACGCCAAACGGATCGAAGCCGAGCTGCGCGCCGCGGGGATCGTCTACCAGCACGTGCCCGAACTGGCGCCGACCACCGCGATGCGCGAAGCCCAGTACGAGGCCGACGCGGCGAAAGACGAGGGCAAGCGGTCGCGGACCGTGCTGTCCGAGGCCTACGTCGAGCGCTACACCGAGGAGATCCTCGACCGCGCCGACCTGGGCAAACTCGTCCGCTTCATCGGCCGCTCCACCCCCGCCCTCTTCTGCGTCGAGCGCGAGGCGGCGGCCTGCCACCGGTCCCTGGTCGCCGCCCGCCTCGCCCGCGACCACGACTTCCGCATCGTCAACCTGCGCGCCTAGATGAGCGAGGACCCGTTCAACCTTCAGCGCTTCGTCGAAGCCCAAGACGACGCCGCGATCTACGCCCGCGCCCTCGGCGAGCTGCGCGAGGGCCGCAAGCGCAGCCACTGGATCTGGTTCGTCTTCCCCCAGGTCGCCGGCCTCGGCTCGAGCCCGATCTCCCAGGCCTACGCGATCCGCTCCCTCGGCGAGGCCCGCGCCTACCTCGCCCACCCCACCCTCGGCCCCCGCCTCCACGAGTCCTGCGAAGCCCTCCTCGCCAACCCCCCATCCCTGACCGCCGAGGAGATCTTGGGAGGCATCGACGCAATCAAGGTCCGCAGCTCGATGACCCTCTTCACCAAGGCCGACCCCTCGGAGCCGCTCTTCACCAAAGTCCTAGACCGCTTCTACGCCGGCGAGACCGATCCAGAGACCGAGCGCCGGCTCTAGTAACCGGCGGGATGCCGCGCGACGAAACCCTTCGTCGACACCATTTCCGGATGCCACCGCGGCCCGGTGCCTTCCGTGTCGCCGACGGTGTCCCAACGCAGCCCGTCGATCACCGCGAAGGCGTGACCGGCGTTGGCGTAGATCGTGATCCAGCGGCCTTTGCCCGGCACGCCCCAGTTCATCATTTCGCCGGAGTCCATCGGGGTGGTGAGCAGGCCGGCGCCGTGCAGCGCGTAGCTGACGGCGCCGGAGCAGTCATAGCCGGGGCTCGACCAGCGGGCGTGGCCGCCGCCCCAGATGTAGGGACGGGTGCGGATCAGGTTGGCCGCCGCGATCGCCGCCTTGACCGCGGGCGGGGCCGCTTCCGGCGGCGCGGCGGCACCGAGGACGAATTCGGCTGCGGTCACCGGCAGGCAGGTGCGCAGACCGGTTTCAGTGCTGGTCGTGCATTCGAGCGAGCCCGGGGTCGGAGTTTCTTCGGTGGCGGGTTCGCCACTGTCGACGGTCATGCCGATCGGCGTCAGTCCGCCGCCGGAGGCGAGGGCGTTTGCCGGGAAGACGATCGCGAGGATCATCCCGACCGCCAAGACCAAACGCGTTTTCCAACCCACCCCGTGGGAATGCAGCAAAACCGATCTCCTTTGTCGGCCTACGGGGTTAGCTGTCGGGCTGGCGCTGAAGGAGCCGCGCTCTCACCGTCTTCCGGTGAATTCGCCCCAAAACTTCGGTTCCCCCGCTCCGAGGATGTTCGGCCCTCGGATTCGGCTTACCGGTACTCGATGGCGGGGGAGTGTAGCGACTGAAGTGGCGTCAGTGGGAAGAATGCTGCAGGCGGCCGCTCCCGACCATCAGAGCAGGCTGGTCTGGCGCGTCGTCCAGGCCGGGTCGGGCCGCCCCGACCCCTCCAGCTCGAGCAGCGCCTGCTTGCGGTGCAGCCCGCCCCCGTAGCCGGTCAGCGAGCCGTCGGCACCGATCACCCGGTGGCAGGGAACGATGATCGACACCGGGTTGCGCCCGTTGGCGGCACCGACCGCGCGGGCCCGCTGCCACGGCTCGCAGTCGGTGCGGAAGAGGTCGGGGTCGACGCGGGATGCGAGCTCGCCGTAGCTCTCGGTCTTCCCGTAGGGGATGTCGAGGAGGCGGCGCCAGACCTCGCGGTCGAGCGGCGTGCCCCGCATGTCGAGATCGAGGTCGAAGGCGCGCAGCTCGCCCGCGAAGTAGGCGTCGAGCTGCTCGGTCACCGCGGGCAGCGGCGCCCGCGCCTCCTCCGGCGGGGCCGGCGTCTTGCCCGGGAACCAGAGCCCGCGCAGCCCGGCCGGCCCGGCGATCACCATCAGCGGCCCGATCGGGGCCTCATAGACGTCCCAGGTGATGTCTGACTCGTTCATGCCTTCGCTCCTCCTTGCTCTCTTTCCTAGTGAAACGCGGGAGGCGGCGGGAATGTGAGATCGCGCCGCCCCTCCCCGGCACGTCCGGCGCCTGCCTAGGATGGTGGCCGTGGCGCATCCGGAATCGACCACCACCCGCTCGACCTCGCCCGAGTCGGCCTCGTCCCGGCCGCTCCCGGCGGTCGCGCTGCGGGCACCGGTGGCGGAGGATCGCGACGCGTTCATCGCGGCGATGAAGGCGAGCGCCGAGCTGCACCGGCCCTGGGTGACGCCGCCGGTCAGCGCCCCCGAGTTCGACGCCTGGCTGACCCGCGCGGCCCGCGCCGACTTCGACGCCAACCTCGCGACGCGGGTCACCGACGGCGCGATCGTCGGCTACTTCAACATCAGCCAGATCATCCGCGGCCCGCTGCAGAGCGCCTTCCTAGGCTACGGCGGGGTCGCCGAGTGGAGCGGTGCCGGCTACATGACCGCGGCGCTCGATCTCGTCGTCGAGCGCGCCTTCACCGACCTCAGCCTGCACCGGCTGGAAGCCAACATCCAGCCCGCCAACGCCGCCTCGATCGCACTGGTCGAGCGCTGCGGCTTCGTCCGCGAGGGCTTCTCCGAGAAATACCTGAAGATCGGCGGCCACTGGCGCGACCACGCCCGCTTCGCGATCCGCTCCGAGCAGTGGGAAGAGCGATGGCGGAGCTGACCCGCTGCGCCTGGGGCGAAGGCTCCGAGCTGATGCAGGCCTACCTCGACGAGGAGTGGGGCGTGCCCGAGCGGGACCCGCGGGCGCTCTGGGAGAAGCTGATGCTCGACGGCTTCCAGGCCGGGCTGGCCTGGATCACGGTCCTCCGCAAGCGTGACGCCTTCCGCAAGGCATTCAAAGGATTCGACCCCGACAAGGTCGCCAAGTTCAAGGAGAAGGACGTCGAGCGGCTGCTCGGCGACGCCGGGATCATCCGCTCGCCGGCGAAGATCGAGTCGACGATCAAAGGCGCGCGGATCTTCTGCGAGATGCGCGACTCCGGCGAAGACTTTGCCGACTACTGCTGGTCGTTCACCGACGGCAAGGTCCTCAAGGGCGACGGCCTCGAGTTCGTCGCCAAGACGGCGCTGTCCGAGGCGATCTCCAAAGACATGAAGAAGCGTGGCTTCAAATTCGTCGGTCCGACGATCGTCTACGCCTGGATGCAGGCGGTGGGCATTGTGAACGATCACTCCGTGGACTGCTTCCGGCGCGATCAGGTTTAGGGGGTGGCGAGGGAGGGGCGGCGACGGCCCCTTCTCTCACGAACTGCGGGAGGTTCGTTCAGGGGCCATCGCCGCCCCTCTTCATCGGCCGCGTGTGAGGATCGCGCCGGGCTCAGTCGAGCTCTTCCAGATGGAAGCGGCGAACGTGGGAGACGATTTCGTACGGGTCCTCTTCCCGGATCGCTCCATCCGGCTTCCAGCCTTCGCGTTCATAGAAACTCGCCGCGCGTTCGTTCCCTTGCAGCACCCACAACACGGCGGCCTTGAACCCTTGCTCCTTCAGTCGCCGCCGCGCATGGGCCATGAGCAACCGCCCCACGCCCCCCTCATAACGCCCCGGGTCCACATACAGCGCATAGATCTCCCCCATCCCGACGGTGTCTTCATCGCGGGATGGACCAAAGGTCACGAACCCGATCACCGGCTCGCGCGGGCCCTCCGGCGCACGATCGACGGGAGACGGGGATGACCCTGAACGAACCTCCCCGCTGTTCGTGAGAGAAGGGTCATCCCCGTCTCCCACCTCACCACCGTCGTCAACCCGAGCCACCGCGACAACCGTCGTCGGCGCCCCCGTTCCCCCTTCGAACTCATACCGCCCCGCCCTGTCCCTCGGATCGAGTTCCGCGAGAAACTCGGCGGGCATCAGCTCGCGATACGCCTCCTGCCAAGACCGCACGTGCACCCCGGCCACCGCCAGCTCGTCCCCCCGCCGCGCATCCCGAAGCGTGACCGCCACTACTCGCCCTCGACGTCCTCGAGCAGGACCGTGTCCTCGTGGGAGTACGGCGGCGCGCAGGCGCAGACGACGACCAGGTCGACATTGCCGTCGTTGAACAGCTTGTGCGCGGTTCCCGGCATGATCGCGACGCAGTCGCCGACCTCGACCCGCCGCTCCTCCCCGCCGACCCGCAACAGCCCGGCGCCGGCGGTGACCAGGTAGAGCTCCTCGGAGCGGCGGTGGAGGTGTTCGATCGTCGCCCCGCCCGGCGGGACCGTCGCCTCGGCGAGGCTCAGCCCGCTCGCCTCGGCCGCGTAGCCGGGCCCCGCCCACTCGCGGATCGTCGACCCGTCGCGGGTGACGTAAGGCTCGAGTTGTTCGCGTCGGGAGTGCTCCATAAGGTCCTGGGTAGGTGGGCGGAATGACCGCAAACGTATCCATCGACGGCGGCCCGACGACTTTCGTCCTGATCCCGGGCGCGGGTGCCGACCCCCGCGTCTTCGACGCGACGATCGCGGCGCTTCGCGAGCTCGGCCACGAGGGGGTCGCCCCGCCGCTGCCGCTCGACGATCCCGACGCTACCCCGAGCGACCACGCCGCCGCGGTGATCGCCGCCCTCCCCGAGCCGCCGCCGGCGCCACTCGTCGTCGTCGGTCAGTCGCTCGGCGCCTACGCCGCGACTATCGCCGCCGCACGGCTGCACCCGGCGCGGCTGATCCTGCTCGCGCCGATGATCCCCGCGCCGGGCGAGTCGGCCGGCGACTGGTGGCGCGGCACCGACCACGAGGCGGCGATCGGGCCGCTCATCCAGCGTCACGGAACCCCATCCGAATGGGGCGAGGAGCCGATGGCCGAGGTCTTCTACCACGACGTCGACGAGGCGACGCTCGCCGCGAACGCCGAGTACGAGGGCGTCCCCGCCCCCGGCCTGTTCGCCGAGCCACTGCCGCTCGATGTCTGGCCCGACGTGCCGACGACCGTGCTGGCGGGGCGAGACGACCGCCTCTTCCCGCTCGCCTTCCAACAGCGCGTCGCCCGCGAGCGCCTCGGCCTCGATGAGATCGCCGAGATCGACGGCGGCCACCTGCCGATGCTGGCGCGCCCGCGTGAGCTCGCCGAGCGCCTGGTCGATCTCGCCTAAATTGAGGCTGGATTTAGCTTCCCCGCTTAGATTCCAGTGCTTGCCACCCCGTTCCCCGAAGTACCGCCGCGCCTTCCGCCCCGCATCACTCGCCGTCGCCGCCCTGGCGCTCGGCCTGCTTGTCGCGGCCTGTGGCGGCGGTGGCTCCTCTACCAGCACCGCGGTCAGCGTCCCGGCGATCGCCGGCGGCGCCGCGATCCCGGCCAAAGCCGCGCCGCCGATCGACCTCACCGACCAGTACGGCAAGAAGATCGACCTGGCGAAGCTCAAGGGGCACACTGTTCTGGTCGCCTTCCTTTACACCCACTGCACCGACCTCTGCCCGATCGTCGCCGGCAAGGTCCACACCGCCTACGCGGGCCTCTCGAAGTCCGAACGGCCGATCTTCCTCGCCGTCTCCGTCGACCCCGCCCACGACACGCCGCAGAGCGCTGCCGAATTCAACAAGCGCCACCGCACGACCGGTGAGATCGACTGGCTGCTCGGCTCCCACAAGGAACTGACCAAGGTCTGGGACGCCTGGGGCGTGCGGCCGGAAGCGGACCCCAACGACCCTGAGGAAATCGAGCACAACGCCGAAATCTTCGCGATCGACAAGCAGGGCCAGATCCGCGCGCTCTACCCGCCGAACTTCAAGCCCGCAAAGCTCGCGATCGGCACCCGGACCCTGGCGCAGCTGTGAGGCGGCTCTGGCGGGCGGCGCCGCGGGCCCGCTGGGTCGCGGTCGGCGCGCTCGTCGTCGCCGTCATCGTCGTCGCCGAGGTGGCAAGCGGCGGCGGGACCAACTCCAACGGCCGCCAGGCTCCCCCGCTCCCGGCCAAGGCGCTGCGCCCGCCCGGGGTCAACCTCGCCGACCTACGCGGGAAGCCGGCGCTGGTCGACTTCTTCGCCAGTTGGTGCGACCCCTGCGCGGAAGAGGCACCAACCTTGCGCAAGCTGTCACAGAACCTCGGCGACAAAGCGACGATCGTCGCCGTCGACTGGGACGACGCCGGCGGCGCCGCCCGCGCCTTCGTCCGCAAGCACGGCTGGACCTTCCCGGTCCTCGCCGATACCACCGGCACGGCGGGCGAAAAGTACGGGCTGGTCGGGCTGCCGACCTCCTTCGTGCTCGACCCGCAGGGCAAGATCGTCGCCACCTTCCGCGGCCCGCAGAGCGAGGCCCGGCTGCGCCAGGCGCTGCTCGAAGCCACCTGAAATCCCTGCAATCCACCCACCAACCGGCTGATCGACCGGAACATCGGGCACGGGCATCTGTTGTAAGTCCCAGCAGCTCATGCAACTACGGAAGGACGACATGAACCACGCTTGCACCCGGCCGGTCGCCCTCCGGACGATCGTCGGAGCAGCGGCAGTAATCGCCGCGCTCCTGGCCTTTGTCCCCGCCGCCAGCGCGGCGCGGGACCCGATCTCCGGTGGCACCACCGACCTCCATTTGAAGAGCGGCTTCCTCAAGAAGCTCACCAACCTCGGCGTCGGCATCGCCGGCGTCAGCACCGGCCAGGTCGGCGGCTCGAAGATCAGCCTGCCGGTCTCCGAAGGAATGTTCGACCCGACCACCGCCCAGGGCCACTTCAAGAGCCCCGGCGGCTGGCAGTTCGTGAAGGGCGCCCACTCGGTGCCGATCACCGGCGTCGAAGTGAACACCGTGCGCGGCGCGCTCTACGGGACCATCTCCGGCGCCCACATGATGTTCGCCACGCTCAGCCCGATCACCGCCGGCCGCGAAGGCTTCGGCGCGCGGATCAAGGCCGGGCAGCTGACGCTGACCCAGAAGGCGGCGACGCGGATCAGCAACAAACTCGCCCTCCAAGGCAACCAGCGGATCAACCAGCGGGTGATGAGCAACGAGTTCAGCATCACTTCGCCGTCGACGCTGACGATCCTCGGGCAGAACGAAGCGACGCTCGAAGCGAACGCCAAAACGCTCGGCAAATTCGCCGAAAAGGGCGTCGTCCTGGCGAGCGGGATCAAACCGATCGCCCCCGCGAAAAACACCAAAGTGACCAACTTCACCTTCCCGATCACGGGCGGGACGCTGGCCACCGACTACAGCACCGGCTCGATCACCAGCACCGGTGGGGTCGAAATCATCAAGGTCGGCAAAACGCTTTCGCCGACGATGAAGATCACCAACATCCAGATCGAAATGCAGCAGAAAGACGCCACGGTCGAAATCGAAATCACGCCGAATCCGCCCTTCCCGGGCGCGACCGGCCGCTCCTCGATCGTCGAACTGGTCTTCCCGGCCAACTCGATCACCTCGAACCCGACGACGCGTCAGATCACGATCAAAGGCGCCGAAGCGAAACTGCAGGCGGTTGCCGCGGCGACGCTGAACCAGGTGTTCAACCAGGGCGGTGAAAAAGTGCCTCCGGCGAGCAGCGAATTCGTCGCCGGCGATCCGTTCGGGACGTTCTCGATGGTGCTGCAGGCGCAGTAACACGGGCGCGCGGGCAGCGGGGAAACCCTTCTCTCACGAACTGCGGGGAGGTTCGTTCAGGGTTTCCCCGCGCCCTCCCAGTAGCTACGCGGCGGCGTCGGGGTCCACCCGGCGCCGCTTTTTTGTTGGGCGCATCGAGAGGATTGCTCCGGCGACCAAGACGAGGACTGCGGCGTTCAGGGAAAGGTCAGCGAGGTTCATCGAGGCGCCGTTGGAGCTCAGGGAGAGCCAGTCGACGACGCCGCCGTGAAGGGGAGCGGGGCCGCGGAGGAAGCGGTCGAGGCCGTTGCCGAGCGCGCCGCCGAGGAAGAGGCCGAGCGCGATCGCGTTCAGCCGGTCGAGGCGGGAGCGGGCGATGACGACGATCAGGGCGATCGC
>JAOPZF010000115.1 GCA_025964255.1 Solirubrobacterales bacterium | reverse complement strand
CCGCGGCGACGGCGACGGCGCCGGCCGAGAGGTCGTGGTCGTGGAAGCCGGTGTCGTGGTCACGCGACCAGCAGAGCAGCCAGACGTCGAGGTGCTCGTCGCGAACCAGCTCGGCGTAGGTCCGGTGCTCCGGGTCGTGGGAGACGTGTTCCGACCAGAGCTCCTGACGCGTAGCGATCTGGTTGGCGACCGCCACCAGCTCGTCTTCGGTGAGGTCACGGCCGTGCGGCCGCACGAGGTTCTCGTAGTGCTCGTTCACGCGAGGGCTCCTTTCGGTTGTTGATTGAGAAGTCGGGCGGGGTTGGTCGCCAGCAGGGCGACGCGAAGGTCGGGGTCGGGCCAGCCCGGGGCCGGGTCGACGACGGGGCGGTCGGAGCCGAAGACGAGCTGTGCGGGGCCGACGGCCTCGGTCATCGCTCCCAGCATCCGGGGCCCGTAGGAGGAGGTGTCGTAGAAGACGAGCGGGTCGGGGTCCGGGACGGGCGAGCCGCTGCGGGCGGCGTAGCGCTCGAGCTGCAGCGGGGCGCCGCCGGCGAGCATCGCGAAGAGGACGCGCAGGCGCGGGTGGTCGGCGCGGCCGGCGTGGAGGAAGGCGAACCAGGCGGCCTGCATCTGGGCGACGTAGTCGGTCAAGGCCGGCCACCAGACCGGCGGCGGTGTGGCACCGGCGACCGGGGCCGGGCGGCCGGTGGCGGGCCAGCCGACCGGTCCCGGATGGACGAAGAGCGGCGCGTCGCGGGCTTCGAGGCGGGCGAGCAGCGGGCCGACGGCGGCGAGCGAGTCGAGGTCGGCGAGG
Source organism: Solirubrobacterales bacterium (assembly GCA_025964255.1). Classification (GTDB taxonomy): domain Bacteria; phylum Actinomycetota; class Thermoleophilia; order Solirubrobacterales; family 70-9; genus VAYN01. The sequence goes on along the minus strand of JAOPZF010000115.1, from coordinate 14,516 downwards.
GCCGGCGCGGGCAGGGTGATGCCGACGCGGCCCCGGTTGAGGGCGGCGTCGACTTCGGACGGGTCCGGGGACTCGAGCTGGACCGCGCCCCAGCCGGAGAACTCGGCGGGGAGGTCGTCGAGGCCTTGGTGGTGGGCCACGATCAGCTCCAGCGCCTCATCGCCGGGGAGCGACTCGACCCCGAGCGCGGTCGAGAGCGCGACCAGCGCCCGGTCGACCCCGTCCTCGGCCAGTGCCGCGGCTCGGCCGGCGACGTCGGTGGCGTCGAAGGCGAGGACGCTGTCGGGCTCGGCGGGCACGCGGAAGGTCCACCCCTCGCGGCGGCGGATCAGCATCGGCGCCTCGGTGCGGCGCGCTAGCGCGTCGACCAGCGGCTCGCCGAGCAGGTGCTGGTGGACGTCGACGGTCGGCGGGGCCGACTCGGTTGCCGGCGGCGCGACGACGGGCATCACCGCTGCCCTGCTCATCTGTCGCCTGCCTCAAACATTGTTGAGTTAGCTTATCAAGAAGCTTGACTTAATGCGACCGAATCGCACCTGATTGCATCAAACCCGCACCGACAGCCCCGCCCCTATATAAGGACCCATGCCCGCGCCCTGGCCACTGACCCCGCCGACGGCCGCCGACCGGGCCACCTACGCGGACGCCGAGCCGCGGCCGTTCTGGCTCGCCGAGCTGCCCGCGCGCGAGCCATCCCCTCCCCTGCGCGGCGCCATCGAGGCCGACCTCTGCATCGTCGGCGGCGGCTTCACCGGGCTCTGGGCAGCACTCCACGCGAAGGCCGACGACCCCGGCCGCGAGGTGGTGCTCCTGGAGGCGGAGACGATCGGCTTCGGCGCCAGCGGCCGTAACGGTGGCTTCGCGATCGGGTCGCTCACGCACGGGTTGGAGAACGGGCTGGCCCGCTTCGGCGACGAGATCGAGCTGCTCGAGCGGCTCGGGCGGGAGAACCTGGCGGGGTACGTCGCCGACCTCGAGCGCCACGGGGTCGACTGCGACTACGAGCCGACCGGCGAGCTGACGCCGAGCGTCGCCGCCTATCAGGACGGGTGGGCGGCCGAGACGGCGGAGCTCTACGGCCGGTTCGGCTACGACGTCGAGGTCTTCGCCGACGCCGCCGCGATGCGGGCCGAGGTCGACTCGCCGCTCTACCGTGGCGGCGCCTGGGTGAAGGACGCGGGCGGCGTGCTCGACCCGGCGAAGCTGGTGCTCGGGCTCTACGAGGCGGCGCTCCGCGCGGGCGTCCGGGTGTACGAGAAGACGCCGGTGGAGTCGATCGGGGAGGCAGGAGAATCCGTAGTCGTCCTCACGCCGCGGGGCACCGTTACCGCACGGCGGGTCGTCGTCGGTACCAGCGCCTACCCCTCCCCGGTCCGCTCGGTGCACCGCTACATTGCCCCGGTCTACGACTACGCGCTGATGAGCGAGCCGCTGAGCTCGGCGCAGCTGGAGTCGATCGGCTGGGGCCGGCGGCAGGGGATCGGCGACGGCGGCAACCGCTTCCACTACTACCGGCTGAGCGCCGACAACCGGATCCTCTGGGGCGGATTCGACGCCGTCTACCGTTACGGCGGCCCGGTCCGGCCCGACCTCGATGACGACGACGCGACCTTCGGCCGCCTCGCCCAGAACTTCCGCGTCACGTTCCCCCAGCTCGAGGGCCTGCGCTTCACCCACCGCTGGGGCGGCGCGATCGACACCTGCAGCCGCTTCTCGGTCTTCTTCGGGACAGCGCTCGGCGGGCGGGTCGCCTACGCCGCCGGGTACACCGGACTCGGCGTCGTCTCGACCCGCTTCGGTGCGCGGGTGGCGCTCGACCTGGTCGACGGACGACAGACCGAGGCGACCCGCAGCCGCTACGTGCGCCGCAAGCCGCTGCCGTTCCCGCCCGAGCCGCTGCGCAGCGGAATCATCCAGCTAACCCGCAACCGCCTCGCCGCCGCCGACGCCCGCGACGGCCGCCGCGGGGCCTGGCTCGGGCTTCTCGACCGCCTCGGCCTCGGCTTCGACAGCTGACGAAGGGACTCAGGTCCCCTGACTGGCGAGCTTTCGCCGGATAGGGTGCGCGAATGCGCCTTCTCCGCCCTGTCTCCGCTGCCCTCGCCCTCCTCTGCCTCGGACTCGCGCTCAGCGCCGGCGTCGCCTCGGCGAAGTCGACCGACGCCGAAGTGCAGGCGGGCCTCGAAGGCCTGGTCACCTCACCGGCCGGCCCTCCCGGGGCGATCGCGACGCTCTACCGCAACGGCAAGCTGACGACGTTCAGCGCCGGCCGCTCGAATATCAAGAAGGCGACCAAGCCGCGGGCCACCGACCACATGCGGATCGCGTCCGTCGCCAAGGCGTTCAGCGGCGCCGTCGTGCTCAATCTCGTCCGCGCCGGAAAGCTCAGCCTCGACGACACGATCGGGAAAGTGCTGCCGACCCTGCCGAGCGACTGGAGCGCGGTCACCCTGCGCCAGATGCTTCACCACACCAGCGGCCTCCCCGACTACACGAAGTCCGAAGGATTCAAAAAGCAGGTGGAAACCGACGCGAAGGGATTCGTCTCCCCGGCGAAGATCATCAGCTGGGTCGCCAACGACCCGCTCCTCTTCAAGCCCGACAGCAAGTACGAGTACTCCAACACCGACAACATCGTGGTCGGGCTGATGGTCGAATCGGTGACCCAGCAGACCTACGCGAACGAGCTCCAGCAGATCGTCTTCGGGCCGAGCAAGCTGACCCAGACCTCGCTGCCGACCAAGATCGGGCTGCCGTCGCCCTACATCCACGGCTACCAGCCCGCGACGGAAACCGAGGGCGCCCAGGATCTCACCAACTTCCTCAACCCCTCGGGCGCCTGGGCGTCCGGGGGGATCGTCTCGACCCCGCAGAACCTGAACGCCTTCATCCGCGCCGACCTCGGCCTCAAGTACTTCGACCGCGCCCAGCAGGAACAGCAGATGAACTGGTGGGTCGGCGGCGAATCGAGCCCCCCCGGTCCCGGCAAGAACTCGGCGGGCCTCGCCCTCTTCCGCTACCAGACCAAGTGCGGCACGGTCTACGGTCACACCGGCAACTTCCCCGGCTACACCCAGTTCGCCGCCGCGACCGCCGACGGCTCCCGCGGGATCACGATGTCCCTGAACACCGCCGCCCCGACCGGCAAGCTGCTCGCCCAGCTCCGTCGTCTGCAGACGACCGCGGTCTGCGACCTGCTCGGCAAGTAGCGCCGAGCGGGACTAGCGGGGTCCGTAGGTGCGCATCACGCCTACTTCGGGCTGATCGAAGACTTCTTCGGGGTCGTACTCGCCGTTGCCCGGGCCGAAGTTGTCGATGTCGAGGTTGCCGTCTTTCGCGAGGCCTTCGACCGCCGCGGTGCTCATCTGGAAGGTGACGGTGCCGTGGGCGGTCTCACCGGGGGCGATCGGGGTCGGGCGCTCGAGGAAGGAGTGGGGTTCGTAGCCTCGCTCGACCCCGGTGTCCTCGCCCCAGCTGCCAGGTATGGCGAGCTGGGATTCGCCGACCGATTGCGGCGAGTCGGTGCGGTTCGTGATCCCAAGGTCGAAGGTCACGAACTCGTGCCCGTCCCCGGCAAGCTTCGTCCCTTCGGGACCCGACATCGTCGTCCCCTCACGTATCCCGTCGAGCTGCGCGTCGAGCGTTTCGAGCTTGAGGAGATGGCCCTTGTCGACGACCACCAGCGTCGTGTGCCCGACAAGGCAGTAGCCCTCGACCATCTGTTCCGGGTCGATGCCCTTCGCGGCGCAGTTGTCGAACGTATCCGGGCTGCTCGGTTGACGGCTGAAGACGTAGAGCATCCCGACCACCGCGATCGCCGCAGCCCACAGGATCGCTTTATTCCGCGGGCGCATGCCGATCCCGCTGCCTATCCCCCTGAACATTCTGCCCCTCTACCCGTTCCATACGCTGGCCAGATGACTGACGAATGTTTCATGACTTCTTCGCCGCCGCCGCGGCGGTCGTCGGCGCTCTGATCGGGTTGTTGTTCGTGGCGATCTCGGTTTCGCAGGGGCGGCTTGCGGAGCAGGGCGGCAGTCAGTCGCACCGGATCCGGGCGTCCGCCGCGCTGACCGTGTTCACCAACGCGCTCACGGTGTCGATGTTCGCGCTCATCCCGGGCCTCCACCTCGGCTGGCCGGCGCTGGTCGCGGCCGTGCTCGGGGAGGTCTTCGTCTTCGCCTCGCTGTTGTCGCTTTGGCGATTGCCGGAGGAGCAACCTGGGCAATATCGGGAATCGTTCTTTCTGCTCGTGGGAGCTGATCGGCGGGCCGCAGATCGGGCTTCGCCGGGAGGTCATCACCAGCGTCCGACGCCATTCGCACGAAGACGACGCGCCGGGGGACGATTAGCGCTCCGACTTATCCGTGCATGGGACGGATAACCGGACCGCAAACTAGTCGACGAGCACCGGGCCTGGGACGAGCACGTCGGGATCGTGGCCCGGACGGACGTCGGCGCCGGCGTCGCGGAGCGCCCGCAGGCGTTCGGCGGAGGCGAGCTGCACGTCGAGGTCGTCGCCGAAGATCGGCAGGCGGTGATCGTCGAGCCCGGCGGCGAAGTGGGTGACGTCCGCCCCGATCACCAACCGCTCCCCCACCCTCACCGACTGGTGGCCCGGGGTGTGGCCGGGCGTGAAGAGCAACTTGATCGAGCCGTCGCCGAACAGGTCGTGATCGCCGTCGACGAGGACCACCCAATCCTCGACGCCCTCGTAGTCGCGGGGCAGGAAGAAGTTGCGAGCGACCGCATCGGCGTCCAGCCCCGCCTCCCACTCACGCCGTTGCACGTAGATCGGCAGTGAGTCGGGCAGCAGCGCGAGGCCGCCGGCGTGATCGAAGTGCAGGTGGGTGAGGATGACCCCGGTGAGCGAATCGAGGTCGACTTGGTCCACGAGCGGCAATTCCTGCTCCAACTGGAAGAAGCCGATCGAGTCGGCACCCTCGTAGTGCCCCGCGGCGTCGGCTGCGGCACTGGGATTGAGCCCGGTGTCGACGAGGATCCGCTCCTCCCCCACCTCGATCAGGTAGACCGGCACCGGGAAGCGAACATGCCGCTCCATGTCCTCGCCCTTCCGCCAAAACCCGGCGGGCGAGGTGAAGGCCCCGCCGTCCAGCATCTTCACCCGCGCCGCCCCCATGGCGTGAGCCTACGTCACGCTTCGGGAGTTTCCCGAGGTCGGCTCGGCTCGGGCGCTTTTTCCTCCTGGTCCCGGCCTTCCTTTGTGTCGAGACGAAGTAACTCCCAGACGATCCAAGGAGCCATCGAGATGGGAGCGACGTAGAACACCCAGAGCGGAGCCCTCAAGAGAAACAGAGGCAGCCCTATCACCGCTCCAGCGAGAAGTGAACGCAGGAACATGGCGAGCGTGAAGGCGGGCGGAATTCGCTGTTCATTTTTGGTCATGGTTTGAGGGTAGGACGGGGGCGGATGGAAGTCACAGTTCTGTGAGCATTCCGATTGCCAAGAGCATCACCAGAAGACCGCAGATGCACCCCAGCGCGCCGCCTAGAGCGATCCAGTCCGACCGCTCATCGGCGGACCTCCGCAGAGCGACGGCGGCGAAGTTCCCCAACATCGCGCCGAGTCCGGGGGTGGTCAGCCAGACGGCGACCATGGCCGCGCCATTGAGAACCACGTTGCCGAAGAGCATGTGGTTTCAAGGCGCGGACGGGCCTGGATTCTCCCCGGGGCCCCGTTGGGCCGGCCGCAATTACCGAGAACGTTCGAGCAGGGCGACGGGCCAGCCGGAGAGGCAGACCTGATCGAAAGACGTCTCGGAGGCAAGAGTGAGGGTGCGGTCGGCGAGAACGTTGCGCCACTCGCCCCTCGCCTCAGCGGGGAGTTCGAAAGTGGCTGCTGTGGCGTTGTCGCGGACGGCGGCGACAATGAGGATCTCGTTGTCGCCGCGGGTGAAGGCGCAGAGGCGGTCGTCGGCGGGCAGGGGGTTGTAGGCGCCGGCGAAGGGCTCGGGGCGACGGGTGCGGAGGGCCAAGGCTCGGTGGATGACGTGGAGCTTGATGTTGGTGCGGTCGACGGGGGCGCCGGAGTCGAGGGTCGCGAGGCCGGCGCGTCGCTCGTCGAAGTCGACCGGGCGACGGTTGTCGGGGTCGACCATCGAGAGGCGCCAGAGCTCGTCGCCTTGGTAGATGTCGGGGATACCGGGCGTGGTGAGTTTGAGGAGGAGCTGGCCGACGGCGGCGCGCTCGCCGACCGGGGCGAAGCTGGTGACAAAGGCGTCGATCGCGGAGTGGAGCGGGCCGGGCTCGTAGATGGCGCGGACGAAGGACGACACCGCCCCCTCCCACTCCTCGTTCTGGTCGACCCAGTTGGTGTTGCGCTTCGCCTCGCGCAGCGCCTTCTGGACGTACTCCTCGACTCGCTCGACCGTCGCGGGCCAGACGCCGACCAGGGTCTGGAAGATCAGGTACTGCTCGACCGCGTCGGGAGCGAGCCGGCCGTCGACCTCGGTGCGCAGCGGGGCCGCCAGCTCGAACCAGCGGGTCACCTCGGCACGCCACTCGTCGGCGATCCCAGCCAGCGCGCCGATGCGGGCGCGGGAGTCACCGCTGCGCTTGGTGTCATGGGTCTGGGTGATCAGGAGGTTCTGGGGAAAGCGGTGGGCGCGCTCGGCGCAGCGGGCGTGGAAGTCGGCGACCGCGAGCGAGAAGCAGCCCGGGTCGCCGCCGACCTCGTTGAGGGCGAGCAACCGCACGTCGCGGTAAAAGGAGGTGTCCTCGACGCCCTTCGCGGTAATCGCCGGGGTCGTCTGCTGGAAGCGGGTGACGAACTCCGCGGGCGCGGGAGCATCGAGCATGAGGCGAGCGGCGACCTCGTCGGGCATGCCGCGCTCACGGGCGGCGTCGATGGCCTCGCGGTCACCGTCGGCCACGTCGCCACCCGCAGCATTCGCAGTTAGCCGCGATATGCGCGGAGAAGTGCGAACGCTCGCACTGGGGTCCGCGTCGGATGGCTCCGCACCGGGGGGCACTACGTAGGTGCGGTAGATCGGGAGGCTCGCGAGGGATTGCTCGAGGTCGGGGACGTCTTCGACGCGCCGGAGGCGTTCGACCTCGGGCTCGAAAGTACCGGTCGCCTGCTCCAGCTTCGCTTCGTCGGCCAGCTCGTGGAACGGGCGCCGCTCTCCGGTCAACTCTTGGTAGAGCGCCGTCATCGGGGCCTCGCCGGCCGGATCGACGAAGAGCGCCTGGGCGTCGTTCAGGAACTCGTAGCCGACCGTCCCGGAGACCGGCCAGTCGCGGAGCTCCTCGTTCGCCTCGAGGATCTTCTCGACCCAGACCCGCTCGGCACCGCCGTCACGGAGTCGCTGGAGGTAGCCGGCCGGGTCCGCCAGGCCGTCGGGATGGTCCACGCGGAGGCCATCGACCACGCCTTCCTTCACCAGCCGCAATGCCAGCTTGTGGGTCTCCTCGAAGACCTCGGGGTCCTCCTGCCGGACCCCCGCCAGTTCGTCGATGTCGAAGAAGCGGCGCCAACGGCCGCTCACAGGATCGAGGTCGAAGTACTTCTTCCGCAGCTCCTCGTCGGCCCAGTAACGGTTTTCGTCGACGGCGGCCATGTGGTTGGGGACGATGTCGAGAATCACGCCGAGCCCGGAGGCGGAAAGCTCGCGCAGGGCCTCCTCGCCGCCGAGCGCCTCGGACACCTTGGTGGGGTCGATCACGTCGTAGCCGTGCGTCGAACCCTCCCGCGCCTGGAACGACGGAGACAGATAGACGTGACTGATACCTAGATCCTTAAGGTAAGGAACCAGTTCCCTGACGTGCTCGAAGTTGAGGTTCGGGCCCAGCTGCAATCGATACGTGGCGCGAAGTTCGCTCACCGCGCCACCCGACGCAGCACCACCGTCGACCACCCCGCCACGCTGACGGCCGAGCGCGGCGCCACCCGTTCGCCCTCCGGCAGCCGCTGCGGCTCCGCCGTCGTCAACTCGACCATCCACATCGCGCCGAAGCGCCGCGTCGGCAGGCGGAAGTCGACCGGGTCGTTGCCGGCGTTGAAGAGGATCAGGAAGCTGTCGTCGGTGATCCGCTCGCCGTCGTCGTCGGTGCCCGGGATCTCCATCCCGTTGAGGAAGACCCCGAGGCAGCGCGCGTCGCCGTCCTGCCAGTTGCGCCGCGTCATCCGCAGGCCGTCGGGCCGGAACCACCATGCGTCCGGCAGCCCCGAGCCGAGCGGTTCGTCGCCGGTCAGGAACGCCGCCCGCCGCAGCACCGGGTGTTTCGAGCGCAGCGCGATCAGCCGGCGGGTGAAGTCGACGAGGTCGTTCTCGCTCTCGGCCTGGTCCCAGTCGTACCAACTCTGCTCGGTGTCGAGGCACCAGGTGTTGTTGTTGCCGTCCTGAGTACGCGACATCTCGTCGCCGCCGAGCAGCATCGGCACCCCCTGCGACAACAGCAGCGTCGCCAGCATCGAGCGCTGCCGCCGCCCGCGCAGGTCCTCGACCGCCGGGTCCTCGCTCGGCCCCTCCGCCCCCGAGTTCCAGGAGCGGTTGTCGTCGGTCCCACCGTCGTTGCCTTCATAGTTGGCCTCGTTGTGCTTGCCGTCGTAGGAGACGAGATCGCGCAGCGTGAAGCCGTCGTGGGCGGTGACGAAGTTGATCGAGGAGTGCGGCGGCCGGCCTTCCGGCTGGTAGAGGTCACTCGAGCCGGTGAAGCGCCCGGCGAAGTCCCCGACCGATCCCTGGCCACGCCAGAAGTCCCGGATCGAGTCGCGGTAGATCCCGTTCCACTCCGCCCACAGCACCGGGAAGTTGCCCACCTGGTAGCCGCCCGGCCCGACGTCCCAGGGCTCGGCGATCAGCTTCACCTGGCTGAGGATCGGGTCCTGGTGGATCACGTCGAAGAACGCCGAGAGCTTGTCGACGTCGTGCAACTCACGCGCCAGCGCCGAGGCGAGGTCGAAGCGGAAGCCGTCGACGTGGCAGTCGATCACCCAGTAACGGAGGCTGTCCATGATCAGCCGCAGGACGCTTGGCTGCACCGGGTTCAGCGAGTTGCCGGTGCCGGTGAAGTCCATGTAGAAGCGCGGGTCGTCGGGGACGAGCCGGTAGTACGACGCGTTGTCTACACCGCGGAAGGAGAGCATCGGCCCGAGGTGGTTGCCCTCGGCGGTGTGGTTGTAGACGACGTCGAGGATCACCTCGATCCCGGCCCGGTGAAGCGCCTTCACCATCCCCTTGAACTCACGCACCTGTTCGCCGCGGGTACCGGTCGCCGCGTAGTCGGAGTGCGGCGCGAAGTACCCGATCGTCGAGTAACCCCAGTAGTTGGTGAAGCCGCGGTCGTGGAGGAAGCTCTCGCTGACGATGTGGTGGACCGGCATCAACTCGACCGCCGTCACCCCGAGGCTCAACAGGTGCTCGATCGCCCCCTCCGAAGCCAGCCCGGCGTAGGTCCCGCGCAGATCCTCGCGCACCTCCGGGTGGGTCTGGGTGAAGCCTTTGACGTGGGTCTCGTAGATGACCGTCTCGGCCCAGCGCGTGTTCGGCGGCTCGACCCCCTCCCAGTCGAAGGCCGGGTCGGCGACGACCGAGCGCGGCATCGCTTCGACGTCGTCTTCGTCGTCAGGTTCGAGGTCGGCGTCCTCGGAGCCGTCGGGGCTGTAGGGCAGGACGTTGGCGCGGTCCCAGTCGACCGGCCCGTCGATCGACTTGGCGTAGGGATCGAGCAGCAGCTTGCGCGGGTTGAAGCGGTGGCCGGCCGCCGGGTCGTAGGGACCGTGGACGCGGAAGCCATAACGCTGTCCCGGCCCGATCCCGGGCAGGTAGCAGTGCCAGTTGTGGGCTTCGCCGCGGTTCAGGTCGATCCGCGTTTCGCCCCGCTCCTCGTCGAAGAGGCAGAGGCAGACGCGCTCGGCGTGCTCGGAGAAGATCGAGAAGTTGGTCCCCTCCCCGTCCCAGATCGCGCCGAGCGGGAACGGTTCCCCCGGCCGCACCTGCTGCTCGAACTCCTCCTGCTGTTCGCCTTGTTCACTCAACGCAATACGGCTCCCGCCAGCCCGGGCAGGCGCACGGCGGTGCCGTCGGCGTCGGCCTCGTGCGTGGCGAGGATGACGTCGCGGGCGGTGCAGGGAACCTGCCGCGGCTCCTGGGCGAAGTTGCAGATGATCTCGTGGCCGCCGCGGGTCACGCGCAGCCAGCGCGCCTCCTCGTCGAAGTCGATCGCCTCGACCGCGGCCTCGCCCGGCCGCGGCGCCAGCTCCCGCCGCAGCTCGAAGAGCCGCGCGTAGAGCAATTCGATCGCCGGGTTGCCGACGCGGGTCAGCTTCGAGCGCTCGAAGGTCGCCGGGTCCTGCGGGTCGGGCACTTCGCCGGCGAACTCGACGAAGGCTTCGAACTCCTTGCGGCGTCCTTGGCGGGTCGCTTCGGCGATCTTCTTCTCGATGTGGTCGGTGAAGAACTGGAAGGGCGCTTCCTCGCCGTACTCCTCGCCCATGAAGAGCATCGGCGTGAACGGCGCGAGCAGCGTGCAGAGCGCGGCAAGCGGCCGCGCCGCGGGCGGCATCCGGTCACCGAGCGCGCGGTTGCCGACCTGGTCGTGGTTCTGCGAGCAGACCACGAACTGGGCCGGCGCCCGGTCCTCGGCGGAGGCGCCGACCATGTGCGCGCGCGCCGCCGAGTACCGACCGTCGTAGACGAAGGGCCGGTGGAAGGCCTTGGCCAGATCGGCGACGGTGCCGAAGTCGGCGTAGTAACCCTGGCGCTCCTCGGTGAGCAACGTGCGCAGCGAGTGGTGGAAGTCGTCGGCCCACTGCGCGTCGACTCCCCAGCCGCCGTCCGCCGCGGGCCGGATCGTCGCCGGATCGTTGGCGTTGCTCTCGGCGATCACCACCGCATCCTCTCGGATGGCATGTAGCCGTGCGGTCAGCTCGGCCACCAGATGGGTGGGGCTCTGGTCGAGGATCGCGTGCACGGCGTCGAGCCGCAGGCCGTCGATCCGGTAGTCGCGGACCCACATCTCGGCGTTCTGGATCGCCCATTCGCGGACCGGATCGGACTGGGCGCCGTCGTAGTTGAGCCCCTTCCCCCAGCCGGTCTGGTGGCCGTCGGCGAAGTAGGGGCCGAAGTCGGTCATCGCCTTGTTGCCGGAGACGCCGAGGTGGTTGTAGACGCAGTCGAGGATCACCGCGAGGCCCGCCGCGTGGGCGGCGTCGACGAAGCGGGCGAGCCCGGTCGGGCCGCCGTAGGGGTCGAAGGGCGCGTAGACGTAGACGCCGTCGTAACCCCAGCCCCGCTCCCCCGGGAAGGCGGCGACCGGCATCACCTCGACCGCGGTGACCCCGAGCTCGCGCAGCGCCGGCAGGTGCTCGCGGGCGGCGTCGAAGGTCCCGGCGGCGGTGAAGCAGCCGACGTGCATCTCGTAGACGACGAGCTCCTCGGGCGCGATCGTCGGCGACCCGGCGCTCCACTCGAATGCGGCCGTGTCGACGATCCGCGAGTGACCGCGCAGTCCATTCGGCTGGTGGCGCGAGCAGGGGTCGGGACGACGGCGGCCGTCGAGGAGGACGTAGTAGTCGTCGCCGGCGCCGGCGTCGAGCGTCCCCGACCAGAAGCCGTAGCCCTCCTCCTCGAGCGGATGCTCGCCACCCCCGCCGAGTAGTCGGATCGCGACGGACTCCTTCGCGTTCGGCGCCCATACGCGGAACTCGACCCGACCATCGGTGACCGGGACGGCGCCGAGCGGGCGCTGCCAGGGGTAGGCCTCAGGGGTCGGCTGATCGACGGGCGAGGTGGACGGGACGGGAGTCAAGCGGAGAAGTTAAGCCCGCGGACCCTGCTCGTCGGGGCGAAGGTAAACGACGCCGAGCGGCGGCAGGGTCAGCTCGGCCGAGAAGGGCTGGTCGTGCCAGCCGATCGGCTCGGCCTCGACGCTGCCGCCGTTGCCGACGTCGCCGCCGCCATAGAGGCGCGAATCGGTGTTCAGCGCCTCGGCCCAGCTGCCCGACCGCGGCAGCCCGACCCGGTAGCCCTCCTGCGGGATCGGCGAAAGGTTGGCGACGCAGACCAAGGTCCGCTCGCCGTCCTTGGAGAGCCGCGCGAAGGCGACGACGTTGCGCGCCGCGTCATTGGCCTCGAGCCAGGCGAAGCCGTCACCGTCGAAGTCGCGCTGGTACAGCGCCGGCTCATCGCGCAGCAGCCCGTTCAGGTCCCGGATCAGGCTCTGGACCCCGGCGTGCTCGGCCCGCTCCAGCAGGTGCCAGTCGAGCGAGCGCTCGAAGTTCCACTCCACCTCCTGGGCGATCTCGTTGCCCATGAAGAGCAGCTTCTTCCCCGGGTGCGCCCACATGTAGGCGTAGAGCGCCCGCAGGTTCGCCAGCTTCTGCCAGCGGTCGCCGGCCATCTTCTCCAGCATCGAGCCCTTGCCGTGGACGACCTCGTCGTGGGACAGCGGCAGGATGAAGTTCTCGGAGAAGGCGTAGACGAGGCTGAAGGTCAGCTCGTGGTGGTGATAGCTGCGGTAGATCGGGTCGTAGCCGAAGTACCCGAGCGTGTCGTGCATCCAGCCCATGTTCCACTTGAAGCCGAAGCCGAGCCCACCGAGGTAGGTCGGCCGCGAGACGCCCGGCCAGGCGGTCGACTCCTCGGCGGCGGAGACGATCCCCGGCTCGCGGCGGTAGAGCGTCTCGTTCATCCCCTTGAGGAACTCGACCGCCTCGAGGTCCTCGTTGCCGCCGAACTCGTTCGGCACCCAGGCGCCCTCGGGGCGCGAGTAGTCGAGGTAGAGCATCGAGGCGACGGCGTCGACGCGGATCCCGTCGGCGTGGTACTCCCGCGGCCAGAACAGAGCGCTCGCGGTGAGGAAGTTCCGCACCTCGTGGCGGCCGTAGTTGTAGATCAGCGTCCCCCACTCGGGGTGGGAGCCGCGGCGCGGATCGGAGTGCTCGTAGAGCGCCGTGCCGTCGAAGCGGGCGAGCGCCCAGTCGTCACGCGGGAAGTGCGCCGGGACCCAATCGAGGAGCACGCCGATCCCCGCCGCGTGCAGCTTGTCGACGAAGTACCGGAAGTCGTCGGGCGTGCCGTAGCGCGAGGTCGGCGCGAACTGGCTGGTCACCTGGTACCCCCAGGAGCCGCCGAACGGATGCTCCATCACCGGCATCAGCTCGACGTGGGTGAAGCCCATGTCGGTGACGTAGGCGGCGAGCTCGTCGGCGAGCTCACGGTAGGTGAGCGGGCGCTCCTCGCCGTCCTCGGTGACGCGGCGCCAGGAGCCGAGGTGGACCTCGTAGATCGACACCGGCCCGGCGCTCGGCTCGGTCACCCGGCGGCGCTCCATCCACTCGTCGTCGGCCCACTCGTGGCGGGACCGGTGGACGACCGAGTCGGTCTGCGGCGGCAGCGTCGTGGCGAAGGCGACCGGGTCGGCCTTCTGGCGCATCTCCCCCGACGGGGTGAGGATCTCGAACTTGTACGGGGTCGCCTCAGCCACGCCGGGAATGAAGATCTCCCAGACGCCGGAGCCGCCGAGCGAGCGCATCTGGTCGAGGTCCCCACGCCAGTCGTTGAAGGAGCCGACGACGGAGACCGAGCGCGCCGCGGGCGCCCAGACGGCGAAGGACGTGCCCTCGACCCCGTCGACCTTGGTGACGTGGGCGCCGAGCTTGCCGTAGAGGTCCTCGTGGCGGCCCTCGCCGATCAGGTGCAGGTCGACGTCGCCGAGCGTCGGCGGGAACGAGTACGGGTCGCGGATCGCGAAGGTGCCGCCGTCGGGATAGGTGATCTCGAGCTCGTAGCCGGACACCTCGCCCGCGCCCTCGAAGGTCCCTTCGAAGAGGCCCGCCGGGTGGATCTTCGCGAGCTCGACCGTCTCCCCCGAATCGGTGCGGGCGACGACCGCCTCGGCGCTCGGCCGGTAGGCGCGGACGACGGTGCCGTCCTTGCCCGCGTGAGGCCCGAGCAGGGTGTGCGGGTCGTGGTGCTCGCGGTGGACGAGGCGTTCGACGTCGCGCTGCAGCTCCGGGTCGACGGCGGTCTTCACGCGACCTCCACCTCGAGCAGCCGGGTGAGCCCGGCGACCGGAATCTCGACCCAGTCGGGACGGTTGTTGAGCTCGTAGTTCAACTCGTAGACGGCTTTCTCGAGCTCGTAGATCGCGAGCAGCTGGTCGACTTCGCGGCGCGTCGCGGGCAGGAGCGACGGGTCGATCGAGTCGAGGTACCCGTCGAGGAAGCGCTCGCGGGCGCGCGCCTCCCAATCGGCGGGCGGCGTCGCGCTGCGCTGCAGCCGGGCGGCGAGCGGCGCGTAGGCGACCGAGCGCAGCAGCCCGGCGACGTCGCGCAGCGGCGAGTTCTTGGCGCGGCGCTCCGGCAGCGGGCGGGCGGGCTCGCCCTCGAAGTCGATGATCGTCCAGCCGCGGTCGGTGAGCAGGGTCTGGCCGAGGTGGAGGTCGGCGTGGACGCGGATCGCCATCCCGATGCCCCCGATCCGCGCCAGCCCGCGTAGCTGGTCGCGCAGCTCCTCGCCGCGGTGGAGGATCGGGCCGAGCCGCTCGTCGTCG
>JAOPZF010000114.1 GCA_025964255.1 Solirubrobacterales bacterium | reverse complement strand
CGCAACGTCTTCGCGGAGGAACCGGAACCGATCGACGTCCCAGGGCTGGTCACCTTCTCGGCCTCGCTCTTCCTCTTCATCTACGCGCTGATCCGCGGCAACCCGGAAGGGTGGGGGAGCGCCGTGATCCTCACCTGCCTGATCGGCGCCGCCGTGCTGATGGCGATCTTCATCACGATCGAGACCCGGACCCGCTATCCGATGCTCGACCTGACGCTGTTCCGGAATCCGGCGTTCAACGGGGTCTCGGCGGTCGCCTTCTGCCTGTCCGGGGGGATGTTCGCCCTCTTCCTCTACCTGACGATCTATATGCAGGGCGTGCTCGATTACTCACCACTCGAGGCCGGCTTGCGCTTCCTGCCACTGACCGTGCTCGGTTTCGTCGCATCGCCGGTGGCCGGCGCGCTCTCCAACCGGATCGAAATCCGGGTGCTGCTGGGGATCGGGCTCGGACTCGTCGGGGTGGGACTGCCCTTCATGCACGGCATCACTCCCAGCTCGGAGTGGACGACGCTCCTGGTCGGCTTCCTGATCGCCGGGATCGGGATCGGCATCACCAACCCGGGCATCGGCCAGGCTGCGATCGCCGTCGTCCCGGTGCAGAAGTCGGGGATGGGATCGGGGATCAACTCGACCTTCCGCCAGGTCGGCATCGCGACCGGGGTCGCCGGGCTCGGTGCGATCTTCCAGTCCGACGTCAACTCGAAGCTCTCCCAACTGCTGCCGCACGCGCCGAAGGGGCTGGGGGAAATCGTCGCCTCGAGCGGCTCGCGCGGGGTGGAAGCGCTGAACCTTCCGCCCGCGATCCAGGCGAAAACGGAGCACGCGGCCGACATCGCCTTCGTCGGCGGCTTCAACTCGATCATCCTGATCGCCGCGATCCTCTCCTTCGCCGGCGCCGCCGCGGGCTTCTTCCTCACGCGCTCCAAGTACTTCGTGCAGCAGACCAACGGCTGAACGGACGGGCTCGTCCCGCAAATAGCGAACGTATGTGCGATTGATCCGCCGGGGACGGTGCTAAACCGAGTCCTGTGCTGCGTGAGTTGCGGATCGAGAATTTGCTCCTGATCGAACGGGCCGAACTGCGGCTCGGCGTGGGGCTGAACGCGATAACCGGGGAGACCGGGGCGGGGAAGACGGTGCTCGCGCACTCGCTCGACCTGCTGATGGGCGGCAAGGCCAAATCGGGGATCGTGCGGCCGGGCGCCGCCGAGGCCTGGGTCGAGGGCGTCTTCGACCTGCCCACCGGGCTGCTCGATGACCCCGAGCTGGCGGAGCTTGCCGAACGCTTCCCCGAGGGCGCCGACGAGGTAGTGCTGGGACGGCGGGTCTCGGCGGGCGGGCGGACGAGCGCCTTCGTCGCTGGGCGCGCCGCCACCGCGGCCGACCTGAAAGCGCTCGGCGGCCGACTGCTCGCCTTCTTCGGCCAGCACGAGCACCGCAAGCTGACCATCGCCTCGACCCAGATGGAGGTGCTCGATGGCTTTGCCGGGGCCGACCACCTGGCGCTGCGCGACGAGTATCGCGAGGCGCACCGTGAGGTCGGCCGGCTCTCCGCCGAGCTCGGCGAGCTGAGGGAGCGGGAGGGATCGCGGGAGCGCGATCTCGACCTCTACCGCTACGAGCTCTCCGAGATCGAGGAAGTCGAACCCGACCCCGACGAGCGGGCCGCGCTCGCCGGCGACCGCGAGCGGCTGCGCCACGCCGAGGGCCTCGCCGAAGCGGCGGGCGGCGCTCACGCGGGGCTCGCCGGTGAGGACCTCGAAGGCGGCGGCGCGGCGGCGGCGCTGGCCGACGCCGAATCGCGGCTCGCCACGGCGGGCGGGCTCGACCCGGCGCTCGACCAGATCGCCGAGCGGGTCGCCGCCCTCAACGTCGAGGTCGGGGACGTCGCCGCCGAGCTGCGCGACTACGCCGAGGGCATCGCCGCCGATCCCGGTTCCCTGCTCGGGATCGAGGAACGGCTCGAGGCGATCGACCGGCTCGAACGCAAGCACGGCGGCTCGGTCGAGTCGGTGCTCGCGCACGCCGAACACTGCCGCGAGGAGATCGCGCGACTGGAGGGCGCCGGGGAGCGGAGCGCGGAGGCGACCGCGGCGCTCGCCGAGGCCGAAGGCCGGCGCGGCAAGCTGGGCAAGAAGCTGAGCAACGGGCGCGAGAAGGCGGCGCGGCCGCTGGAGAAACGCGTCGCGAAAGAGCTGTCGAGCCTGGCGATGGACGGCGCCCGGCTCAAGGTCGTCCTCGACCCACACCCCGACGAGTACGGCACCTCGGGCCGGGAGACGGTCGAGCTCCGCGTCGCCCCGAATCCCGGGATCGAGCCGGCGCCGCTGCGCGACGCAGCGTCCGGGGGCGAGCTCTCGCGGGTGATGCTGGCGCTCAGCGGCCTCGGGCCCGCGGCGAGTGCCGGGACTCTCGTCTTCGACGAGATCGACGCCGGGATCGGTGGCAACACGGCGCGGGTCGTCGGTGAGCGACTGAGGGCGCTCGGGACCGAGCACCAAGTCCTCTGCATCACCCACCTGCCACAGGTCGCCTCGCTCGCCGACGTCCACTTCCGGCTGGAAAAAAGCGTCGAGGGCGGGCAGGCGCGGGCCGGCGTCGAGCGACTCGAGGGGGAGGGCGTGGTCGAGGAGATCAGCCGCATGCTCGGCGGCGAGACGGCCGACGAGGCCGCGACCCAGCACGCCCGCGAGCTTCTCGCCGCCGCCTAGCTTCGTCGCCTGTGCACCCGGGTATAAGGGCAGAAATTTGTCTTCTTTAAGACCCGTCACATAACCTGAGCCCGTGGCAACCACCAGTCGTCGTCGCCTCCCCGCCTTGCTCGGGCGTCGCGGCGCAACGCGAAGCACCCCGGTCCCGATAGTCGGCACCGCCCGGCTGGGTGGGCGCACCAAGCACCTGGTGAAACGCCTGCAACCGGGGGACGTGGCGGTGATCAACCACGTGAACGTCGACCGGATCGCCGCCGAGGAGCTGATCAACTGCGGCGTCTCCGCGGTGATCAACGCCTCGCCCTCGAGCGACGGCAAGTACCCGAACGCCGGCCCGCTGATGCTGGCCCGCGCCGGCATCCGCCTCGTCGATGCCCCGGACACGCCGGTCTTCGACCTGCTCCGCGACGGCCAGCAGCTGACGATCGACGGCGACGGCGCCGTCCTCGTCGGTGATCAGGAGGTCCTGCGCGGCCGGCTCCTCAGCATCCCCGAGCTGGAAGGCGAACTGGCCGCCCAGCGCGAGCGGATCGACGAGGTGCTGGCCGAGTTCGCGATGAACACGGTCGAACACGTCCGCCAGGAGACCGACATCCTCACCGGGTCGATCGACTTCCCGCCGACCCGCGTCTCCTTCCGCGACCGCCACGTCCTGATCGTCGTCCGCGGCGAACGCCACCGGCGCGACCTCAAAGCCCTGCGCGCCTACATCCGCAACGTCCGGCCGCTGATCGTCGCCGTCGACGGCGGTGCCGACGGCGTCCTCGAGGCGGGCCTGAAGCCGGACATCATCCTCGGCGACATGGACTCGGCCTCCGACTCGGCGCTCCGTTGCGGCGCTGAACTGATCGTCCACGCCTATCCCGACGGCCGCGCCCCCGGCGAGGAGCGCCTGCTGGAAATGGAGCTGCCGCACACCGTCGTCCCCGCCGCCGGCACCAGCGAGGACGTCGCGATGCTGATGGCGCACGAGAAGGGGGCGGACCTGATCGTCAGCGTCGGCGCCCACTTCAACCTGATCGAGTTCCTCGACCGCAAGCGCGGCGGCATGTCCTCGACCTTCCTCACCCGCCTGCGGATCGGCGAGAAACTGGTCGACGCGAAGGGCGTCTCGCGGCTCTACCGGCCGAGCTCGACGCTGATGCCGATCGTCTTCTTCGTCGTCGCCTTCCTGATCCTGGTGACGATCCTGATCATCACCTCGCCGGCCCTGAACGACGTCTTCGAGCTGTTCTGGCTCAAGGTGCGGATCTGGCTGGGCATCTGAGCGCGGCGCGCTCCTGGCCGCGAACTCGCGGCTTTGCAGGCAAGATGGCTCGTAACTGATGGGTTACAGCGCTCGCTACCACGCAACTTCGCTGATCGCGGTCTTCCTCGCCCTCGCGGTCGGCATCCTGATCGGCGCCGAGTTCGGCGGCGACGCCCTGACGCAGACGCGCAAGAACCTCGAGAACAGCCTCGTCGGCAACCTCCAGGACGCTCGCTCCCACGTCGAAGACCTGAACGGCGAACTCGGACACGCCAACGAATTCGACGAAAAGGTCTACCCGGTGCTGAGCCGCGATCGGCTACAAGGACAGAGGATCGCGCTGATCGCGTTCGGCAACCTGCCGAGCGAAATCACCTCGGCGGTCGAGGACGCGCTCGGCCCGACCGGGGCGAAACTGGTCGGCGTCGGGGTGGTGCGCGAGCCGGTCGACACCAGCAGCCTCGCCGAAGAACTCTCGGCGACGCGCTTCTCCGAAGTCGCGACCGATCCGGAAGAGATGAACGAACTGGGGACCGGGGTCGGCCGCCAGATCGTCATCGGCGGGACGCTGCCGGAAGTCGTGCGCGGCGGGCTCTTCTCCCACGCCAGCGGCGAATTCGGCCCGCTCGACGCGGTGATCGTCGTCCGCGACCAGCCCGAAGGCATGGGCCCGGTGCAGCGCTCCACCGCCAACGCGCTGGAAACCTCGATGGTGCGGGGGATGTCGGGGACGGGGCTGCCGGTCGTCGGGGTGGAGTCGACGACCACCGAACCGTCGTCGATCGGCTTCTTCCAGGCGAACGAACTGTCGAGCGTCGACGATGTCGACACCACCGCGGGCCAGTTGGCGCTGGTGTACGCGCTCGGCGGTTCGGAAGGCAGCTTCGGCGTCAAGAGCTCAGCCGACCGCCTGCTCCCGACCGACCTCAGCGAACCGGGGAGCTGAGCCGTGTACTGGGTCGGGTTCCCGCTCGCGATCGCGCTGGCGGTGCCGATGCTCCCGGCGGGCGCGCGCGGGCTGCGCGACGCCGGGCTGGTGCGGACGAACTACCGCGGCGCCGCGCTTGCCTTCCCGCTGGGGGCGATCACCGCCACCGTCGCGCTCGTCGCGCTCGCCCCGTTGGCGGTGCTGAACGACCGCGCGAACCTCGACCTGCTGCCGCCCGAACTGCGCCGCTGGCTTCCGTACCTGCTCGGGATCGCCTTCCTCGGCTTCCTCGACGACGCGCTCGGCCAGGGCGAGGCGGCGGCGACCCCGCGCGGCTGGCGCGGGCACTGGGCGGCGCTGCGGGCCGGGCGGCTTTCAACCGGCGCGATCAAGGCGATCGGCGCCGTCGCGCTGGCGGCGTACGTCGTCTCCGGGCAGGGGCTGGAAGGCTGGCGCTACGCCGCCGACGTGATCCTGCTCGTCCTGGTCACCAACCTCTTCAACCTGCTCGACCTGCGCCCGGGTCGGGCGGAGAAGGCGCTGGCGCTGCTCGGCGCGGCGCTCTGCCTCTTCGCCTGGACGCTCGTGCCGATCGAACTGCTGGGGATCTTTGCCGGCCCGGCGCTGGTCGGGGCCTGGCTGACGCTGGGCGAGCGGGCGATGCTCGGGGACACCGGCTCGAACCTGATCGGGGCCATCGCCGGCGTCTGGCTGCTCACCGTTCTCGGCCAGGACGCCCGTCTGATCGCCCTCGCCGTGGTCCTCCTTTTGACGGTATATGGGGAGTTGCGGTCGATCTCGGCGACCATCGAAAAGGTTCCGCCCCTCCGCTGGCTAGACTCGATTGGCAGAGCATGAGCCCATCCAACCAAGGCGACACCAGATTCATCTTCGTTACCGGAGGTGTCGTGTCGGCCCTCGGGAAGGGAATCGCCGCGTCCTCGATCGGGCGCCTGCTGGTATCGCGCGGCTTCCGGGTCCAGCTGCAGAAGTTCGATCCGTACATCAACGTCGATCCGGGGACGATGAGCCCGTTCCAGCACGGTGAGGTCTTCGTCACCGAGGACGGCGCCGAGACGGATCTGGACCTCGGCCACTACGAGCGCTTCACCGACGAAAACACCTCGCGGGCCTCCAACGTCACCGCGGGCGGCGTCTACAACTCGGTGATCAAACGCGAGCGGCGCGGCGACTACCTCGGCGCGACCGTCCAGGTGATCCCGCACATCACCAATGAGATCAAGCAGAAAATTCGCATCGTCGCCGAGTCCCAGGCCGTCGACTTCGTGATCACCGAGATCGGCGGCACCGTCGGCGACATCGAGTCGCTGCCGTTCCTCGAGGCGATCCGCCAGCTCTACACGGAGCTCGGCCCGAAGCGGGCGATGTTCGTCCACCTGACGCTGGTCCCGTGGATCGGCCACGCCGGCGAGCTGAAGACGAAGCCGACCCAGCACTCGGTCAACCAACTGCGCGGTATCGGGATCCAACCGCACGCGCTGTTCTGTCGTTCCGAACGGCGGCTCGATCAGGAGATCCGGGAGAAGATCGCGCTCTTCGCGAGCCTCCCGGTCGACGCGGTGATCTCCTCCTACGACGTCGACAACATCTACAAGGTGCCGCTCGGCTACCGCGCCGAGGGCGTCGACGACTTGGTGCTCGACCACTTCAACATGGAGGCGCCCGCGCCCGACCTGAGCGATTGGGAAGCGATGGTGCGGCGCTCCGATTCGGCGACCGGCGAGGTCCGGATCGCGATCGTCGGCAAGTACGTGCAGCTCGAGGACGCCTACAAGTCGGTGATCGAGGCGCTCCAGCACGGCGGCATCCACCACGGCGTCAACGTGAAGATCGAGCTGGTCGATTCCGAGCATCTCGACCTTGACGCGCTCGATGGCCTCGACGGGATCCTGATCCCCGGCGGCTTCGGCGAGCGTGGGATCGAGGGCAAGATCCAGGCCGCTCGGATCGCCCGCGAGCGCAAGATCCCTTACTTCGGCATCTGTCTCGGCATGCAGATCGCGGTGATCGAGTTCGCCCGTCACATCGCCGGGATGGACGGCGCCAACTCGTCCGAGTTCGACCCCGAGACGCCTTACCCGGTGGTCGACCTGCTGCCCGAACAGAAAGAACTGCACGACATGGGCGGCACGATGCGGCTCGGTGCCGACCCGGTGCGGCTGCACGAGGGCACGCGCGCCTTCGAGATCTTCGGCGAGAGCGTCATCTACAAGCGCCACCGTCACCGTTACGAGGTGAACATGTTCCTGCGGCGCAAGCTCGAGGACGAGGGCCTCGTCGCCGGCGGCACCTCGCCCGACGGCCGCCTGGTCGAGATGATCGAGCTGCCCGACCACCCCTTCTACGTCGCCTCCCAGTTCCACCCCGAGTTCAACTCGCGCCCGAACCGCCCCGAGCCGCTCTTCCGCGAGTTCGTCGGCGCCGCCGCCACCCACGCCGGGGAAAACCCGGTCGACGGCGGCGAGATCATCGAGCGCGAAGACCTCGGCGCTGATATCGGCATTCACCGCACCTGAGTCCCACGCCGCCTCAGGTCGGTCCAGCGTCGAAGCTCCGCCGCGACGGCTAGCCTGTCCCCGGTGACGGGGAACGAGCGGCTTTACGACACTTTTGCGCGGCTCTGCGAGATCAGGTCGCCGACCGGTGAGGAGCGGGAGGTCGCGGACACGTTGGCGGCCGAACTGCGGGCGCTCGGGCTCGAGGTAGAGGAGGACGACGCGGCCGGGCCCGCAGAAGCCGGGGCGGGGAACCTGGTGGCACGGGTCGCCGGCGAGCGCGACGAGTACGTGATGTTCTGCGCGCATATCGACACGGTTCCTCACAAGGGACGGGTCGAGGTCGTCAACGACGAAGGGGTGTTTCGCAGCACCGGCGAGACGATCCTCGGCGCCGACAACAAGGCGGCGGTCGCGGTCTTCATGGAGCTGGTCCAGCGCGGGGTGGAGAAGACGCCTCCGGTCGGGATCGAGCTCGTCCTGACCGTCGCCGAGGAGCAGGGGCTGCGCGGCGCCAAGGCCTTCGACATGGGAAAGCTGCGAGCGCCGATCGGCTACGTGCTCGACCACGCCGGCCCGGTCGGCGAGGTGATCACGGCGACGCCGACGCAGATGAAGATCCTTGCCGACTTCGTCGGGGTCGAGGCGCACGCCGGGGTGCGGCCCGAGGACGGGTCGAGCGCGATCGAGGCGGCGGCGGCGGCGATCGGGCGGATGAGCCTCGGGCGGCTCGACGAGGGCACGACGGCCAATGTCGGGATCATCCAGGGCGGAACCTCGGGCAACGTCGTCCCCGGCCACTGCGGCCTCCACGCCGAGGCGCGGAGCCTCGACGCGGGTCGGGCGGCCGAGGTCGCCGGAGAGATCGCCGACGCCTGCGCCTGGGGCGCCAGCGAGTTCGGCTGCGACGCCGACGTGCGGATCGAGGAGCTCTTCCGCGGCTACAAAGTGCCAGCCGGCTCGACCGCCCTCGCGTTGGCCGAGGAGAGCCTGCGCGCGGCGGGGGTCGAGCCGCGGCGCGAATCTATCGGCGGCGGCAGCGACGCCAACGTCTTCCGCCTCGCGGGCTTCGACAGCGTCCTCCTGGCGAACGGCCCCGACGGCGTCCACACTGTCAACGAGCACGTCGCCGCCCGCGACCTCGACAAGATGCTCGAGGTCTGCGAGGGCATCCTGGCCCGAGCGTGAGCGGGAGGCCTGCGTGAGCGGCCGCCTCGACCTGCGCAACGGCGTCGTCGTCTCCGAGTCGCCGCTGATCGTCGAGATCGACGGCGAGCGCCGCCCTGCCTGGGCCGACGAAGGGCTGCTGGGGGAGATGCGCGAGGGCGACGAGGTCGTCGTCAACGCCGTTGCCCTCGACCTGGGACTGGGATCCGGCGGCTTCGATGTCGTCCACGTGAACCTCACCCGCGGCCTGGGCGGCGGGGTAGATGGCGACGCCCACGTGATGAAGCTGAACTACACCTCGCTCCAGCACCCGGTGGACCCTGTGGAGGGGTCGGATGACGGGGAGCGGAGGCAGATCCCGGTCGCGGTCCTCCCGCTCCACGGCCACCTGGCTCCGGCGGCGTGGGCAGCGGCGCAGGCTCGCCAGGGGATCCGCGTCGGCTTCGTGCAGACGGCCGGGGGCGCTCTTCCCGGCGCATTGTCCCGCGATGTCGCCGACCTGCGCGAGCGGGGGCTCCTCTGTGGCCACATCACTGCGTCCCCGTCCTACGGCGGCGAGCACGAGGCGCTGAGCACGGTCGGGGCGATCGACGCCGCGGCGAACGTCCTCGGCTGGGACGCGGTACTGGTCGGCCCCGGCCCCGGGATCATCGGCTCCGACACCGATTTCGGTCACGGCGGCATGTCGGCCCTCGAGAACGCTCACGCGTCACTGTCCCTGGGCCTCCCGACGATCCTCTCGCCGCGCCTCTCCTCCGGCGACCCGCGTGAGCGCCACCGCGGCCTGAGCCACCACACCGCCACCGTGCTGAAGCTGCTCCTCGCCCCGGTCACCGTCGCTCTCCCCGAGAGCGCGTCCCATCTCCTGGTCGCTGACCGACACGAGGTGAAACCCATACGCGTCGACCTCGACGGCTACGCCGCCAGCGGCCTGCCTTCGTCGACCATGGGGCGACAGCTTCAAGACGACCCACTCTTCTTCGAAGCCCCCCTCGCGGCCGGAACCCTCGTCGCCTCTCCGGCGGGTGGCGCCGTAGGGGGGACCATCCCGAGGAAGCTTTAGCTACCGGAGGGATGGTGGGTCCCCTGCGGCGACAGGACCCGCCGGCCGCAACGCACGGTCCCTTCCCCCGAAGCGGCCAACGCACGGTCCCTTGCGCCTAAAGGTTTCCCAAACGTCAAAACGAACACCCCGCCATGGCCATCGCCGTGAAACCCGAGACTCCCGCCGCGCCCGCCGACACCGGCGCCGACGCGCGCTTCCGCTCGCTGACGCTCGACTTCCTCTCCTACCTCGAGCTCGAGCGGGGGCTCTCCCGCAACACGCTGAATGCCTACCGCACCGACCTCTTCCAGTACGGCGAGTACCTCTCGGCGCACCACCTGGACGCGCTGAAGGCGCGGCCGGCCGAGGTGGGCGAGTTCCTCGCCGAGCTGGCGACCGGCGGGCCGGAGAAGCCGCCGGTGTCCTCGGCGACGATCCACCGCAAGGCCGCCTGCCTGCGCTCCTTCTACAAGCATCTGCGCCGCGACGAGCTCATCGGCGACGACCCGACCGCCAGCCTGGCGGCGCCGCGGCGCTCGAAGAAGCTGCCGCACGTCCTCAACTACGCCGAGGTCCAGAAGCTGTTGGCGGCGCCGACGGGCGCCGAGCCGACTGCGCTTCGCGACCGGGCGCTGCTCGAGGTGATGTACGCGTGTGGGCTCCGCGCCTCCGAGGTGATCGGCCTCGAGATGACCGACATCGACATGCACGAGGGGTTCGTCCGAGCGCGGGGCAAGGGGTCGAAGGAACGGCTCGTGCCGCTCGGCCGGCAGGCGATCGCGGCGATCCGCGCGTACCTGCGCAGCGGCCGGCCGCAGCTACTCCACGGCCGTGAAGAGCCGCGCCTCTTCGTCAACTTTCGCGGCGGGCCGCTGACCCGCCAGGGCCTCTACAAGATCGTCCAGCGCCACGCGCGGGCGGTCGGGCTCGACGGCAAGATGTCCCCGCACACCCTGCGACACAGCTTCGCCACGCATCTGCTCTCCAACGGTTGCGATCTGCGCGCGGTGCAAGAGATGCTCGGCCACGCCGACATCGCCACGACCCAGATGTACACGCACCTCTCGGGTGACCGGCTGAAGCAGGTCTACTACGAGTCGCACCCGCGGGCGAAGGACGAATAGCCGCGGTCGAGTAAAACTCAGGGCGTGCCCGAGCTGCCCGAGGTCGAGACCGTTGCGCGGCAGTTGGAGCCGGAGCTTGAAGGCCACACGATAGAGAAGCTCGAAGTGCTCGATGCGCGCTGGTCACGACCGGTGCGACGGGGGACGCTCGGCAAGAAGGTCACCGGGAAGACGATCCGCGGGCTCGGGCGCCGCGGCAAGTACCTGCTGCTGAGCCTGGACGGCGACCAGACGCTGGTCATGCACCTGCGGATGACCGGCAACCTCGTGCTGGTCGAGCCGGAGGGCGAGATCCTCGATCCCTCCGAGGGCCGCCTTCTCTACCAAGGCGAGCGCACGACCGAGGAGAAGTACCTGCGCGCCCGGTTCGTGCTCGATGACGGCCGCGAGGTCTGGTTCACCGATCCGCGCCGCTTCGGCGAGGCCTTCCTGATCGACGACAAGAAATTGCCGGAGAGGTTCTCCCGTCTCGGGGTCGAGCCGCTCTCGCCCGAGTTCACGCCGGAGAAGCTGGGGGAGATCGCGGCGGGGAAGAAAGCGCCGCTGAAGTCGTTCCTGCTCGACCAGTCGGGGATCGCGGGAGTGGGGAACATCTACGCCGACGAGGCCCTCTACCGCGCGCGCCTCCATCCACTCTCGCCGGCCGGGTCGATGAAACCCGAGCACTGGCTGGCGCTGCGCGACGGCGTCGTAGCGGCGCTGGAAGCGGGAATCGACGCGGGAGGCTCGACGATCGACGACTACCGCGACGGACGCGGCGAGAAGGGCCGCATGCAGGAGCGCTTCCTCGTCCACACCCGCGAGGGCCAGCCTTGCCCAGGCGACTGCGACGGCGTCGTCGAGCGGATCGTCGTCTCCGGCCGCTCCACCTACTTCTGCCCGAGCTGCCAGGTCAAACTGCGGAAACGCCCGAAACCGCGGAAAGCGAAAGCCAAAGGCTGAGGTTCCGTCCGGTCCGTCCCGCACACTTGTCTTCATGGCGGGGTCTACGGTCAAGACGGAGGCAGTCGTTTTGAGGTCGATCCGATACGGGGAGGCCGATCGGATTCTGCACCTCTACTCGCCGACGCTGGGCCGCTTCGGGGCGATCGCCAAGGGCGCCCGCAAACCGAAATCCCGCTTCGGCGGCCGGCTCGAGCCGTTCTTCCACCTCGACCTCGTCCTCCACGAAGGCCGCAGCGACCTGATGACGGTCACCAGCGTCTCGACGATCGACGGCTACCCGCGGCTGCGCTCGGGCGGCGCCGCGATCACCGCAGGCGCGCGCGCCTGCGACGCCGTCCTCCGCCTCCTCGACGCCGCCGAGCCCAACCTCCCCGCCTACAACCTGCTCCTCCGCTACCTCTCGCTGCTCGACGAACCCGGGCAGCCGCGCGCGATCAGCCATGAGGTGGCGCTCTCCTTCCGGCTCAAGCTCGCCCTCGTCGCCGGATTCGCCCCCGAACTCGCCTCCTGCGCCAACTGCGGTGAGACCGAGCACCTGGCGGGCTTCTCCGGCGCCTCCGGCGGCGTCGTCTGCAACAGCTGCGAGGCGGGCGGCTTCCCGCTGACCCAGGAAGCCCACCGCTTCATGGTCGAAGCGCTCGCCAAGCCGCTGATCGAGGCCCCGGCCGCCGAACCGCCCGCCCTGCGCCAGGTCGAACGCGCGGTCGGAGAAACGCTCGAGCACCACGCGCACGTCCAGCTTCGGGCGGCGGCCTGAGGAGGGAGCGCGCGACGGCCCCTAAGATCGATCCCATGTCGGTCGCCACCACCCTCGCATTCGAGGACCGCATCCGCCGCTTGGAGGACGGGTTCCTCGCCGAGCACGCGACGCGCTCCTACCCGGCCGAGCGCGTCGCGCCCGAGCCCGACAGCCCGTTGCGCACGCCCTTCCAGCGCGACCGCGACCGGATCGTCCACTCCAAGTCCTTCCGCCGGCTGAAGCACAAGACCCAGGTCTTCGTCGCCCCCGAGGGTGACCACTACCGGACCCGCCTCAGCCACACGCTCGAGGCCTGCGGGATCGCCCGCACCGTCGCCCGGGCGCTGGGGCTGAACGAGGACCTGACCGAGGCGATCGGGCTCGGCCACGACCTCGGCCACCCTCCCTTCGGCCACGCCGGCGAGGAGACCCTCGACCGCTGCCTCAAGGAGCGCGCCGGGCGCGGCTTCAAGCACAACGAGCACTCGCTGCGGGTGGTCGAGGTGCTCGAGCGCGACGGCGCCGGCCTCAACCTCACGGCGCCCGTCCGCGACGGCATCCTCAACCACACCGGCTCGGTCAAGCCGGCGACGATGGAGGGGCGGATCGTCCGCCTCGTCGACCGCGTCGCCTACATCAACCACGACATCGACGACGCGCTGCGCGCCGGGATCCTCCGCCCGGGCGACCTGCCCGCCGCCGAGATCGAGCTGCTCGGCCCGACCGGCTCGATCCGCATCGACACGCTGGTCGCCGACATCGTCGAGAACTCGCGCGGCGCCGCCGACATCCGCCAGAGCGAGGAGGTCGGGATGGCGATGCTGCGGCTGCGCAAGTTCATGTTCGAACGCGTCTACCTCGGGGCAACCGCGCGCAGCGAGCACGCCCGGGTCGAGCGGACGATGACCGGCCTCTTCGAGCACTACCTCGTCAACCCGGAGATCATCCCGGCGCTCGACCCGGGCGCCGACGACGTCCAGAAGGTCACCGACTACATCGCCGGGATGACCGACCGCTACTGCATCGCCCGCTTCACCGACCTGGCGATCCCCGAGGCGGCGCGCTTCTAGTGGCGCGGATCTCCGAAGAGAGCATCGCCGCCGTCCGCGAGACGGCGAACATGGCCGAGGTCGTCGGCCAGTACACCGACCTCAAACAGGCGGGCGGCCAGATGATGGGCCTCTGCCCGTTCCACGAAGAGCGCTCGCCTTCCTTCTCGGTCGAGCCACACGACAAGCTCTACCACTGCTTCGGCTGCGGCGAGGCCGGCGACATCTTCAAGTTCGTGATGGAGAAAGAGGGGCTCGGGTTCACCGAGGCGGTCGAGGCGCTCGCCGACCGCTACGGGGTCGAGTTGCAGCGCGACGAGGAGGACCCGCGGGCGGAGGCCGCCCGGCAACGGCGCCAGCGCCTGCAGCAGCTGCTCGAACGCGCCGCGGCCTACTACTCGAACTACCTCTGGGAGTCGAAAGAGGCGGGCAAAGCGCGCGAGTACCTCGCCGCGCGCGGGCTCTCCGAGGAGACGCTGAAGAACTTCGGCGTCGGCTTCGCGCCGAGCGCCTGGGACAAGATCCTCGTCGCCGGCCAGCGGGCGGGCTTCACGGTTCCGGAGATGCACTCGGTCGGGCTGGTCCAGAAGAGCGAACGAGGCGGCGAGTACGACCGCTTCCGAGCGCGGATCATGTTCCCGATCCGCGACCCGCGCGGCCGCACGCTCGGCTTCGGCGGGCGGGCGACGCGTGAGGACCAGAAACCGAAGTACGTCAACACCTCGGAGACCGACTTCTTCCACAAGTCGGAGATCCTCTACGGGCTCGACCGGGCGCGGGCGGCGATGGCGAAAGCCAACCGCGCGGTCGTGGTCGAGGGCTACACCGACGTCCTCGCCCTGCACCAGGCGGGGATGGAGGGCGCGGTCGGGGTGATGGGGACGGCGATCACGCCCGAGCAGGTGGCGACGCTCTCCGGCACGGTCGACGAGGTCGTCCTCGCGATGGACGCCGACGAAGCCGGGGAGGAGGCGATGCTGCGGGCCCAGCGGGTCGCCGCCGGACGACGCATGCGCCTGCGGGTCGCCTCGATGCCGAGCGGCGTCGACCCGGCCGAGCTGATGGCCGAGGACGACGGGCCGGAGCGCTTCCGCGGGTTCCTCCAAGGCGCCGCGGAGCTGACCGACTTCCAGGTGACCCGGGTGCTGAACCGGACCGACGTCGCCTCGCCGGTCGAGCGCGACCGGGCGCTCGCCGAGGTCGCCCCGATCATCGCCGCGATGGAGGAGGGCGCGAGCCAGTCGGAGCTGATCCGCAAGGTCGCCGACCGGCTCGAACTGGAGCCAGCGATGGTGATGGGACGGGTCATCGCCTCGACCCCGGCGACCGGCGGGCCGGGTGCGAGCGCCGCCGATCCGGGGCGTGCCCCTCGTCGCGGCGCGCCGCCTGGCCGCGGCGGCTATGCCCAAGGCGGACCCGGCGAAGCATCCCAGCAGCAGGCCCAGCGCCCGGTCGAGCTCACCTCCCGCGAACGCCAGGAGCGGGCGCTGCTGGCGATGTGCATCGCGCTCCCCGAGCCAGGCGCCGAGTTCCTCGAGCAGCTGGGGGAGAGTCACCTCTCGCGCAGCGGCCAGGCCGCTGCCGACTTCATCCGCGCCC
Source organism: Solirubrobacterales bacterium (assembly GCA_025964255.1). Taxonomy (GTDB): domain Bacteria; phylum Actinomycetota; class Thermoleophilia; order Solirubrobacterales; family 70-9; genus VAYN01. Next base: position 2,390 of record JAOPZF010000114.1, on the reverse strand, counting down.
ATCCCGAGGCCCCGGCCGAACACATCCCGCGCGAAAACGGCGCCCTCGCCGCGCTGATCACCGAACTGGTGATGATGGCCCGCGAGCAGCCTGCCTCGAAGGAGTCGATGGAGCTGAACTTCCTCCTTCTCGACCAGCGCCGACTGGAAGAGGAGATCGCCGCCGCGGGCGAACGCGGGGACTACGAGAGGCGCGCCCAGCTCTCCCGCGAGCGGGCCGCCCTGGTGGAGCGAATCGCCCACGCGCAACGGGTAGCGGGCTGACCCGGTAAATTGCGCGGTCCGGCCCTTTGGGCCGCCGCCGTTCCGGGGTAGCTCAATCGGCAGAGCATTCGACTGTTAATCGAAGGGTTGTGGGTTCGAGTCCCACCCCCGGAGCTTGGAAGCTGCTTCTAGAGCCGAGAACTCTGCCTTTGTAGGGCGGCGTTCTTCGTTCAGGGCAACGCGCAGGGCATGGGAGGTATGCAGCAGCCGGTCCCAGAGATACCTTCCGCAACGCCGTCGACGGGCTTAATCTCGGCGCGTGGCCGAGCTCACCGTCCCGCAGGTATTTCCTCCTGACGACTCGGTCGCGATGTTCTGTGTGGCGATGGCGATTGCCGCGAACGATGTTGAGCACGCTGTCCGGGAAGCCGTCGCGGCGAATCCGGACGACGCCACCGACGCCGATCGAGATCGCACCCGATTTTCATTCAAGGTTCGGCTTGTCTATGGGTTCCTTTTCGAGGGCATCGATGCCCTGAAGGGATGGCGTAGCGGAGATCCGGGGGTCCAGGATCTGCTGCGCCAGCTCTCGCCGGAGGGAGCCGGGTTGCTGACGCAAGTCGCGGGGCTGGAGCAGCGGATCGGCCCCAACGTGATCTCGCATGTGCGCCAGAACACCTTTCATGTGCCGCATCCCGAGCCGTCCAAGGCTTCGAGCTGGATCGAGCAACTCTCGGCGGTTGTCTCTGAGTTGGAGGAGATCCCCGCGACGATTCCGATGGGCCAGACGGTCCAGCGCACCTTCCCATTCGCCGACAAGGTGGCTCAGAGGATGGCGCTACGTCGTCACGATGACGATGCCCAACAAGCTGACGTGGCTGACGGGGCGGTTGCTTTCGTCAACCTTGTGCGACACATACACCTTCGCTACTGCGAGCAGCGCGGGATTAAGCTCGAACTAGGCAGGGAAGACCCCGAGGGGTTGCAGGTACTCCGTCATCAGGCATGAGGGCCGATCGCCGCCACTTCTTGCGGCAGTCGCTCTGTTTATGAGGCTCGAATGCTGTCTCGAAGTGGTTCGAGGTCGGACTTACTCGTACTCAATTACGACCGGTACCCGCTCTAGATTGTCGTCCATGAGTATTGGTGTCGGACAAGTGGTGAGCAGCGAGTGCTCGGAGTGCGGCGTCCTCGTCCACTGGAAGGTCGTGGAGATCGACGCCAGCCACAGCGAGTGGGAACCGCTGGACGCGGAGTCCGGCTTCGTCTGCGAGCACTGGCGCGATCATCAGGAAGCGCACGGGAGAGCCCTGATGAACAAGTCTGGCCGCGCCTATGTATGGCCGGTCAAAGCAAAGGTTCTGACGCGAAGGGCCGTTGCTGTCGGCTAACTGACGGCGGGTCGCCTTTCGCCTGTGCGGGACGTGCGCATCGGCTCGGTTACCGTTGCGCGCGAAGTCGTCACCCCGGGTCGAAGGCAAAGACGGCAAGCCGCGCGAGCGGACGACGCTCGGGTTCCATGCCTTTCGCCATACCTGCGCTCGATGCTCTTCGCCGAAGGGCAGAACGTGAAGCAGGTGCAGCGGTGGCTCGGCCACGCCAAAGCGCCGATCACCTTGGACACCTACCCGCACCTGCTCGACGAAGGGGTGGGGGAGACATTGGGATCGTTCCTCTGGCTGCGGTCGAGAAGGTTGCCTAGAGAGGCAGTTCGACAGTTCCCCAGATGGCGTGACGTACCCAGATGGAGACCTGAAGGCTGCTCGCCTCGCTCGGCACTCCCGGGCTGAAGTCGACATCCCACAACGTGACGCGCAGGTCGCTGTCTCCAACTCCGCCGCCTCCACGGCCTTCGTACTCGGTCCCCAGGGTGTCTATGATCGAGAACATCGTCCCCTGATCGCCCTCTTGGAACTCACTCGCGATTTCATCGGCGTCCGATTCAACAAGTGCGAGAAGAGTGAGTTTGTCCGGCCAGAGAACTAAACCGATCACCACGATGCGGCCGTCCTGCTTCGGAGCATGGATGACGCGGACTCTGCCCACGCCCGCCGCCTAGCTGTTCTGCCTCAAGACGTCCCGAACGCGACTGATCGGGGGCCGGTCGCCGATCGAGCTGTGGCGTCGGGTGTGGTTGTAGTGCTCGAGCCAGTGTGGCAGTGCCTCGGCCCGGTGGGCCGAGGAACG
>JAOPZF010000108.1 GCA_025964255.1 Solirubrobacterales bacterium | reverse complement strand
AGCGGTGAATAGCCCTCGAGCTCGGTCAACACCCGCGGCCCCGTCCCGGTCGCGAACGCAAGGTCGCTCGCCGAGGCAGCCCCCTCGATCGGATTGCGCTCGGGCTGCCAGAAGTCGGCGTGCCCGTCGATGTAGAGGAGGCCGTAGCGGCCGCGCCGGCGGAGCCCGAGCATCGTGCCGAGGAGGATCGAGCAGTCGCCGCCGAGGACGAGGGCGAAGCGTTCGGCGTCGACGATATCCCCCACCGCGTCGGCGAGCCTCGAGGAGTATTCGACCAGCGGCTCAACGTTCATCACCTGGGTCTGCGGATCGCGCGCTGCCGAGTAGCCGGTCGCCTCGACCCGACCCGCGGTGACGGCGCCGAGCCCCTCCGCGATCCCCTCCTCGAGCAAGCGGGCGGGAGCCTTTTCGACACCGCGGTGTTCCGGCACGTGGCCGAGCGCCGAGGGTGCCTCGAGGATCGCAATGCCCGGCATCACGCGTACGTCGCTCCGGTCTCCGTGTCGGTGGGCACCTCCACCCCGGCAAGCCTCTCGCACTCGGCGAAGAAGCGCTCACGCTCCTCCGCGGTCTCGCGAGTGCGCGGAATCCGGTGCTCGGAGCGCCGTCGCCGGTCGTGCCAGAAGCCGCCGGTCTGACCGCGCAGCTGCAGTGAGCCCGCGAGCCAGACGATCGTGTCGGCGCCGCCGGCAGGGTCGCGGAGCAGCGGCTTCGCCCACCGGTCGAAGCCCGGCAGCGACTCGGCCAGCCCCGGCGTCGCGACCCAGCCGGGGTGCATCGAGAAGACCTGGACGTCGGGTGCGAGCCGCCGCGCCCACTCGTCTCCGAGCACGACCTCGGCTCGCTTGGTGTGGGCGTAGAAGCGGGTGCCGTCGAAGTCGCGCCCCTCAAGCTGCGGGTCGTCGAAGTCGAGCTTCGCCGCGAGCATCCCGCCGGAGGAGACATTGATGACGCGAGCGGGTGCGGCGGCCTGGAGCGCGGGCAGCAGCTCGGCGGTGAGCAGGAACGGCCCGAGCACGTTGGTCGCGAAGGTCAGCTCGAAGCCTTCGTCGGTGTGGGTGCGTCCGGGTGGCAGGACGCCGGCATTGTTGACGAGCACGTCGAGCTTCGGATGCGCCCGCAGGAACGCGCTCGCGAACGACCGCACCGAGGCGAGGCTGGAGAGGTCGCACCAATGCAACACCAGCGAGTCTCCATCCACCCCGGCGGCCGCCGCGACCCGCTCCCGCGCTTCCTCCCCCTTCTCAAGATTCCGCACGACAAGGTGCACCTCCGCCCCGCCCCGCGCCATCCCCACACAAGCCGCTTCGCCGATCCCCAAGGTGGCCCCGGTGACGATCGCCGTCTTCCCCTCGAACTCGAGCGACTCCCGCCCCCAGATCCGCTCGCGCACCTCATACCCGACCTTCGAGTACCCCGGCCCCACCGTCCAGTCGAGCGCCCGGTCAATCCGATCGGCGGCCTTCGATTGCGCGGGGATCTTCATCGGGAGCGAGTACCCGCAGCGGCCCGCCGCAACCGACCAGATCAGAACCCTTCGCTGATCGCGACCGCTACAACGGCAGCCGCGGCGGCCACCAACGCGACGCTGGTGAGCAGGTAGGAAACTTTCATGCGATTTGCCTTCCAGCTGTTGCGTTCGGTCTGTTTTGTCACGCGTTCGCGAAGGGTTTCCACTCGTTTATCCAGGCGCCCCGCAAGGATCGGCCTCGATTCCGCTTCGAATTTCTCCCTCCAGTCGCTTCCTGGGGCGACAGCCAGCAGGCCGATCCCGGCGCTGAGAACAAGCGCTAAGGAGGCATCCACCAGAGCGACCGCGACGAACGCCTTCGTGATGCCCCCATGCAGTTCGTGGATCTTTCCAGCGAAGACTCCGAATGCACCGAGCGCGGTGACGGTCAGTGCCGCAAGGGTCGTTGCGCGTTGGTTCAGCGAGGAGCTCCCCTGCTCAAGGATCTCGCTGAGCCGGATGAGTTCCTGCACCTCCAACTCATCGGGTGCTAATGACGGCGTCGTACCCATTGGGGGTTTCTACCGCCTCCCCCCGGCGGAACGAGACGACCCTAACGCAGCAGCGCGATCAGTTCTTCGGCCTGCTCGAGCAGCTCGTCGGCCGAGCCGGCGATGTAGGCGAAGTCGATGTGGACCCCATCGGCGCCGCGGCGTTCGGCCTCGCGGACCTGGTCGGCGGTTTCAGCCACAGACATGCCGGCGTAGGTGTTGACCCGCGTCTCGCGGCGCAGCGCGCCCGGGTCGCGGCCGGCACTCTCGGCGGCATCGCAGGCCATCTGCCAGAGCGATTCCTCGAATTCCTCCGGCGCGCCGGCGATCGCGATCCAGCCGGCGCCGCGGCTGCCGACCCGGGTCATCGCCGCCTGCGTGAACCCGCCGAGCAGGACCGGGGGCCCGCCAACCTGCGCCGGCCGCAAATCGACCGACGACGGCGGGATCTCCCAGAACCGGCCGCTGTGCTCGACCCGACTGTCGTTCCAGAGCTTCTCGAAGACGTCGAGCATCTCGTCGAGCCGCGCGCCCCGCTCGCCCCAAGGCACCCCGGCGACCTCGTACTCGTCGCGCATCCAGCTGGTGCCGAGGCCAAGCTCGAGCCGCCCCTCACTGATCGCGTCGAGCGAGGTGAGCGACCGCGCCAGCAGCAGCGCGTTGTGCCAGGTCGGAATGAGGGTGCTGAACGAGAGCCGTACCCGACTCGTCACCGCAGCCGCAGCCGTCAGCGTCACGATCGGATCCAGCGCCGCCGTGAACTCCGGCGGATAAGGCACCTCCTCCGTCCCCCCGACGGGATAGAGATCCTGCGGTGTCTCCGGCGTCAACAACCGATCCCCGACCCACAACGAGTCGTACCCGACCTCCTCCGCCCGCCGCGCGACATCGGCGACTTTCCCCCCTTCAGCGGTCGGACCAAGCTGCGGCAGACAAAGACCTAGTTGCATCGAATTCCTCCCAATCAGACGCGCGGACTTGCGCTCAGCTTATGTCGTCAAGGACCAGAGATCAGTTGTAGGCGCCCCAGAACATCAAAAGCGTCCCGACGAAGAAAAACGCCACCGCGAAAGCTCGTCGCACTTCGCTCGTTCGCTCCGAACCGAATTGGCCGACAACCGTCTGCGTCCAGGTTTCGGCGGCCCCTTCGAAGAGCATGTCGATCGCCCAGATGCCGACGAGGCAGAGCACGGTGATGCCACAAATGAGGGCAAGCAATACAACGATGGCGCCGAGAAGAGTCGTATTCGAACCCGTCCCACCGAATTTGAGGACTCGCAACCCCAAGAGCGCGAGCAGCACCGCGGAAACGACCGCGCCCCACCTGAAGACGCGCCGGCGTTTGGCACGGATCTCCGTCAGCGGACGCTGGAAATACCGCAGCCTCCGAAGCGGGCGTAACACGTCCGGGGAGAAGAGCAGCGCCGTCCCCGTCTGGAATGCGACCGCAAAAGCAGCGATCTTGTGATCGGCCTCCAAGCTGAAGGCGACCAAGAGCAAAAAGAGCAGGAGCCCGGCGATGTAGAGGCTGATTTCGGCTTGGCCGATCCGGCCTTCTTTCTGCTCAACCCTGATCCGCGCCCGCCGACGCCGTCCTGCGGCCCTTCTCTTCTCGACGCTCATCGGCCGGGAATCAATGACGTACCGAACGGACGCCAAAATGGCCGAGTCGAGGCGGTGCCCTCGAGGAGCAACTAGGGGTGGCGGACGGGGCTCGAACCCGCGACCACTGGCACCACAAGCCAGAGCTCTACCAACTGAGCTACCGCCACCGCGCGACCTCCAAAATAGCGAGCCGGGCGCGGGAGCGGCAGCCGGCAGCCTCGACCTCGACGTACCGACCGAAACCTACACGCGGTCACGTTGGGCTTCCGCGCGGAGTGCCTCGCGGGCACGTGCGAGGACATCGTGACCCTCCTCGTCGGGGCGCCATGCAGTCGCGGCGCAGCGCGGCTGCCCGTCCAGAGCCTCGAGCTGATCGCGGAGCAAGGTGAGGACAGCCTCCGAAGTGGAGTCGGCAGCGGGAATCAACAGGGCGAGGCGCGCGCCCGAGTACCGACAGGCCGAGCCTTCGACCTGGTCGGCCGCATGGGTGATGACGTGGGCGGCCGCGACGAGCGCGGCGTCGCCGGACTCCAGTCCGTCCCGACGGTTGAGCTTGCCGAGATCGGTCAGCTCGACGAGGGCGAGGGTGAATGGCTCCTCGCGCACCCTCGC
>JAOPZF010000035.1 GCA_025964255.1 Solirubrobacterales bacterium | reverse complement strand
GCGAGTCCATCGCCAGCAGCAGGAAGTCGGCGAACATGATCTCGAAGATCGGCCGCAGCCCGGTGACGGCGGCGCCGAAGGCACCGGCCGACATCGCGAGCTCGGAGATCGGGGTGTCGATGACGCGGTCGCCGAAGCGCTCGTGGAGGCCCGGCGTCACCGCGAACACGCCGCCGGCGATCGCCACGTCCTCGCCGAAGAAGACGACGCGCTCGTCTGCCTCCATCTCGGCGGCGATCGCCTCGCGGATCGCGACCCGGTACTCCAGGGTGCTGTTGCTGTTGTCGGCCATCACTTGAACTCCCCCCCGCCTTCGGCGGGATCCGGGAACGGGGTGGCGAGGCCCCGCTCGACGATCTGCTGCAGCTCCTTGGCGACGTCGGCGTCGATCTGGTCGAGCCGCTCGGACTCGATCCCGTAGCGCTCCTCGAGCGCCCGCCGCCCGAGGATCAGCGGGTCGCGCAGTTTCCATTCGTCGAGCTCGCCCGGCTTTCGGTACCTGCCCGGGTCCGAGCGCGAGTGGCCGACGAAGCGGTAGGTCATCGTCTCCAGGAAGGCCGGGCCGGCGCCCGAGCGGGCGTGCTCGATCGCCTCCGCCGCCGCCTCGCGCACCGCGAAGACGTCGTTGCCGTCGACCTGCTGGTAGTGGATGCCCATCGCCTGCGGCCGCGAGCCGATCGCGCCGGCGGTGACGTTCTCGATCGGCGTGAACTCCATGTAGAGGTTGTTCTCGCAGACGAAGACGACCGGCAGCTTCTCGATCTGCGCCCAGTTCAGCGACTCGTGGAAGTAGGCCTGGTTTGAGGTGCCGTCGCCGAAGAAGGCGACCGCGACGTTCCCCGTCTTCAGCAGCTTCTCCGACAGCGCGGCGCCGGTGGCGGCGCCGATCGAGCCGCCGACGATGCCGAAGCAGCCGATCAGGCCGCTCTCCACGTCGACGACGTTCATCGAGCCGGCGCGGCCGCCGCAGGCGCCGGTGGTGCGGCCGAACATCTCGTCCATCAGCTTCTGCGGGGAGACGCCGAGGGCGATCGAGTGGCCGTGGCCGCGGTAGGTGCCGGCGACCTTGTCGCCCTCGGTCAGCATCGAGCAGACGCCGACCCCACTCGCCTCCTGGCCGGAGTAGAGATGGGTGGTTCCGTGGACGTGGCCCTTCTGGAACTGCTGCTGGACGGTGTCCTCGAAGGTGCGGATCATCCGCATCCGCCGGTAGAGGTCACGCGCCCCCTGGGCGTCGATCTCGGCCCCTTGGGCCTTCGGCTGGGTCTTCTCTGCCATCGATCTGCTCCTCCGATTGATTTCCTAGACGACGAAGTTGGCGAGGCCGCCGTCGACCGCGATCACCTGGCCGGTGACGTAGCTCCCCATGTCGGACGCGAGGAAGAGCGCGACCGAGGCGACCTCTCTGGGCTCGGCCCACCGGGCCAGGTGCACGCCGAGGTCCTCGGCCATGCGATCCATGAAGGCCTCGCCGCTGATCCCGAGCGCGGCGCCGCGCTCTTCGGCACGGTCGATCCACGCCTGGGTCGCGATCAGCCCCGGGGAGATGCAGTTCACGTTGATGCGCTTGCCCTTCAGCTCCTCGGCGAGGTAGCTGGTGAAGGCGGTGACGGCGGCATTCGACATGCCGCTGGCCGAGGCCTCGGGCAGCAGCGAGCGTCCGGAGATGCCGGACACGTTGATGACCCGGCCGCTGCCGTCCGCGGGCATCGACGGCGCCAGCGCGCGCGACAGGCGAACGGCGCCCATCACCTTGGTGTCGAAGGTCTCCAGCCACTTGCGATCCTCGGACCCCAGGACCGGGGCGCCTTGCAGGATCGGCCCCGCGTTGTTGACCAGGACGTCACAGCGGAAGTCCGCCCCGAGCCCCTCCACCATCTCCCCGACCGCCGCCTTGTCGCAGATATCGAGCTGGATGGCGTCGGCGGTCGCACCGCGCTCCCGCAGTCGCTCCACCGCCCCATCGAGGTCGTCGGCGGTCCTGGCGACCAGGGTCACCTCGGCTCCATGATCGGCGAACAGCTCCCCGATGGCCAGACCGATCCCCTTCGAGCCGCCGGTGATGACGGCATGCTTTCCGCTCAGCATTTGCTCCACTTCCCTCTCCCTCCTTTTCGAGACGCGTGCTCGTCAACCGATGGTGAACGGATCACGGTCGCTTGGTTCCCCGATCTCAACCCAGACGGTCTTCGTCTGGGTGAACTCCAGCGCCGACCGCCATCCGCTCTCGCGGCCGATGCCACTGTCCTTGAAACCGCCGAACGGCGCGTAGGGGGCGACCATGCGGTAGCCGTTCACCCACACCGTCCCGGCGTCCAGCTCCCCCGCCACCCGGAGTCCGCGGCGGATGTTCTCGGTCCAGACGCCGGCAGCCAGCCCGTAGCGACTGGAGTTCGCCATCCGCACCGCCTCGTCCTCGTCGGAGAAGGTCCCGACCGCGAGCACCGGGCCGAAGACCTCCTCCTCGAAGATCTCCATCCCGGCCCCGACCTCCGTGAGGATGGTCGGTTCCAGGAAGCAGCCGCCGAGCGACGGCTGACCGCCGCCGACCGCGACCGTCGCCCCTTCATCGCGGGCGCGATCGATCATCCCCATCACCCGCTCCAGCTGGGGCTCGTTCGCCATCGGGCCCATCTCCGTGGCCGCGTCGCGCGGATCGCCGAGCGCGATCGTCCTGGTCCGTTCGACCAACGAGTCGAGCACGGCGTCGCGGACCGACTCGTGGACGAGGAGTCGCGAACCGGCCACGCAGGTCTGGCCGGTCGCGGCGAAGATGCCCGCGATCAGTCCCGACCGGACCGCTCCGAGGTCGGCGTCGGCGAAGACCAGCTGCGCGGACTTGCCGCCCAGCTCGAGTGCGACCGGCGTGATGTTGGCCCCGGCGGCGGCACCGACCTTCGCCCCGACCGCGGTCGAGCCGGTGAAGCTCACCTTGGCGACGTCGGGGTGACCGACCAGCGCCGCGCCGACCTCGGCAGCCTCGGCGGTGATGACGTTGAACACACCCGGCGGGAACCCCGCCTCCGCGGCGCGCTCGGCGAGCGCGATGGTGGAGACCGGCGTGAACGGCGAAGGCTTGACGACGACGGTGCATCCCGCGGCCAATGCCGGCGCGAGCTTCCACATCAGGAGCGCCATGGGCGAGTTCCAGGGCGTGATGATCGCGACCACGCCGAGCGGCTGGTGCCGGGTGTAGACGAAGAGGTCGGGCCGGTCGGCGGGGATCGTCTCCCCCTCCAGCTTGTCGGCGATGCCGGCGAAGTAGCGAAGCCAGCGCGGCAGTTGGCCGGCCTGGGCGCGGGTCTCCCGCAGCAGCTTGCCGTTGCCTCGCGTCTCGATCTGGGCGAGCTCCTCGGCATCGCGCTCGATGACATCGGCGAACCGGCGCATCAGGTGGGCGCGGTCGAAGCCGGTCATGTTCTTCCAGGGGCCCTCCCGGAAGGCGTCGCGCGCCGCCTCCACGGCGGCGTCGACATCCTCGCGACCGGCCTCCGGGACGGTCGCCCAGCCTTCGCCGCTATATGGATCGAGCGCGACGAAGGTGCGGCCGTCCGCAGCCTCTCGCCACTCGTCCCCGATCAGCATCCGGTAGGCCTGCCCCGTCTCCTCGGGAGCCTCCACTTCGGTATCAGCCATCACTCCTCCTTTTCGCTGTCCCGCTCGACCGCGGCGGCCACCGCGGGACGCTCTCTGACCAGTTCCCAGGCGGCGATCGCCGCGCGGCAGGCGAGATCGCTGCCGCCGAGGTACTCGGCCGGCGCTATCGGCGCGACCGAGAGATCGGGCCCGACGACCTCGGCGAGGGCATCCTGGATCGGGATGTCGCGCTCCCGCGCCAGCCCGGTCGCCTCGTAGACAAGATCGTGGGCGCGATTACGGCCGACCTCGCGGGCGAGCGACATCATCATCGCCTCGGCCATGATCGCGCCGTTGTCCGCGGCCAGGTTGTCGAGCATCGCCCGCTCGTCCACCGTCAGCCCTTCGACCACCTCGCCCGCCACAGCGAGTGCGCTGGCCGCGGCGTAGAGCGTCTGAGGGAAGACCTGCCACTCGATCTGCCACTCGCCCGCCGAGCGCTCGTGACCTGCCTCGACCGCCCGCAGCTGTGCCGGGACCAGCGCGGTCGCGGTTCCCGCGAAGCCGATGATCGCCTCCGATCGGACCGGGTTGCGCTTCTGCGGCATGGTCGAGGAGGCGCCGCCGTGGTGGGCGCTGCCCTCCGCCACCTCGGCGATCTCGGTCCGGGAAAGGTCGACGACCTCGCGGGCAAGGCGGGCGCACGTCTCTGCTGCCGCCGCCGCGATCCAGGCGATCTCGGCCAACCGGTCCCGGCTCGCGTGCCAGGGGACGTCGGTCGCCGTCAACCCCAGCGCGTCGGCCAGCTCCGCGCGCACCGCGGCGGCTTCGGGGCCGGACGCCGCCGAGGTGCCCGCGGCGCCATGAAGGGAGATCGCCAGCGCTCGCGGGCTGGCATTTCGGAGCCGATCCAGGTGGCGGGTGAGTTCGTCGAGGAGGGTCGCGAGCTTCGCGCCGAAGGTCGTCGGTACCGCCTGCTGGGCATGCGTCCTGCCCGCCATCGGCGTGGCCGCGTATCGCTCGACTCGCTCACGAAGAGCCTCTCCGAGGCGGCAGATCAGCGAGTCGAGGCGATCGATGGCCGCGCGCGTCTGCAGGATCAACCCGGTATCCATGATGTCCTGGGTCGTGGCGCCGAAGTGCACGCGGTCTTCGGCGCCCTCGGGGAGAGCCCGGACAAGTGCCTCGACCAAGGGGAGGATCGGGTATCCGACGACCCTTGCCTCGCGCCAGAGTCGATCCTCGTCGAGATCCAGAGACTCGGCGGCGGCCGCGACGGCGGCGGCGTCCGCCGGCTCGATCAGCCCGCAGCGGGCCTGGGCGGCGGCCAGTGCCACCTCGACCTCGATCCAGCGGGCGACCGCCTGCTCGCGGCCAAAGATCGTCGCCGTATCCCGATCGCCGAACAGCTGCGCGAGCAGCGAGAATGGTTGCGTCGACCCCCCGGCCGATTCCCTGGAACCCAACATGTAAGCCGTAGATTGACACTCGCGCCGGCTAGTGTCAAGCTGTGGTTACCAGTAGGAAGTATCCATCGGGCGGAGGGACTCAGGTTGAGTGGGCTGCCCATGAACGGAGAGGACGGTCAGTCGCATGGGCTCGACCTTTGGCATCAACGTTGTCGATTGGGAGGCGAGGGTCGATGTCGATCGTCTCCGTCGTGACCGCCTGGCACGGGCAAAGGCGAGGCTCCAGGAGTCCGACCTGGGAGCCCTGCTCCTGTTCGACATGAACAACATCCGCTACGTCACGGCGACCGCGATCGGCAGCTGGTCCAACGACAAGCTGATCCGCTTTGCCCTCCTGACCCGGACCGGCGAGCCGATCATCTGGGACTTCGGCTCGGCTGCCCGCCACCACGAGCTCTTCTGTCCTTGGCTCGAGGAGGGACACTCGCGCGCCGGTATCTCGACCCTCAAGGGGGCGATCCACCCCGCCGCGGGCCGCGCCGAGAACGTCGCCGAGAAGATCCACACGGTGCTCGATGAGCTGGGCCTCGCGGGGGATCCGGTCGGTGTGGACGTCGTCGAGCCTCCGGTGCTCTTCGCACTGCAACGCGCCGGGCTCGAGATCGTCGACGGCCAGCAGCTGATGCAGGAGGCACGGATGGTCAAGACGCCGGACGAGATCGTCCTGCTGGATACCGCCTGCATGATGGTCGACGCCGCCTACGACCACCTGTTTCAGGCGCTGCGGCCCGGTTTCCGCGAGAACGAATGCGTCGGACTCGTCAGCAAGGTCCTCTTCGACATGGGCTCCGAGCAGGTCGAGGGCGTCAACGCGATCTCCGGCGAGCGCTGCAGTCCCCACCCCCATGTCTACACCGACCGCGCGCTGCGCCCGGGCGATCCGGCCTATTTCGACATCATCCACAGCTTCCTCGGCTACAAGACGTGCTACTACCGGACCTTCACCGTCGGGAGCGCATCCCAGTCCCAGGTCGACGCGTACGCCAAATGCCGCTACATCCTCGACGACGCGATCAGCCGCGTCCGGCCCGGGGCGACGACGGCCGAGGTCGCGGCCGCGTTCCCGAAGGCCGAGGACTTCGGCTTCCAGGACGAGGAAGCCGCGTTCGCGCTCCAGTTCGGGCACGGCGTCGGCCTCACCGTCTGGGAGAAGCCGGTGATCAGCCACATGGTCTCCAACGACGCCCCGGAGGTCCTGCAGGAGGGCATGGTCTTCGCCCTGGAGACGTTCTGGCCGGCCTCCGACGGCTGGTCGGCGGCGCGGATCGAGGAGCAGCTGGTGGTCACCGCCGATGGTTGCGAGGTGATTACCCGGTTCCCGGCCGAGGAGTTGCTCGTCGCTGGTCGACAGAGCTTCCCGACCGCCGGCGGAGAACTGCCGGCAATTCGTGAGACCCAATCTCATCTGAACAACAAAGAGCTGTTCGGCTGACCCCTCCCTGTTCGGCCACGGTAGACACCGGGATTCCCTGGGTTCACTGACGGTTTAAGATCCATGTGTGGAGGCTGGGACTTCGAACGCGAACCGAGCGGCCGGTAGCGCCAGCATGGAGGACGTCGGCGCGCAACTCAGGAAGGCTCGGATGGAACGGGGCATGAGCCTGCGGGAGCTCGCCCGCAGGCTCGAACTCTCCGCCAGCGCCCTCTCGCAGATCGAGACCGGGAAAAACCGCCCGAACGTCGAGACGCTCTACATGATCGTTGCCGAGCTCGGGCTTTCCCTCGATGACCTCGTCTTCCGCCGCAAGCGGGGCGCCGCTGACGATTCCGACGAGGCCGGACCCGACTCGGCGTCGGCCGGCGAGCGGCATGGCCCGCGAAGCCGAGCCACCGACGGGCCGCTCCAGCACGGCGAGGATCGCCCATCGATCCAACTCGACTCTGGCGTCACCTGGGAGCGCCTGACCGCCGAGCACGATCCGGAGGGCGACTTCTTCACCAGCGTGTACGAGCCCGGCGGGGCCTCCTCCCGTGACAGCCACCTGATCGTCCACAGCGGCCGCGAGTACCACCTCCTGTTGAAAGGCCGGCTGACCGTCTCGATCGGTTTCGAGACGTATGAGCTCAAGGCCGGTGACTCGATCAGCTTCGCCTCCACCGAACCGCACCGGCTCTTCAACCCAGGCGACACTCCGGCGGAAACCGTCACTTTCGTCATGGGACGGCGCCAGGACGACCGGCGCAACCTCGCCTTCAACGAAGGCTCGCAGGACGACTGAGCAGCGGCCCTCGTAAGCACGCCCCGTTCGCTTACGATTAACAGATCGGCCAGGGCGAGACAGACACCAGGCGTCTGCACGTTGCCGTCTGCCTGGCCGCCGGTCTCTACATCTACAACCTGGTGAGCATGCCGATCGCGGGGGCCGACCTCCGCTCGGACCTCGGCCTCGGGTCGGTCACCGTCGATTGGGTCGTCAACGTCTACCCCCTCGCGGTAACGGCCGTATTGCTGCCCGCGGGCGCGATCGGCGCACGCGTCGGCCATCCTCGGATCCTCCGCACGGGCGCCTGGGTATCGGCGCTCTTCGCTGCCCTCGCCGCCGCCGCCCCGGGTGCCATCTGGTTGATCGCCGCGCGGGCTGGGCTCGGTGTCGGTGGCGGCCTCCTCTTCGGCCCGCTCCTGGCGATCCTCGCCGGCGGCGGACAGGGCCGCCTGCGAGGGGCGATCAGCGACTACGCCACCTCGATCGGCCTCGCCACCGGCGCGGGGCCGGTGCTGGCCGCCGTCCTTGTCGAGGTGTTCGGCTGGCAGGCGGTGCCCGCCGTCTCGGCGCTCGCGGCACTCGGATTGGCCGCGGTGCTCGGCCGCGGCCCGCGCCGCCACGTCGCCGCCGCGCCGCTCGATCTTGCCGGCTCCGCGACCTTCGCCGTCGCGGTGACCGCCGCCGTATTCGCCTGCATGGAGTCGAGCGAATTCGGCTGGCTCTCGGCTCTCGTGCTGGGCAGTTGCGGTGTCGCGGTGGCCTTTGCCCTCGCCACGCTGTCGATCGAGCGCTCCCGTCCGCACGCGATCCTGACGCCGCGGGTCTTCGCCGACCGCGGCTTCCGCGCCTCCCTGACCGCGGTCGTCGGGGTGAGCCAGTCTTTCGCCTGCGTCACCGCATTCGTCGTCCCCGCCCTCCACGGCCCGGGCACCTCGCTGGTCGCCGCGGCGGCGATCGGGGTCGTGCCCTTCGCCGCCGCGATGGCGCTCTCCTCGCGCGTCAGCCGCAGGCTTCGGTGGAAGCCGTCGTCCAGTCTCGGGGTCGGCTTCGCGCTGCAGGCCGTTGGTTTGGTGCTCGTCTACCTGACGGTGGCGACCCCACGCGCGACCCTCGCCTCGCTCCCAGGGCTCGTCCTCGTCGGGCTCGGGATCGGGTTCGCCAACCCGACCGTCTCGTTCCTCGCGGTCAGCGGCGTCGATCCCGCCGACACCGCCGCCGCCGCCGGGATCAACAACACGATGCGCCAGCTCGGATTCGCCGGCGGCGTCGCGGCCTTCACGGCGATCTCGGCCGCGTCGGTTGTCGACGGGGCGACCGTCCGTCCCGTGGCGTTGGCGGCGGCCGGTGTGTCCCTGCTTGTCGCGGCGCACTGCCACGTACTGCTGAAGGACCGGCCGACGGTCACGCGAGCTGAGCCGGAGCGTTCACTGGCAGTTGATGACTGTTAACTGTTCGGATACAGTGCGTCCGTCGTAGGAACTCGGGAGAGGGGGCTGCATTGAGGGGCAAACGCACGCTGATCAAGGGCGCGACCGTGATCACGCTCGATCCGGGATTGGGCGACTTCGATGTCGCCGACCTGTTGATCGAGGACGGACGCATCGCGCGGGTGGCACCTGCGCTCGAGATCGAGGACGCGGAGTTGATCGACGCCGCTTCGATGATCGCCATCCCAGGCTTCGTCGATACGCATCGCCACACCTGGCAGTCGCAGCTGCGCAACATCGCCGCCGATTGGAGCCTGACCCAGTACTTCACCGGGATCCTCGGCTCGCTCGCACCGACCTATCGGCCTGAGGACGTGTACGCCGGGAACCTCCTCGGGCTGCTGGAGGCCCTCGACGCGGGCATCACCACTGTCCTCGACTGGTCCCACATCATGAACACGCCCGAACACGCCGACGCCGGATACGAGGCGTTGGTCGGCGCGGGGGGCCGTGCGGTATTCGCCTACGGCAGCCCGAACGCCCTGTGGGGAGAAGGGCTGGACGCCAAGGCCGACTGGTCGGACCTCGAGCGCGTCCGCGACACCTACTTCGGTTCGGACGACTCGCTGGTGACGCTCGCCGCGGCGCTGCGGGGACCCGATTTCTCGACCATCGACGCCACCGCCGACGACTGGGCCTCGATCCGCGCCCTCGGACTCCCGATCTCGGTGCACATCGGTATCGGGGGGTGGGGCCAACGATCGATCGCCGCGCTCCATGAGCGCGGCCTCATGGGACCCGACACGACCTATATCCACTGCAGTCGGCTCGACCCTGACGAGTACGCGATGATCGCCGACACCGGCGGCTCGGTCTCGATCGCGGCGGAGGTCGAGATGCACATGGGCCACGGCTTCCCGCCGACCGGGGAGATGCTCGACGCGGGGGTCCGGCCCAGCCTCTCGGTCGATGTCTGCACCGGCATCGGCGGAGACATGTTCGGGCAGATGCGGATCGCCCTGGCGACCCAGAGGGGCTTCGAAAACGACGCCGCGCTGAAAGCCGGCCACACCCCCGACAGCTTGCGCGTCCACGCCCGCGACGCGCTTGAATTCGCGACCATCCAGGGGGCCCGCGCCTGTGGGCTCGACGATCGGATCGGGACGCTCACCCCCGGCAAGGATGCGGACATCGTCCTGCTCGGCACGAAGCGGCTCAATATGTCTCCGGTGAACAACCCGGTCGCCGCCGCGGCACTCGCCGCAAGCGCGATCAACGTCGAGACGGTGCTGGTCCGCGGCGAGGTGGTCAAACGCGACGGGAACCTGGTTCACCGTGACCTGGACCGGGTGCGCCGTCTCGCGACCGAGTCCCGCGATTACCTGCTCGAGCAGGTCGGGGCCGAGACCGGCGGAGCCTGGATGCCGGCGGCGTACGTGCCCCCGACCGTCTAGCTCTCCCGCCGTCGGCGGGCTACCCGGCGAGCCGGATCAGGACCTTTCCGCTCACCTTGCCTTCGGCCAGCGGCCGTAGTCCCTGGTCGATCGCGTCCTCGAGCGAGACGATCCGGTCGACGACCTCGCGGCGGATCTTCGGCTCCTTGAGGATCTCGAGCGCGGCGGGGATGTCGGTGGCGCAGACGTGGGCGAGCGAGGAGCTGAACTCGATCTCCTTGAGCACTGCTTCGAGCGGGTCGAACTCGACCTTCCCCTTCGCCAGGCCGACGAGGACGACGCGACCGCCCGGCCGCACCATCCGGACGGCCCGGTCGAAGTTCTCCGGGACGCCCGAGAGCTCCAGCACCACGTCGGGACCCGCCCCGCCGGCAAGCTCCTGAACGCGTTGCTCGAAGTCCGGCTCGGTGGCGAGCAGCGTCTCGTCGGCGCCGAGGCGACGGGCGGCCGCGAGCTTCTCCGGGTCGATGTCGGCAGCGATGATCTTCGACACGCCGCGAGCGGCGGCGGCCGCCAGCGCCAACGAGCCGACTCCTCCCATCCCGAGGAAGAGCACAGAGTCGTCGCCCGAGACCTTGCCGCGATCGAGGGCGTGGACGGCGATCGCGAGCGGCTGGGCGAGCACGGCGTCCTCGTCGGCGAGATCGTCCGGGATCTGGACGCAGCAGGAGGCCGGTGCGTTGACCTGCTCGGCGAGACCCCCGTCGGTGTGCAGGCCGAGGGTGTAATAGGAGGAGCAGAGATTGCTCCGACCCTCCAGGCAACGATCGCACGTGCCGCAGGCGATCCCCGCGCCGCAGGCGACTCGATCGCCCACGCTGAATCCCTCGACGTCAGCGCCGACTCCGACAACCGTCCCGATGAACTCGTGCCCCAGGACGGTCGGGCCCCTGTGGCCGCTGCCGGGATGAGCGACGTTCAGGGGGATCATCGTCGGCCCCCGTCTGAACTCGCTCGCGTCGGTCCCACAGATACCGGCCAAGGAGACCTCGAGCGTCAGCTCCCCCGGCCCGGGTCTGGTCGGCTCCGCGACGTCTCGGATAGTCACATCTTCCGTACCCGCATAGACCGCAGCCCTCATGTAAGCCCCTCCTTGCCGGTGTGTAAGTCAATGATAAACACCTGTGAGTCGTCAGGACGCCTTCCGGCGGCTGGACGGTCGGCGAGCCTCGCAGACGACGCTTAGCTGCTCCGAGGCGACCTGGACGCCGTGCCGATGAGAACCTTGGCCGCCGGCAGTGTCCGTTCCGTGAGTCAACTTCAGCGGTTACCCGAACTCGACCTCCTCGGCCCGGGTGAGGTCGGCGCCCATGTTGCGCCTCATCATCGTCAACGCCGCGTCGCCGAGATCGTCGTAGATCGCCGCGACCGCGTCGGTGGCGATCACCACGTCGAAGTGACGGACGTAGGCGTCGAGGGCGCTGTAGAGGATGCATTGCTCGGTCACCTGGCCGACGAAGACGAGCCGGCCGACGCCCATCTGGTCGAGCAGGTACTCGAGCGGCGTCTCGTAGAAGGTGCTGTGCCGGGCCTTGACGACGAACGACTGGCCTTGCGCCGGCAGCACCGGCTCGACCAGCTCCGGATGCGCACCCTCCATCGCCCGGCTCGCCAACTCCTCCGAGGAGGAGTTCCAGTCGCCGTAGTTGTCGTTGACGTAGACGACCGGGATCTCCTCGTCGGCGGCGCGGCGCAGCAAGGTCCGAACCCCGGGGAGTGCATCGCCGACGCGCTCGGCAAGGCGATCCGCCTCCGGATGCTCGTAGGGATTCAGCATGTCGACGACGAGTAGCGCGGTCGCGCCGCCCCCGTCGTCCTGTCTTTCCTGCCTGGTTTGCCGCCGCGCCAAGCCTGCTCCTTCTCGAGTCGGGTCCCTGGGGCGCTCGCGCCTCTCGGGACGTTCACCTTTGAGACCTCCATCGGTACCCCGCTTTTGGCCGCCGCACTCCACGGGTATTTGTCGGCCATCGCCAAGAATCGAGTGCATATCGAGGCGACGCGGGAGAAAGTCTTCAGCGTCCTTGCCGACGCCGAGCGCTATCCGGACTGGGTGGTCGGTGCCTCGGGGGTGACCGACCACGATCCGGACTTCCCGGCGGCCGGCGCCCGGTTCAGCCATCGCGTCGGCCTGCGACCGGTCACTCTGTCGGACCACACCGAGGTCGTATCGGTCGATCCGCCGCGGTGGATCGAGTTGAAGGCGAAGGCACGGCCGCTCGGCACCGCCCACATCGAGATCGAGCTGCGCGAGCGGGCAGGCGGCACCGAGGTCACCTTGACCGAGACGCCCGGCGACCGTCTCTCCGCCCTCGTCGCCACCAATCCTGTCGCCGACACCGCCCTGCGGCTGCGGAACGCCGAGGCCCTCTCGCGCCTGAAGCGGCTCGTCGAGGGACGGCCCGAGCTTGCGCCGCGGCGACGGCGGGATCCGGACGGGCAACGGGTCCTGGTGACGGGCGGATCCAGCGGCATCGGGCTCGCGGTCGCCGAGCTGCTGGCCGGCGGGGGAGCCCGACTCGTCCTGCTCGCCCGCGACGAGCGCGGTCTCTCCACGGCGAAGCAGCGGGTCCTCGCGGCGGGCGGCGAGGTCCACACCGTCAGCGCCGACGTCCGCGATCGCGAGGCGGTGAGCGCCGGGGTCGCGGACGCGGTCGAGATGCTCGGTGGCCTCGACGTGCTGATCACTGCCGCCGCCGGTGCCGCCTTCGGACCCTTCGTCGAGACCGATCCGGACGATTTCGACGCCACCGTGGAGACCGTCCTCTTCGGCTCGGCCAACACCATTCGCGCCTCCCTCCCTCACCTCGAAGCGTCGGGCGGCGCAGTGATCTCGCTCGGATCGACCGCCGCCCATCTGCCCGTCCCCGGCCTCGCCGCCTACGCCGCCGCCAAGCACGGCCTGGTCGGGTTGCTCGACTCGCTGCGGATCGAGCTGCGGGAGGCCGGCTCCTCGACCACGATCTCGCTGGTCAACCCGGGACCGGTCGACACGCCGCTCTGGGGTCACCTCGAGAGCCAGACCGGGCTGCTGCCGCCGGTGCCGCCCGACCGCTATTCACCGTGGCCGATCGCCACGGCGGTCGTCTCGGTGTTCCGCCGCCCGCGCGAGGAAATCACGGTCGGTGGCTCGGCCTACTTACAGGTCTGCCTCTTCGCGGCGCTCTGCGGGCCGACCAGCAAGGCGATGACCGTGCTCGGGCGCCTGGCGCAATCGGCCGAAGACGAGCCGAGCACCGCCGGTGCCCTGCACCATGGCGGCGGCACCGGCGCGGTCGAGGGCGGGTACAGCGGGCGCGGCAGCCTCGCGGTGCGTGGCATCGCCGTCCTCGACGCGATCGCCCGGCGGCTCGGCCGATGAGTACGACAGTCGCCGACGCGGTGGTCGTCGGCGCCGGCCCGAACGGGCTGGTGGCGGCGAACATGCTGGTCGATCGCGGCTGGGACGTCGTCGTCTGCGAGGAGCAGCCGACCCCTGGCGGCGCGGTCCGCAGCGGCGAGGTGACCGAGCCGGGCTTCGTCCACGACCTCTACAGCGCCTTTTATCCGCTCACCCCGTCCTCCAGCTACATCGCGCCGCTCGAGCTCGAGTCCTACGGTTTGCGCTGGCGTCGGGCGGAGGGGGTCGTCGCCCACCCCCATCCCGACGGGCGCTGCGCCCTCCTCTCGCTCGACCTCGATGAGACCTGTGCCTCGCTCGACGCGTTCGCGCCCGGCGACGGCGATGCCTGGCGCCGCCTCTTCGAACTTTGGCGACGGGCGGGCCCGGCGCTCTTCGCGGCGATCCTCACGCCGATGCCGCCGATCCGTCCCGGCATCGGCCTGCTGCGGGCACTCGGCGTGTCCGGCCTCGTCGACTTCGCCCGCTTCGGGCTGTTACCCGCACGACGGATGACCGAGGAGCGCTTCGACGGCGACGGCGGGCCGTGGCTGATCGCCGGCAACGCACTGCACGCCGACCTCACTCCCGACAGCGCCGGCGGCGGGCTGTTCGGATGGCTGCTCTGCGGTCTCGGCCAGCAGCACGGATACCCGGTCGCCGAGGGCGGCTCCGGCAACATCACCGAGGCCCTGGTGAAACGCCTCCGCGCCCGCGGCGCCGAGCTCCACACCGACACCCCGATCGAGCGGATCGAGGTCAGCGGCGGGCGGGCCACGGCGGCGCTGGCGGCCGACGGGCGGCGCTTCGAGGCACGGCGGGCGATCCTCGCCGACTGCGGCGCTCCCGCCCTCTTCCGCGACATGCTGCCCGAGGACGCCGTCCCGAGACGCGTGCGCGACAGTCTGGACGACTACCAGTACGACAATTCGACCTTCAAGGTCAACTGGTCGCTCGACGCGCCGATCCCTTGGAGTGCCGAGCAGGCACGCCGTGCCTCGACCGTCCACGTCGCCGAAGGGATCCCGGGGTTGACGCGGGCGAGCGTCCAACTGGCCGAACGCGAGATCCCGGACCGTCCGTTCCTCATCCTCGGCCAGTATTCGATGGTCGATCCGACCCGCTCGCCGGCCGGCACCGAGACCGCCTGGGCCTACACCCACATCCCTCAGGATCCCGCCCGTGACGCCGGTGGCACGCTGCGTGGCGATTGGCGCGACGACGCCGAGTCCGAGGCGTTCGCCGACCGGATGGAGGAGGAGGTCGAGCGGCTCGCGCCGGGCTTCCGCAAGCTGATCCGGCGCCGCCATATCCAGACCCCGGTCGATCTCGAGGCCGAGAACCGCAACCTCGTCGGCGGAGCGATCAACGGCGGCACCGCGCAGCTCCACCAGCAGGCGATCTTCCGCCCCTATCCCGGCAGCGGCCGTCCCCGGACCCCGGTGCCGGGGCTCTACCTCGCCTCCGCCTCTGCCCATCCCGGCGGCGGTCTGCACGGGGGCGCGGGTGGCAACGCCGCGACCGCGGCCCTAGCACGGGAGCGACTCGGCTATCCGCGTCGGTTCTTCGGGTCCTGAGCGAACCGCTCCCTCTGCGGACTTCTCCCCAGCAGTCCCAGCACGCCACCGACGATCGCGTCCCGCAGCGCCCGGCGGAGCACCGGACGGTGGTGCTGCTTCCATCCGACCTCGACGGCGTGCGGAGCGCTCGGGCGCAGGACGTTTGCCCGCCGCGTCCCCCTGCGGAAGCGGAGCGATCGCGCCGGGCGAGGGGAGCCTGTCCCTACCGGCACAGGCTCCCCACTTCGTCCGGTTGCTACCGGGCTTCTTTCATGACCTTTTCAGCTGCCTTCAGGTGCATCTCGTAGATCTTGAGATCCTGCTTGGCGGCGGTCACGACCAATTTGTCGGATCCACCTTCGATCTCGTTGGTCGCTTTTTCGATCGATTCTTCGTGGCCCATCACCATGAGCTTCGCGTAGGCCTTGTCGAACGCGGCTCCCTTCTTCGCCGCCAACGCCTTCATTTTCTGCATCATTGCCGCGCTCGGTGCCTTCGGCACCTTGACGCCCAGTTTCGTCGCCAGTTTCTTGCCTTTGGCGTAGAGCGCAGAGTGGGCGCGCGAGAGCATTTCGCCGAGCTTGACCACGCTCTGGCTCTTGCCCTGTTCGATCGCCACCTTGCCTGATTCGACCTCCATCAGGTCGGTCTGCAGCGCTTCGACCAAGAACGTGCTGTCGGCCTTCGAAACCTTGCCGCTTCCGCCTTCGTTCCCGGTCATTGCGGCTGAGCCGGCCGCCGGAACCATCAACATCGCCGCCGCGGCGAGCGCCGCGACCAACACCATCATCTTCTTCATCGTTTGCCTTTCCATGCCGCTGGTTTGCGGGAGCGCTGAGGTACCCACAACTCGGTCGGTTAGGCGGAGCGACCTCGGGTACCAATGCCCATGGTTCTAGCCCTGATACTCCTCATCGTCATTGCCTTGGCGATCTTCGTCTCGCCCCTCATCGCGGTCATCCTGTTCGTGGTCGGTGCGATCGGTTTCCTGCTCCTCTTCGGCATGCGTCGAAGCGGCGAGGGAGCCGGTGGCGCATCGTCCACCCCGGGCTCACACGCGGCACGGCGCTTTCGCCGTGAAGCCCGCGAGACCCGGATCCGCTGAGGATCGACACCAAGCGCCCGGCCTGAGAAGGCGGACTCTTACGCCGAGCCCGCCAGGCGGGCGCGTGCGACGATCGCCTCGGCGCCATCGCGCCACGGCGTCCCATGGCCGGTGAGGACGGTTCCGGCGCCGGTCGCCTCGATCGCGTCCAGGGAGTCAAGCGCGCGGCTGCTGTCGGCGGTGGCGGCACGGGCGACGAGCCGCGGGCCAGTGGTGCCGGTGTAAGGGTCGAGGGTCACCACCGCGTCGCCCGCCAGCACCGCGTCGCGGTCCTCGAAGTGGAGGGCGCAATGTCCGAGCGTGTGCCCCGGCGTAGCGACGACGCGCGGGCGCCCGGGGACGGGCAGGACACCGTCGGTGTAGCGCTCGACCGCACCGAGCGGTCGCGGCCAGAAAGCCCTCGCGGCAAGGAAGCCAAAGACGAACGGGAGCGCCTTCGGTCTACCCAATACGTAGCGGCTCCGCGCGCGCTCGTGCGAGTACTGCATCGGCTTGTGGGCAAGCGGCACGTCGTTCTCATGGACGAAGACAGGGACGCGCAACTCGCGGCGGGCCCGCTCGGCGAAACCGATGTGGTCGAAGTGGGCGTGGGTCAGCACCACGGCCCGGACGTCGCCGGGAACGCGGCCAATCTCGCCCAGCGCGGCGTGCAGTGCGTCCCAGGAGCGTGGCACCCCGGCATCGACGACGGTGATCCCGTCCTCGGCCTCCACCAGGTACCAGTTGACGTTGGCATCCTCGACCCGGTGGATGTCGGGCGCCGCACCGCGTTCGATCTTGCTCATCGCGCCTCCTCCTCGATGCGCCTTGGTACCCCGCCGCGATCGCACGTAACGATCCCTACCGATCGGCCTCAGTTTCCGCCTTCGAGGTCCGCCGCCAGGCCGGCGACGCCGTCGCCTCCCTCGATCTCGTAGCGGTCGAGTTCGTAGGGCAGGTCGCGGCTCGCGTAACCCGCGTTCTCGGTGACGGCGCCGACGTAACCGGCGTGCTTGACCGCGGCGATCGTCGCCGCGTCGTACTCACTCGAGGGGTAACAGAAGTTGTCGGAGGGGACGCCGAACTTGCGGCGCAGGTAACGACGCGATGCGGCCACCTGGTATTCGAGTTCCTGCCCCGACAGTTCGGTCAGGTCGGGGTGCGTCACGGAGTGCGAGTCGACCTCCCAGCCGAGTTCGATCACCGGCCGGATTTCGAACGGGCGAAGGTGTTCTTCGGTGATCTCGAACAACACGGCGGGCCAGCCGTACCTCGAGAGCACCTTCGGCGCGAAAGTGACCTGCTCGGGGTAGCCGTTGTCGAAGGTGATGACGATCGGGTTGGCCGGCAGCGTGCCGCCGTGGTACCAGGCGCTCTCGACTTGGTCGAGCGTGACCCCTTCGTAGCCATTCGAGTGAAGCCACGCCATCTCATCTTCGAATTCGGCTTCGGGGACGTAGAGGCCGGGATATTCCTCGCTCGGCGGCGCTTCGCCGAGGGCGTGGTAGACGAGGATCGGGACGGGGCCCGTATGAGGTTCCCAATCGGGTTGCGGACGAGACGGGCACCCCCATTCGAGGGGCCCGCTTCTTTGGAGCGGTTGGGCTGTCGCCGGCGCGGGACCCGTGATGCCGCCGCTCCTGGCGAGATCGTCGTCCCGCCGCTCGCCGTAAGGACCGCGACGATGGCCACCGCCGCCGCCAGCGCGACGACGCCGCCGAGAACCACCACCCGTTTCACGCCACCACCGCGGCCCGGTCGCGGCGTGCGGCCCGCCTAGGCCGGCTGCGAGATGAGGCGGACCCCTCGACCGCCTCCTCCTTGCCGACCTCCAGCGCCGTAGAAAGTACCTCGGCGCCCGCCGGCCTGCATTCGGCGGCCGCCGCCTCGAGCGGTTCCGCTCCCCTGGCGCAGAGCCCCAGCTTCGCGCCGCGCTCGGCGAAACCAAGCGCGGCGGCACGGCCGATACCGCTCGAGGCGCCGGTCACGACAACGACGGCTTGGCCCAGCGGCCGCGCCATGACGGCTACAAATCCCGCTCCAGGCCGACCGCCGCCCGCAGGTCATCGAGGTGCCGCTTCAGCTGCTCGGGATCCCGGTCCTGCTCATAGTCGATGACGTCGGCGAGGGCGGCGGCCATCGCGTCGATCTTGTGGTGCAGCGCCTCGTCGTAGCGTCGCTCGGAGTTCTGCAGGAGCGCGATCAGGAGGAATGCGGAGACAGAGGTGAGGGTGCTGATCACCAGCTGCCAGGTGTCGACGTTGTTGAAGATCGCGACCGTCGGGATCCATACGATCACGACGAGCAGGCAGGCCGTGAAGAAGAAGCCCCGACTGACAAATCTGGCGGCGGTCTCGGCGAAGCGGTCGAATGCCGCCCGCCGTGGATGCCGGGGAACTTTGACCTCGCGCTCGCTCACTGCCATGGGTTACCCGGTGGGAGGCTGCAGAATCCACCCGGAGCCTTCAACAGGCACGGTGGCACCGTCCCCTGGAAGGATGTACCGATGAATCTCCCAGTCAGCGGTTCATTTGAGGTCGCGCGGAACGTGGTACCTCAGGAGCGGGTCGACGCGGCGCTGCGGATGCTGCACCTCGACCTGCTGCAACGCGGGGCCTCGGCGGAGGAGCTCGGCGAATGGCTCTGGAGCGTCCACTGGTTCCCGCACCTGAACGAGCGCGAGGAGATCCTCGCCTTGGCCGACGCGCTGCCCCCGGAGTGGACGAGCGGGCGCATCTGCGACCCCCAGATCCTGCTCCAGTTCCCCCACGTCGGACCCGCGCCGGAGATCAGCTTCCACCTCGACCAGGAGCCCGCCTGGGCCGACGGCCGCCACTACCGGCGGATCGTCGGCGTGCCGCTGAGCCCGTGGCGGGAGGAGAACGGCGGCCTGCTTGTGCAGACGGCCGAGGGCGCGATGCCGGTCGAGGCCGAGCCCGGCGACGCGATCATGATGACGCCCGACCTGCCGCACTCCGGGGGCGTCAACCGCACCGGCACGCTTCGCTACGGCGTCTACTTCCGCTGGCTGACCGAGTCGGATCCGACCTGAGGACCACGAACAAGACCGAGATCCGCGTGGTCGGCATGTCGCGAAGCGGCAACCACGCGATCATCAACTGGATCCTCGCCCAGGCCGAGGGCCGCGCCTGCTTCCTGAACTGTGCCGAGCCCGGCACCAACCCGTTCCTCTCGGCCCGACCGCTGGCTCCCGATCGTCCCGGCCATCTGGCCAGCTTCGACGACTTCGATCTCGCCGCCGAGCGGGCAGGGCGACTGAGCCGCAAGGACCTGCTCGTCCACAGCTATGAGGACACCTTCCTCGGCCCGTTCAAGAAGGCCGCCAACGAGGCACTGCTCGGCGCCGCCGTCGGCCGCTCCGCGCGGCGGATCGACCTGCTGATCCTCCGCGATCCCTGGAACCTCTTCGCCAGCCGCCTCGCCTCGGGCTACGGCTGGCTCGATGACGAGCTCGTCGCGCGGGTGTGGTGTCAGCACGCCCGCGAGTTCCTCGGCCTGCGCCGCAACCTGCGCCAGGAGCGCCTGATGCTGAGCTACAACGACTGGGCCACCGACGCCGACTACCGGCGGCGGGTGGCCGAGGCGCTCGGCCTGCGCTTCGACGACCGCGCGGCTCACGTCGTCCCGCCGGTCGCCGGCGGCAGCTCCTTCGACGGGACCGCCTACGACGGCCGGGCGGAGAGCATGCCGGTGCTGCGCCGCTGGCACGCCTTTCGCGGTGATCCGCGGTTCGAACGGCTGCTGACGCCGACGGTGCTGGAGCTGGCCGATCGGGCCTTCGCTCCTCTGCCGGCCGCCGCCCCGCTGGCGGCAGCGGCCTAGCGCCGCCCCTTCGTCGCCGCCTCCAGCTCGGACTGCCGCAGATCGCGCGCGTGATCCTCGGCCGGGTCGGGCTCGCAGATCCAGAACTCGTGCGCCGGCCGCTCGGCGATCCTCATCCCCGCGGAACGCACCATCGCCTCGACCGCCGCGGCGTCGGCAGCCCACCAGTTGGTCGGGTCGCCGGCCAAGCGGTGCTCGATGAAGCCGGCGCGCGGCCAGCCGGGCGCGAGCAGCCGCTCGCGTTCGTCGATGCCGATGTCCTCAGGCGTCTCCACCGGCTCCTCGCCCGGCATCGTCAGCGTCTGCAGGACGAGCGTTCCTCCGGTCCGCTCGGCGACGATGTCGAGGGCGAGCAGCGGGTGACGGAGGTGGTAGAGGACGCCGAGGAAGAGGACGATGTCGAAGCTCTCCTCGATGTCGACGAGGTCGTAGACCGACCCCTGACGGAACTCGACCCGCCCTTCGGGGTCTAGTTGCCCGGCTGCCCAGCGCCCTTGCCGCAGGTAGTGCTCATCGAGGTCCAGCGCCAGCACCTCGGCGCCACGGGCGGCGAGCTGGAAGGAGTAGAAGCCGGCGTTGCAGCCGATGTCGAGGGCGCGGGCGCCGCTCAGGTCGCTCGGCAGGTGGTCGGCGATCTGCCCCCACTTGAACGCCGGGAAGTCGCCCAGCGGATGCTCCGGCGCGGTCTGTCTGCCGTCCGGCAGGTGCAGGTTGTGGAACCACGGGCCCAACTCGCCGATCGCCCCCGGCACCTCGAGCGTCATCGCGCCGCCACCCCCGCGACCTCGTGCTCGAGCTGGTCGCACCGGTGCTCCGCGGTGTGCTCCGCCAGGACCCGACGCCGCGCCCGCGCGCCGATCTCGCGGCGCTCCTCCTCCTCGACCTCAGTGAGGAACGCGATCGCCTCGTCGACCGAGTCGGCGACGAGGATCTCCTCGCCGATCGTGAAGATCGAGCCGAGGCCGGGCCAGCGGTCGGAGATCACCGGGACCCCGCAGGCCGCCGCCTCGAAGAGGCGCACGCTCGGCGACCATCCGGCGGCCCTCATCTCCTTCCTCGTCACGTTCAGCGTGAACCGCTGCGACGCGTAGAAGGACGGATGGTCGGCCGGCGCGAGGTGGTCGATCCGCTCGACGTTGGCGGGCCACCCGATCGACTCCGGGTACCGCGGCCCGGCGACGGCGAAGGACGCCTCCGGCAGCCGCCGCGCCGGCTCGAGCAGCAGCCGCTCGAGCGCCGGCTGACGATCGTCGCTGTAGGTGCCGAGGTAGCCGAGGTCCCAGCGCACCGGCGCGGGCGCCGCCGGCGGTCGGTAGGCCTCGGGGTCGACCAGGCAGTAGAAAGCGACCGCGTGGCGGGCGCCGTACTCGCCCTCCAGCACCTCCAGGGTCGGGCCGCCGGTGAACGAGAGGTAGAGGTCGTAGCGGCCGATCAGCTCCGGCGTCAGGTACTCGTGGTCGCCTCGACGCAGCTTGCCCAGCGTCACCGGCGTGTCGATGTCGTAGAAGGCAGTGGCGCCGGAGGCGGCGTCGAGCGCCCATTCGGCGACCGCGACGCCGTCCGGGACGTAAGAGCCGACGACGACCAGATCGGCGCCGGCGATGTCCTCGGCATGGCGCTCGGCGAGCTCCTCGAGCGAGCCATAGAGCGAGGTCCGGCCCCAGGGCGGCTCGGGCAGGTCGCGCTGGTCCTCGTACCAGGGCATGTCGCGCTCGCAGAAGAGGACGTCGTGCCCACGCGCCGACAGCTCGCGGACGAGCGCACGGTAATTGGTCGCGTGGCCGTTGCCCCACGAGGAGGTGATCGAGAGGCCGAGGAAGACGATCCTCATCGGACCGGCACCGCCTCGAGGATCGCCTCCACCTGTGCGGCGCGACGGTCGTAGGTGTGCTCGGCGAGGACCCGCTCGAGCGCCGCCTCGCCGATCGCCCGCGCGCGTTCGGGATCGAGCCCGTCGAGCAGGTCGGCGACCGCGGCGCCGTCCTCGGCCACCAGCACCTCCCGTCCCGGCTCGAGGAAGTCCTCGAGGCCCTCCCAGGCGTCGGTGATCAGGCAGGCGCCGGCGCCTGCGGCCTCGAACACCCGGGTCGCGGGGGACCAGCCGTTGGCGGCCATGCTGTCGCGGCTGACGTTCAACACGGCGAGCGCGCTGCGGTTCAGCGAGTTGTGGTCGCCGGGGGCGACGTGGCCGAGGTAGCGGACGTTCGGCGCCCGCCCGACCCGCTCATCCCAGCCGTTGCCGCCGAGCAGGAAGCCGCGCCGCGGCAGTCGGGCGGCGGCGGCGAAGAAGAACTCCTCGACCCGCGCCTCGCGGTCGGGCAGCCGGTTGCCGAGGAAGGCGAGGTCGCAGGCGAGATCGGCCCGCGGCGGCTCGGGATGGTGGGTCTGCGGGTCGAGGGCGTTGTAGATCGGGATGCAGGCGCGGGCGCCGAGGGCCGTGTAGCGGTCGATCACCGGCTGCCCGCCACCGTAGGTGAGAACCATGTCGAAGTCGCCGATCAGCTCGCCGAAGGGGTTGGTCGGATCCGCTTCCACCGTGCCCAGCGTCGCGGGCGCGTCGACATCCCAGAAGATCCGGGTCCGCGGCCCCTCGAGCGCGGCGACCGCGGCCTCCAGGGTCTCGTCGTGGATGCCGACGCCGCTGGTCTTGACGACGACGTCCGCGTCGGCCGCCCGCGCCACGGTCTCACGCACCGCCCGCTCGTCGGTGGCCTCGTAGAGGACGACTTTCGCCCAGTCGGGGTCGTCGATGTCGCGATGGGCCCGGCGTTCGTAGGCCTCGGGTTCGTAGAAGGTGACGTGATGGCCGCGCGCGTCGAGCGCCCGGACGATGCCGCGGTAGTAGGTGCAGGCGCCGTTCCAGTAGGCGGAGACGAGGCTCGAGCCGAAGAAGGAGATGTTCATTGGCTCACCTCCAACCGACGCGCCGCGCGGAGCTCGGCATCGATCGCCAGGAGCTCGTCGACGCGATGGGCGCAGGTGTGGCGGGCGCGGATCGTCTCCAGGCCGCTCTGGCGCAGTCGCGACCCCATCACCGGATCGTCGACGATCGCCCGCATCGCATCGCCCATCTCCTTGCCGTCGGCGGCGACGAGGTAGTCCTGGCCAGGCCGGAAGAGGCCCTCGGCGTCCTCCCACGGGGCGCAGATCAGCGGGATCCCGCAGGCCATCGCCTCGAACGGGCGGATCGTCGGGATCCCCGGTAGCGCCTCCACGTAAGGGCGCCGCGGCACGTGGACGGTGAAGCGGTGACGGGCGAAGGCCTCCGGCGCCCGGCAGTTGGCGATCCAACCGCGGTAGCGCAGCCCGGCGAGGCGGATCCGCAGCCGCGCCATCCGCGGGTAGCGCACGCCGTGGACATCGCCGCGCAGGCGTTGGCGGTGCGCCGGCCGGAGCAGGAACTCGCGCAGCTCCTCACTGCGCTCGCCGTCGCCCCAGTTGCCGATCCAGACCAGGTCGGAGTCGGGCTCGGACTGGGGCAGCGGCGCGAACACGCGGGTGTCTGCGGCCTCGTGCCAGGTCCAGGCGCGATCGGCCCAGCCCCGCTCGAGGTAGAGGCGGCGGATGACCTCGCCGAAAGCAAGGACGCCGTCGTACTCCGAGAGATCGAACCGGCTCATCTCGCCCGGCGCGGTGACGGCGCGGTGGTGGGTGTCGTGGAAGAGCAGGCGATAGTCGCCGTGGCGGCCGTGATGGGCACCGATCCGCTTCACCAGAGCCGGGTCGCTCCACTCGTGGACGAGCACGAGGTCGGCGTCGTCGAGGACCGCGCCAAGGTCGATCGTGGCGACGTCGTAGGCCTCGCTCGCCAGCGTCGGGAAGGCAGCCTCGAAGTCGCGCAGCGGGACGGTCCCGTGCTCGCGCACCAGGTTGTCCCGGCTCCACGCGTCGGCCGGTTCGTAGACCCGGACCCGATGCCCGCGCTCCTGCAGCTCGGTGACGACGCCACGCAGGAAGTGGGCGTTGCCGTGGTTCCAGTCGGAGACCAGCGAGTGGCAGAAGACGACGACGTTCACGCCTCCACCTCCCGCGGCCGGGCCGCCGCCAGACGGTCGTAGAGACGCCGGTAGGAGCCGGCGGTGCGGTCGACCGTGAAGGTGGCGGCACGCCTCTGGGCGCGGGCGGCGAGGTTCGCCCGGCGCGCGTCGTCCTCGATCAGCCGGGCGAGCGCCTTCCGCAGCGTCTCGGGGTCGTCGGGATCGACGAAGACGGCGGCGCCGTCCCACAGCTCGCGCAGCGAGGCGACGTCGCCGAGGACCAGCGCGCAGCAGTCACGGGCCGCCTCGAGGATCCCCAGGCCGAACGGCTCGTAGCGCGCCGGCGCGGCGTAGATCGCCGCCGCCCGCCGCCACTCCGCCAGCCGTGAGGAGGAGAGGACACCGGTGCTCTCGGCGTTGACGGTGCGACCGCCGGGACCGAGGTCGCCGGCCAGGATCACCGGCCAGGGAAGGCCGGCCGCGGCGGCGTCGAGAGCCGCGAGGTTCTTCGCCGGATCCCAGAAGCGGCCGGAGCCGAGGATGAGCGGCTGCTTCTCGGCGCTCGCCGGTGCCGGCGTGGCGGCCGATCCGTTGTGGATGACATGGCCGCCGTGGGGCAGGTCGCGATCCCGTTCCAGCTCTCCCAGCATCCAGGCGGTCGGCGCGACGATCGCGTCGGCGGCGCGCAGGCCCTCGTCCATCGCCTCCCGGTAAGCCTCCCATCCGGGCGGCGCCTCGGTTCCGTGGACCGCCCGCCACCAGGAGAGGACGCAGGAGTGAGCGACGACGACCTTCGGCGCCCGGAACGGGGTTGAGCCGTGCGAGTAGGAGCAGAGGTGGACGACATCGGGCCGCAGCTCGTCCTCCAGCTCCAGCAACCAGTCGCCGGCCGCGGCGACGTCGTCCCACGGCTCCTCCATCCACTCCAGCCGCAGGTCGCTCTCATATAGACGCGCCGGCAGGCGGCGGCGCGTCTCCTCGTCTGGCGGTGGGCCCATCGTCGCCATCGTGACCTCGTCGCCGCGTGCCTCGAGGGCCGCGGCGAGCTCGGTCGTATAGGTGAGGACGCCGCCGAGCGTGTCGGTGGTCATCAGGATCTTCATCGCCGCGCCCTCGCATAGATCGCGTCGATCGTTCCCGCCAGCAGCTCCAGCTCCGCCGCCTCGGGATCGAAGGAGGGATCGCTCGCCAGCCTTTGGGCCCAGGCGCCGATCGCGCGGCCACCCCAGGCGTCGGGCGGCTCGGCCAGTGACTCGCGTGAGCCGCTACGCCACAGCTCGGCGCGGAAGTCGTAGAAGGAGCCGTCGACGTTGACGACGCTGACCGCTCCGTCGGTGCCCCAGGCGGTGCACTCGAAGACGCAGTCGCGCCCGGCCGGCTGGAACCACGAGCAGGCCAGCCTGGCGCGGACGTCGCCCAGGTCCAGCTCCGCCGTCGCCTGGTCCTCGACCGGATGGCCGTGCAGCGACAGGGTCCGCGCCGCGGCGACCTCGACCGACTCCGACTCGGCGAACCAGAGGGCCAGGTCGACGAGATGCGTGCCGAGGTCGATCAGGCAGCCGCCGCCCGCCAGCTCGGGGTCGGTGAACCAGGGCTTGTCGGGGCCGTAGGCGTTGTGGAAGGTGAGGTCGATGCTGTGCAGCCGCCCGATCGACCCGGCGCGGACGGCCTCGCGGGCCGCGCGGAGCGCCTCGACATGGCGATAGGAGAGGTCGACGCCGAGGAGCCGATTGGCCTCGCGGGCGGCCGTCAGGACGCGCCGGGTCTCCTCCGCGTCGCGGGCGAGCGGCTTCTGACAGAACACAGCGATGCCGCGCTCCAGGGCGGCGACCGCCTGGTCGGCATGGAGGGCGCTGGGGGTGGCGATGACGATGCCGTCGAGCTCGTGCTCGAGCAGCTCCTCCAGGGAAGCCGCCCGTGCGGCTTCGGGCGCCACCGCCGCGGCGGCGTCGAGCGCCTCCTCCTGCGGGTCGGCGACGGCCGCGATCCGCGCCAGACCATCCTTGTCGAGGGCCTCCATCCGGTGGCGGCCGATCCAGCCGACGCCGAGGAACCCGAGCCGCGGGAGGGTCGCGACGGTCACGCCACCACCAACGCCTTGACGAATCCTTCAGGCCGCTTGAGTGAGGTCTCGAGCGCGGTGTCCAGTTCGTCGAGGCCGAAGCTGTGGGTGTAGAGGGGCGACGGGTCGAGCCGCCCGTCGGCGACCGCGGCGACCGCCTCGCGGATGCCTTCCACATAGACCTCGGGATCGCGCTCGTGGGCATTGACGACGTCGAGCCCGCGCCAGTTCCATAGCTGCATGTCGACCTGCCGCGGCCCATCCTGATGGAAGCCCGCGATCACCAGGCGCCCGCGGGTGCGGGTCAGCCGCCCGGCGAGGTCGAGCGTGGCCTGCACGCCCGCCGCCTCGACGACAATGTCGCAGAGGCCGCCGCCGGTCAGCTCCTCCACCCTCTCGACCACCGGCCCGTCGAGCCCGATCGTCGCCGCGGCGCCCATCTCCTCGGCGACGGCGAGCGAGGAAGGGCGGCGGGACACCGCCAGGACCCGTGCCCCGGCCGCAGCGGCGAGCGCGACGACCATGCAGCCGAGGAATCCGGTCCCGACGACCGCGACGGTATCGCGGGCCGCGATCCCGCTGCGCCGCATGACGTTGACCGCGCAGCCCAGGGCCTCGCCGGGAAAGTGGCCGATCCCGTCGGGCAAGGGGACGAGATGCTCGGCGCGAGCGACGTCGTACTCAGCGTAGGCGCGGTAGCTGAGGCCGGCGACGCGAGTTCCCGGCGCGAGGCCGTCGACTCCGTCGCCGACCGTGTCGACGACTCCCCATCCCTCGTGCCCGGGCGCCCCTGCCGGTCGCGGATAGTCGAACCAGGGGCGGCCCGCCCACTGCGGCAGGTCCGAGCCGCAGACGCCGCAGCCCTCCAGTCGCAGCCGCACCTCCCCCGGGCCGGGCTCGGGCATCGCCACCTCGACCAGCTCGAGGGACCTGCCGTCGGAGATGACCGCCGCGCGCGCCACTAGACGGTGCTCGGCACCCGGCTGGCCGCGCCGTCGGCGGCGTACGCCTCGCGCAGCCAAGCGTGCAGGCGCTCGATGCCGCGCGCCGGCGCGACCCGCGGACGCCATCCGGTGGCCCCCTGGAAGCGCGACGTATCGCTCACGTAGTAGCGCTGGTCACCGGTCCGCCAGGGGCCGAAGCGGACCTCCGGCGAGGCCTCACCGAGAACCGCGATCTGCTCGATCACCTCGTGCAGGCTGACCGCCTGCCCCGGGCCGCCGCCCATGTTGAAGGCGTGGCCGGAGAGCTCGCCGATCCGCTCACGCGCCGCCTGCATCGCCTCGACCAGGTCCTCGACGTAGAGCAGGTCGCGCACCTGGCGGCCGTCGCCATAGAGCGTGATCGGATCCCCGGCGAGCACGCTGCGGGCGAAATGGGCAACCCAGCCTTGGTCCTCGGTGCCCTGTTGGTGGGGACCGTAGATGCAGCTCATGCGGAAGACGACCGTCGAAAGGCCGTAGCTCTTGGAGTAGTCGAGGACGTACTGGTCGGCCGCCCCCTTCGAACATCCGTAGGGGGTGCTGAAGTCCAGCGGCCGCGCCTCGGATACGCCGGCGCGGCGGATCTCCTCGTCGAGCGGCTCGTAGCGGGCGCCGTTATCGCGGAGGGCGATGTCAGCAAGGTCGCCGTAGACCTTGTTGGTCGAGGTGAACAGGAGCGCCGGCGGACGGGCCTGGGCACGGGCGCTCTCGAGCACGTTGATCGTCGCTCCGAGGTTGACCTCGAAGTCGTGGCGCGGCTCGTCGAGGCTCGTCGTCACGGCCACCTGCGCCGCGAGGTGGAAGACGCTCCCGGCGCCGTCCACTGCCGCCGCGGCCACCCCGGGGTCGCGCAGGTCGCCGAGCGCCACCTCGAGGCGGTCGCCGTGCCGGGCCTCCAGCCAGCGCAGGTTGCCCTCCACCCCGGGCCGCGAGAGGTCGTCGACGACCCGGACCCGCTCGCCATCGCGCAGCAGCCGGTCGGCCAGGTTCGTTCCGATGAAGCCGGCGCCCCCGGTCACCACCGCGACGCTCATAGCGTCAGACCCCGCGCCGCGAGCTCGTCGTGCGCCGACTCGACCTGATCCTCGGCGGTCTGCCCCTCGAGCCACTCGGCCAGCTCTGCCATCCCGGTATCGAGGTCGACCTGCGGTTCATACCCGAGCAACTCGCGCGCCCTGGAGATGTCGGCGAAGCAGTGGCGGATGTCGCCGACCCGATATTTGCCGGTGACCACGGGCTCGATCTCACCACGGCCGCTGACCTCCGCCAGCCGTCGTGCAACTTCGCTCACGGTGACGACCTCGCCGCTGCCGACGTTGACGACCTCCCCCGCCGCACGCTCGCTGTCGAGCGCGAGCGCGCAGGCCCGGGTGATGTCGTGGATGCTGACGAAGTCCCGCCGCTGCTCGCCGTTCTCGAAGATCAGCGGCGGCCGTCCGTTCAGCAGGCGCCCGGCGAAGATCGCGAGGACCCCGGTGTACGGATTCGAGAGCGCCTGGTCAGGCCCGTAGACGTTGAAGAAGCGCAGCGCCGTGGTCGGGACGCCATAGGAGGCACCGAACAGCAGGCACATCCGCTCCTGGTCGAACTTGTTGAGGGCATAGATCGACGAGAGGCTCGGTGGTTTGTCCTCCGGCGTCGGCAGCGGCACCAGGACCTTGCCGTCGGGCGTGCGCGGCTCCCATTCGCCACGTTCGAGTTGCTCACGCGTACGTTCGTGCGCCAGGGCGGGCTCGCCGTCCTCGGTCCGCACCAGCCCCTCGCCGTACACACTCATGCTTGATGCGACCAAGAGCCTGCGCACCGGTCTATCCATCAGACCCTCGAGCAGCACACTGGTCCCGAAGGTGTTGACCGAGCAGTACTCGGCCATCTCATACATGCTCTGGCCGACCCCGACCCGGGCCGCGAGGTGCACTACCGCATCGATCCCCTGCAGCGCTCCTTCGACCGTGTCGCGATCGCGCACATCGCCCTCGATCAACTCGACTTCGTCGTCCAGGTACCGCGGCCGTCGCCCCTCAGGATGGACCTGACGGTCCAGGCTGTCGAGTGCGCGGACCCTTTTTCCTTGGCCCAGCAGGTGTCGGGCGAGGTGCGAACCGATGAAGCCGGCGCCGCCAGTGATGAGTACGTTTTCAGACATCGAGCACCTTCCGCTGGGGAGGAGGATCTATGACTACCTCTATTTCTCCCGATTTCGCGCTCTTAAACCTGAAACAACGGGATCAGCAACCGGCCGATCCGACGAGGAGCAGCGAACGGGAACCCGATCCGGAACTCCGTGCCGTGGTCCCGGACGCTCCGAGCTCGAGCCTCGGCTACGCAGCTCGATTTCGAGCGGCCGCTCACCCGGCCAGGTGAAAATGATCGCGGTGTCTCATCGTCCGCTGTTGACACGTAAGCGGGCTCTTTCGAGAGGTCACCAAGCGCTGCCACGCGCGGGTCGTCCGGTCCTCCCCGATCCCGCGAACCGGGCGACCCGAATCGGCGCTACCAGCAGGGTGGCACCCAGTCCGATGCTCGCCGCCGCGAGGCCGGAAGCGAGTCGTTCGTCGAACTGGGCGCCAAGGTCCATCTTCAGGCAGGCTGTTTGGGAGTGACAGCGGCGACTTCCGCCTGCAGCGCCCGCACCTTCTCCAGCGCACCTTGCTCGGATTCGAAGTTCTGATGGAGCAGGCGGGCCACGTCATCGCGCCCCATCGCCTTGATGTTGATCAGCAGGTTTTCGTAGACGCCGAGCTCGTGATGCTCGACCTCGAGCGCGCCCTGCAGGATGACCGAGTCGACGAGCGCGTCATCGGTCTTTTTGACCATCGCCTTGCCCTCTTTCTCGAGGCCCTCGATCGCCGGGCAGGAGGAGTCGTCCACCTCCCAGTCGAGCAGACGGAATGCCTCTTCGACATTGCCGACGTGTTTCTCGGATTCCTCGCGATGAGAGCTCAGTAGTTGCTTCACCTTCCCGTCTTGGGCGTGTTCGATGTTGTCGTCGAGGATTTCCAACACCTTCTGCTCCATCTTCAGCGTGGCCCCGAGCTTGTAGTTGAGGGCCTCCTGAGGGGTGTTCAGCCGCTCGAACATCGCTTACTCCTTTCGGTAGGTCTTCCTATGCCTTGCGTGGCTCTCTCAGACCTGGGTCGCCCAGGCGCTTCTTCGCCTCCAGGACCAAGTCGAGAGAGGGCGATCTGACCAATTCGGGTTGAGCGGCGGCGACGCGCTGCGCCGCGCTGACAGTCCCGCTTTTCCGGCTGATCCAGCCATTGAGTGAAGTTCGCATCCATTCCCCGTTCGTCTCGCCATCCGATCGATCCTCCTCACCGCCTGACGGTTCGGATGAGCGTGAAACTGCGACGAGCGACCGGACGGTGAACGAACGATGGCCTGATCCTCAGGTACCCGTCACCCCTTCGGGCAAAACGACGAAGATCAGACTACGGCGACAGAATGAGGTTCGGTCGCGAACCTCAGCAGCGAATCCATGCCGGTCGCCGCGAGGACGCGGGAGACACCGGGTGAGTCACTCGGGATCACGAGGACATCGCACCCAGGAACATCCTTCACAGCGACCCGACGAAGCAGCGCGACTCCGCTCGAGTCGAGGAACTCGAGCTTCTGCAGATCCAGCACGAGACGCCGCGCCCCCACATTGAAGGCGTCCTCGACCGCCGCGGCGGCGGTCGAGACCACCGCGCGATCCAACTCACCGGCGAAGGAGACGATCACCACCTCGTCTCCGTAGTGAGCCGAACTGACAGAGAGAAGTCCGTCCGTGACATCTCGGTTTGACTGCTGCATCGGAGCCTCCTTGGAGAACTGTCTTGGAGGTCCCCCGGGCGGCGAGCACGCCGTCGAAGTCTCACATCGAAATTTGCTCGTCACCCCCGGTCCTGTCGGCCTGGGAGGCAACCATGACGGACAGTAGCGCGTTTGCCTCCCCGTGCCAAGCGACCGCGGATCGCCGCGCTCTAGGCCAGGTCGGCGTCCTGGTCGGCCTCGACTCCGGCTTGCGGCACAAGATGGAACACCTCGACGCAGACGTCCGTCTCGGTGTCGACGGCGCTGTTGAAGGCGCGGACCTTGCGGCCCAGTATCCGCTCGATGATAGAGCGGAACTCGTCCTCGGTGGCGTGTTGAAAGTAGAGCCGGGTATCGCGAAGGCGCTGGTGCTCGCCCATCTCCGCCAGCCTCTGCTCCGCGGGGGTGAAGGTTTCCTCCAAGGTGACGATCACGATGTCGGGGCCGGCGAAGTTCGTCCGCGCCTTGGTCGGCCCGCGGCCGAACTGCTCTTTGTAGAGACGAACCATGTCTCTGGAGATCTCGGCGAGGACGGATTGCCGGTAGTCGGCCGTCTCGGTCGACTCGGGCACCTGATCACTGCTCATTGGTCCTGCTGTCCCCTCCCCGGATGAGTTGAAACCACGCGCGAGGAAGGGGAGGCTCGAGCCAGACGCGGGGTTCGGTGCACGACCCGACATAGACGCCGAATCGGCGCACTGCCGCCCGGGGCACCGCCGCTCGGACGTGCACCGTGCTCAGAGCAGACAACTTGGTGCTTCGACCGCGACCGTGGCTGCATACGCGGCACCGGAGCTACCTCAACACGATGCAACCGTATCAGCGAACCGGCCGCACGTTCGTCGAAGCAGAGGACGGGCGAAGAATCAGGCGACGACCCGGAATGTCTCAAGGGACTCGTCGCCCGCGCCCTCGACCTTCCCCCCCATCGCCACCGTCTGCTCGAGGTATCCGACGACCTCGGCACTCAGCCTCTCCCCGGGTGCGACGATCGGGATCCCGGGCGGATATGGACAAATCATCTCGGCGGAGATCCGTCCCGCGGCCTGGCGCCACGGCACCTCCGCGGTCGGGCCGAGGAAGGCGTCCCGCGGCAGCATCTCGGTCGGCATCCGCAATTCCGCCGGCAGCGGCACTTGGAAGTCGGGCGCCCGGTCGGCCTCGCCACGGTGCTCGGAGAGGTCGCGTAGCGCGGCGATCAGCCGGTCGATGTTGTCGTCGCCGTCGGCGAAGGAGATCAGCGCCATTACCCGCCGGTGGTCGGCGAGCTCGACGTGGATGCGACGGTGTTCCCGCAGCCAGTCGGCGGCGGAGAAGCCGGTGATGCCGAGGCCGACCACGTCGACGCTCACGTGGGTCGGGTCCATCGCCTTCGCTCCCGGTCCCGGGGCGATGCTCTCCGGCATGAGTTCGAGCCCTGGTATCTCCGCGACTGCGTCCCGGAGGCGCCGGGCGCGGTCGATCGCGCCACCGAGGAGCTCCTCGCCTTCGCGCTGGAACTGACGGCGGGCGGCATCGATCGAGGAGATCAGCAACGCCGAGGCGCTGGTCGACTGCTCGAGCTCGAAGACCAGTTCGAGACGCATGGTGTCGATCAGGTCACCCTGGGTGCTGAGCACCGAGGTCTGCCCGAAGCCGCTGAGGGTCTTGTGCACGCTGCCGATCGCCAGGTCGGCACCGGACTCCAGCGCCGAAGACGGAAGCCGGCTGGAGAAGCTGTAGTCGAGCCCCCAAGCGTCGTCGGTGACCAACGGAATTCCGTGGCGATGGGCGCTGTCTGCCAGTCCGGCGACGTCGGCGGAGATGCCGTAGTAGGTCGGCGTGAACGCCACCGCCGCCTTCGCCTCGGGGTGCTCGGCGAGGACTCGGTCGAGCTCGGTCGGCTCGACCCCGTGGGCGACCTGCCAGCGCTCGTCGTAGACCGGATCGACGTAGACCGGGTTCACCCCGGACAGGACCAGTGCCGAGAAGGCCGACTTGTGGCCGTTGCGCGCCATCACCACGGTCTCGCCGGGACGGGCGACGGTCAGGAAGGCGACGTGGACGTTCAGGGTGCTGCCGTTGGTCGAGAACAGCGTCTGGTCGGCACCTACGGCTTCGGCGAAGAGCTCCATCGCCGTCGGCTCGACCTGCCAGGACTGGTGGCGGTTATCGACGCCGTTGTTCATCCCGATGTCGGCGCGGAATGCCCCGGCGCCAGTCCAGCGGGCGGCGTCGAACTCCACCGACCCGGTCCCGAAGCGGTGGGCGGGAATGCCGAAAGCCAGCGCATCGCGGCTATGGAAGTCTTCGATCGCATCTCCTACCGGGGCCGATCGGGGATCCGAGGACATCGGCCCCCGCTCCCGCTCCTCGTCGGCCTTGGCTTCGTTGCGCAGGCGCAGCTCATCGACATCCATGCCCACCGCGATACCCGCGGACCGCGGGTCGAAATCGCCAAGACCCGACGGAGGTCACTCTGGACACGGTCGATAGAACGCGTAGGCCCGTTCGTCCGGTTCTCAACTTCCTCTGCCCTGCGCGCGGTACATCCTTCAGAGGAGGGGAACCGCAGGATCCCGATGAACAGTCAGGTACCCGAGTCAGTGGAGGCTCCCGACCGCCAGCCCTCCGTCCTCGCCGAGATCTCCCGCGAGATGGTACGGCTCTATAAGGAGCAGTTCGGTCGAGGGCCGACCAAGGTGAGGACCGATTTCGCAGGACCCGACATCGTCGTCTGCACCCTTGAGAACAGCTTCACCCCGGCTGAGCGAAAACTCGCTCAGATGGGCGAGCACCAACGCCTGCGCGACACCCGCCTCTACTTCCAGTACGCGACCGCAGACGACTTCCGAGCGGTGATCGAAGGAGCGCTGGGACGAAAGGTCCGAGCCTTCAACAGCGGCATCGACACCGAGGCCGACGTCTCGATCGAGGTCTTCCATCTCGTGCCCCCCGGAGAACCTGCACCTTGAGGGCCCTGCCCGGACGACCGATCAGTCGGCCGAGCCGCGCCCGCGGGTCAGACCACACTTGGACGTATGTGTCACATCCATCGGCATCCGAGGGTGTTATGGGCTGAAGACGCGGGTATCGACGAAGCGGGGTCGTCACATCGAACGGCCCGACCCGCGACGCGAACGGATCCCGACGAAGAGGACGCAGACGGCGGTGGCGTGATGGCAATCTCAATTCCACCCTCGGCATCGGCCTCGATCGGCGGCGTACGCTCGGAGACGGGCAAACTGCGCCGGGTTCTCGTCCACCGACCCGGCCGCGAGCTCGACCGCCTCACGCCCGGCAACGCCGCCGATCTGCTTTTCGACGATGTCGTCTGGCCGGACCTCGCCCGCAGGGAGCACGACACCCTCGTCGCCACTCTCACCGAGGCCGGAGCCGAGGTTCTTTACCTCGGCGACCTTCTGACCGGCGCGCTGCGGATCGGCTCTGCCGCCGACAAAGCGATCGAAGTTGCCTGCGGCGGGCTCGAGAGCGGGCCCTATGAACGCGTCGCCGGTTGGCTCGCCGGGCTCACCCCTCAACGCCTCGCCGAGGTCCTGATCGGTGGCGCCACTTTCGCCG
The DNA here is from genome assembly GCA_025964255.1 of Solirubrobacterales bacterium. Lineage (GTDB taxonomy): Bacteria > Actinomycetota > Thermoleophilia > Solirubrobacterales > 70-9 > VAYN01. The sequence continues at coordinate 16,729 of JAOPZF010000035.1, read as the reverse complement.
AGGCGGAGATCGCGCCGCCCGACCGGGCGGACGCGGGCCCCACGCGGTTCGCGGTTCCCCCACTGCCCAACCAGATGTTCGTCCGCGACACCTCCGCATGGCTCGGCGGTCAACTCGTCCTCGGCGGAGGGTCCAATCCCGTCCGCAGTCGCGAGACCTGTTCAGTTGAGCAGGTCTACGAGCACCACCCGATGTTCACCCGGCTCACCGCGCGCACCCGACCGATCGTCGCGACCGACGTCGAGGGCGGCGACCTGACCTGCCTCGGGGACCGGATGGTGCTGGTCGGGATCGGGTCGCGGACCAATTGCACCGGCGTCGAACGACTGGCGGCGAGGCTCTTCGACCGTGGGTTCGAGCGTGTCCTGGCGGTCGAGATTCCGGCCGAGCGCGCCTCGATCCACCTCGACTGCCTGATGACCCAGGTCGATGCCGACGTCCTGCTGGCCGACCGCAGACTGCTGCGGGCACCGGTCGTCGAACTGCTGCCGCCGGGTGGAAGGGTCGCCTCACGCATCCTGCCTTCCCTCCCGGCGGCGATCGCGGCCGCGGCCGGGGTCGACCGGATGCGCGTCGTCGAGGTCGCCGACGAACGCGAGCAGCGGACGCTGGCGGCGAACACCGTGGCGGTCGCTCCCGGACGGGTGATCGCCTTCAGTCGCAACGTCCGCACCAACGACGCGCTGGTCGCCGCCGGGGTCGAGGTTCAGCCGGTACCCGGCGAGGAGTTGAGTCGCGGCCGCGGCGGGCCCCGTTGTCTGACCTGTCCGCTGACCCGCGATCCGGCTGACGGGCTCGCCCTGGAACCCGCCCTCTAGGACGGCGCGGGAGGCAGTGATTCAGAGCCCTTCGGGTGGGTAACCACAAGGTCCGGGCCGCAGAGCTCCTGGGGGGTTCTCGGCCATTTGCACCATCTGGAAGTACGTCGCCGGCTAATCGTCTGGCCGGGACGGATTATCGGATCCAGTAAATCCAAAATGGAGGATTTTGAAAATGGACCGTGGTCCGCTTCCCCTCAGAGTTCATGCTGCTATCGAGCCCCTGATCGGCCTCGTGCTGATCCTTTCATCCTGGATCTTCGGGTTCAGCGACGCGAACGACGCCCAGGTTCTCTGCATCGTTCTCGGCGTCATCGTCATCATGTCCGGCGCGATGACCGACTGGCGCGTGTCGCTGGCCCGCGTCATCCCGCTGAAAGTGCATTTCATGACCGACCTGTTGGTCGCGGCGGTGCTCATCGTTGCCCCGTTCATCCTCGGTTACACCGGCAACGGAGCCGCGACCCGGTTCACGATCATCGCCGGCGTCCTCGAGGGGATCGCCGCCCTCTCGACCCGCTGGGACCCGGCCGAAGCTGAGCCTGACCGCGTCCACACGCGCTCCCGTTCCACCACCCCGGGCGGCCATCAACTGTAGCCACGGCTACACACGCATAAGAAAGGCACCGATGTTCCGACACACCAAACAACTCGCCTACAAAGTGCGGGTCGATAAACCTAACCCCGTCTTCGCCAAGATGCTCCAACAGGCGATCGGTGGCGTCGAGGGTGAGATCCGCGTCTGCCTGCAGTACCTGTTCCAGGGCTGGGGCAACCGCGGCCCGGACCGCTACAAAGACATGCTCCTCAACACCGGCACCGAGGAGATCGGTCACATCGAGATGCTGGCCACCGCGGTCGCGCTGAATCTCGAGAACGCGCCGTCGCGGCTCCAGGAGGAAGTCGCCGACGGCGATGGCGTCGTCACGGCGATCCTCGGCGGCGAGGACCCCCGCCACGTCCTCTCGGCGGGCCTCGCGGCGATGCCGGTCGACTCCAACGGCAACCCATTCAACGGCTCCTGGGTGGTCGCCACCGGCAACCTCGGCTCCGACATGCTCGCCAACGTCCACGCCGAGGCGAGCGGCCGACTGCTGGCGACGCGCCTCTGGGAGATGACCGACGACCCAGGCATGAAAGACATGCTCTCGTTCCTGATCGCCCGCGACACGATGCACCAGAACCAGTGGATGGCGGTGCTCGAGGAGCAGAAGGACATGGGGCTGCCGGTGCCGCCGGACTTCCCCTCGAGCCAGGAAAAGGAGGAGTTCGCCTACGAGTACTTCGTCCACTCCGACGGTGAGGTGCCCGACGACGCCCGTTGGACGAGCGGCTCCTCGGTCGACTCGAAGGGCAGATTCGGCGTCCGCCAGGCGGAGCCGATGGGCGATGTCCCGAACCTGGCGCCGGCCGAGTCCCGCCCGGAGCTGCACAGCACCCCGATCCCGGCCAAAGGCGGGGTGCTGCGCAAAGCCAAGGACGCGCTGACGCCATGACGACCGACCGGTTGCCACAAGGCGCCCGGACGGACTCCGGAAAGCGGGCCCTGGTCGTGATCGACGAGGCGGTGAGCGGGGAGGAGTTGACCCGCTCACTCCTCGGCCACCTGGGCAAGGACGTCGAAGAGGTCTTCGTCGTCGCGCCCGCGCTGCCCGAGTCGAAACTGGACCTGATGATGGGCGCCGTCGACGAGGCGATCCCACCGGCCCGCGAACGGCTCGAGGAGACGCTCGAGGCCCTGAAAGATGCCGGGCTGAAGGCGAGCGGCGAGGTCGGCGACTCCGATCCGATCCAGGCGATGAACGACGAGGTCATCAAGTTCGCCCCCGATCAGATCGTCCTCGTCGCCCACGACGAAGAGGAAGGAAGCCCGGTCGAGAAAGGGCTGCTGGAACAGGCCGAACGCGACTTCGACCTGCCGGTGCTCGAGCTCGTCGTCACCCGCGACGCCGAGCCGGAAGTCATCGACGTGCAGAAGACCAAACGGGGGTCCTGGCGGGGGCGCGGCGAGTCCGGTGCCTACCTACCGCCGGTCAACAAACGGGACATCGCCGGGATCATCGTCGGGTTCACCTGCACGATCATCCTCGGCATCCTCGCCGCCAAGGGCTTGGCGAACTCACACACCGGGGGCGGCAACCATGAGGAAAATCGGGCCGGCACCGAAGCCGCCGCGATGCTGCTGATCGCGTTGGCCTTCGCCCTGATCAACCTTGGTCACATCGTCGCGCTGATCATCGCCCAAGGCGTGCGCTTCGAAGGCCTTTTCAACCGGTTCTTCTCGAGGGTGAGCCTGATCGGGACGCCACTCGCGCTGATACCTCAGATCGTCCTGCTGATCATCAGCGGGCACTAGTCCGGTGCCCCCGGCCCTACAAGTTTGAAGGCGTGGTCTCAGGGGCACTTCATCTGCACGGGTGGCGGCAGCAGAGGTCACCCGACGGAAAGGGAGATGTGACGGAAACTATGCGCAGCTTCGACAGGCCAGACGTGGGCGCCGAGCCGACCACGATCACGCCCTACCGAAACGGGCCCTATCTGGTCCGTGGCCCGTTCACCCTCCGCGACCAGGAGGGCGAGGAGATTCCGACCTCGCGACGGACGATCGCCCTCTGCCGCTGCGGCAAGTCACGGATGCGGCCCTACTGCGATGGCACTCACAAGCTGATCGACTTCCGGGCCCCCGGCGTACTTGAGACCTGGCCGCCGGAGCCGGCCTCCGAGTGAGCCGCGCCGCCCACCCCGAGAGAAAGGATCAAGCCGATGCCGTCGCTCGCTGAACCGCGCCCGGGGACCGGAAGACGAACGGATCTGCCCGGGTCGGTCGGGCAGTGGACCGAGCGCCTGTTCGAAACGCTCAGGCTCAGCCCCGGTACCGAGATCGCCTGGGGCGACCTGTCGATCCCCGCGGATCCGATCGCCGACCTCGACCTGCAACTTGCCCTGTACGTCTGTTACGAGCTGCATTACGCCGGCTTCGAAGGAGTCGACGAACGCTGGGAGTGGGCACCCGAGCTGCTCGGGTTCCGCGCCGAGATCGAGGCCGCCTTCGAGCGGGCGGTGGACGACCTGACCCCGCCGAACGAGCCGACGGAGCTGGCCTGCGTCGGCGAGAGCCTCCAGGCGATCGTCGCCGAGGACGAGGGTCCGCCGTTGTCCCGCTACCTCGAGACGCGTGGTACCAGGGAGCAGATGCTCGAGCACGTGGTCCATCGATCGCCCTACCAGCTGAAGGAGGCCGACCCTCACTCCTGGGCGATACCAAGGCTGACCCCGGCGCCCAAGGCCGCGCTCCTCGAGGTGCAGTTCGACGAGTACGGAGGCGGCCGGGCCGACCGGATGCACTCCGTCCTCTTCGCCAAGACGATGACCGCGCTGGGGCTCGACGACACCTACGGCGGCTATCTCGAGTTGGTCCCGGGGGTGACGCTGGCGAGCGTCAACCTGCTGTCCGGGTTCGGGCTGCACCGACGCCGGCGCGGCGCCTTGGTCGGGCACCTGGCGGCGTTCGAGATGACCTCGTCGATACCGAACCGCCGTTACGGCAACGCGATGCGACGCCTCGGCTATGACAAGCCCGTGACCGACTTCTACGACGAGCACGTCGAGGCTGATGCGGTCCACGAGACGATCGCCGCCTGGGACCTCGCCGGGGGCCTGGCCCGGGACGAGCCTGACCTCGCCGAGGACATCCTCTTCGGGGCGCGGGCACTCCTGGCCCTGGAGGGCCGTTGGGCGGAGCACCTGCTGAGCTGCTGGGAGGCCGGAGAGACCTCACTGCGCCGGCCGCTCGACCAGACGTGAAGTGGCCTCGCCACTCGATTGCTCCTACCTGATCCCGGTGCGCTGGCAGGACGGCGGCCAGCGTTCCGAGATGACGGAGTACCTTGCCGAGTTAGCGGCCCTGGGCCCGGAGATCATCGTCATCGACGGCTCACCGGCAACGGTCTTGGCGGCCAACGCGGACGCTTGGCGAGCCCACGTCACCGTCCACGTCCCGCCGGCCCCAGCCGAGGCATGCCTCAACGGCAAGGTCGCCGGAGTGCGGACCGCCGCGGCCCTCGCCACCCGCGAGCGCCTGGTGATCGCCGATGACGACGTCCGCTACGACGGGAACTCTCTACGCCGTCTCCTCGACCTGCTGGATGAGTTCGACCTGGTCTGGCCCCAGAACTACTTCGATCCGCTGCCCTGGCACGCGCGTTGGGACAGCGCCCGGACGCTCCTGAACCGCTGCTTCGGTGCCGACTTCCCCGGCACCCTCGGCGTTCGGCGGTCGCGCTTCGTGGCGATGGGCGGGTATGACGGCGACGTGCTCTTCGAGAACCTGGAGTTGATCCGGACCGTCCGCGCCCACGGCGGACGGGTCCACTCCCCACTCGACCTCTACGTACGTCGGCTTCCTCCCTCGAGCGCCCACTTCCGCGGCCAACGGGTCCGCCAGGCCTACGACGATTTCGCCCTGCCGGCGCGCATGGCGCTCGAGCTGGCACTGATCCCGGCGCTGGCCCTTGCTGCGCGCCGGCACCGCTTCGATCTCGCCGTCCTGGCCGCGGCAGCGTCCGTACTTGCCGCCGAGCGTGGCCGCCGACGTGCCGGTGGCGCGCGTTTCTTTCCCCCCTCCGCATCCCTCCTCGCGCCCGTCTGGTTGGCCGAGCGAGGAACGTGCGCTTGGCTGGCGGCTCTACAGCGGTGGCGGAAAGGTGGCGTCCGCTATGCCGGCTCGACCATCCCCACTGCCGCCCATTCCGTCGCCGCCCTCCGGCGCCGCCGGAGATGATGCCTCGGTCCGAAGAACGGGTACGGAACGGTCATGCAGCATTCGGCCGAGGAGCAGCTCGTCAAGTATCTGACCGATGCCCATGCGGTCGAGGCGCAGGCCCTGGCACAGATGCGCGCGGCCCCGCGGATCGCCGCCGACGATCGGTTGGCAAGGGCCTTCCGCGAGCACCTGACCGAGACCGAAGGACACGAGCGAACTCTTCGGGCGCGGCTGGCGGCTCATGACGCCGACCCGTCCCGGGTCAAGGACGTGGCCGGCAGGGGCGGAGGCTGGGGGATGATCCTTTTCGCCCGCAGTCAATCCGACGCCACGGGAAAGCTGACCGCGCACGCCTTCTCCTACGAGAGCATGGAGGTGGCTACCTACGGCCTGTTGGGCGCGGCGGCGACGTCCGCCGGGGATGTCGAGACCGCCGCGGCCGCCGCCGCGATCGGGACCGAGGAGCGCCAGATGGGCAAGCGCCTGGCCTCGCTCTTCGACGTCGCCGTCGAGGCATCGCTGCGCGAGGTCGCCGGCGACGACCTCACCGCCCATCTCGATCGTTATCTGAAGGACGCGCACGCACTGGAGCAGCAGGCCGAGCAGCTTCTCAAGGTCGCCACCAGGCTGGTCGACGATGAGGGACTGGCGAGCATCTTCGAATCTCACCTCCGCCAGACCCGAGATCACCTGCGGCGCGTCGAGGGTCGGCTTCGCGCCCGCGGGACCGGTCCCTCGCGGACCAAGGATCTCGCACTGCGCATCGGCGCCCTCAATGTCGGCGGCTTCTTCGCCGTCCAGCCGGACACGACCGTGAAGCTCTCCGGGTTCGCCTACGCCTTCGAGAACCTCGAGGTCGCCGTCTACCAGCTGGTGCGCCGGGTCGCGGAACGCGCCTCGGACCCTGAGACCGCGACGATGGCGGCCGAGATCTCGGGCGAGGAGGGCGCCACGGCCGAGTCGATCGCCGGCACCTGGACGCGCGTGATGGGCGACCGGATGGCTGCGCTGTCGGATGCCGGCGCGCGCCCTGGCGCGCCCTGAACAAGTGGGTCGCTGAACCCACGAGTGGATCAACCGGCGGGCCGGGCGGCCACCCCGCCCGGCCCGCTTGTCTCGTCCCTAGCTATCAGACGAATCGCTTGACGAAGGCCAGTGCCTTGTCGGCGACTTCGCGCCAGCCGCTGTCGATGACGAGCGCGTGCCCTCGATTCGGCATCTCGACGAACTCCGTCACCCCCTCGTTGCGCTTCTGCTTCTTGAACGACGCCTCGGCCATCGCCCCGGGCGCGGTGTTGTCCTTCTCGCCGGAGACGATCAGCAGCGGACCTCGCTCCGGGTTCTTGGTATCGGCCTTCGCCTCGGTCCACGGATTGAGGTTCGCCGCCGCAGCCTGGAACAGCGGTGCCCCTGAGGCCGGCACGGCGAACTCGTCGTAGAGCTGCTTCGCCTCGTCCTCGGAGACGGCGTTGGCAAAGCCGTAGCGGAACTGCTCATAGGTGAGCGGAACCGCCCGGTTGCGGTTGGCCGGATTGTGGAGCACCGGCGCGCCTGATTTGAGTGCCGTTATCGGCAGCGGGAGCACGCCACGAAACGGGGCGGCGTCGATCGCCACGGTGGCGGCGGAGAGGCCCCGGCCGGCGATCATCTGCGCCAGCAGTCCCCCGAATGAATGCCCGATCACGGCGGGTTTCTTATCCAGACCGCCGATCACCTCGCCGTAGTGGTCGGCTATCTGTCCGACGGTCTTGCCGGCGAAGACCTCAGGGTGCTCGTTGGCCTCCTCGACCGTCTCCGGATCGTCGGGCCAGGCCGGGGTCAGCGCCGTGTAGCCCGCCTCCTCGAACACGGCCGCCCAGCGATCCCAGCTGCTAGGCAGCAGCCAGAGGCCGTGGACGAAGACGATCGGCTGAAGCCCGCTCGCATTGGCGCGCTCGACCTGATCGGCGTCGAATTTCGTGACCGACGTGGCGCCAGTTGGGGACGCTTCGGTGGTGCTCATCTTGGTTCCTTTCGGTGGTTGGTCACTTCCCTTCCCACCTTGCTCCGGGCTGGTCTGCCCGGCAATGGAAAGAGAGACCGCCGATTGCGGCCTCGGTTGGGGAGGCCGACAACGGCCAGGCACGTCATCTTCTTGGCGCTACTGTCTCTCGATGGCTTCCGTGCGCGGCGCTGTATCGCAGTCCGCCAACGTGTGGCAATCGTTCTTGGAGGCCGTCCGCGCCGAGAACAACGTGAGCGTCGAGAGGACCGTCGAGAGCCTTCAGACGATGCCCTCCTACAGTGGCCTGGGCCGCGAAGCTCTCGAACTGGGGGTCCGCGCCAACTTCGACGTGGTCTTGGCCGGGATCGGAAAGCGACGGCGGCCCGATAGGTCCGACGATCCAGAGGTATTCCTCGACCGGGGCCGGACCCGAGGGCGACAGGGAGTCGCCGTCACCGAGATGCTGACGGCCTGGCGAGTTGCGCTGGAGGCTCTCTATGAAACGGCGCGGAGGGTGGCTCCCGACGTGCCGGAGCGCGAGGGTCTGCTCCTGGAGTTCCTCGAGCTCGCCCTCACGTGGACGGACTTCGGCATGGTCGCCGCGGCCCAAGGGCATCGCGAGGCGGAACTGGCTCGGGCGCGCGAGCAGCAACAGACCCAGACCAACCTCGTCCGGCGGCTGCTCACCGGAATCGCCGCGCCGGCCGAGATTCGCACTGCGATCGTCCCCCTCGGTCTTGAGCCCGAGGCGCTCTACCACGCGGTCATCGCTCGACCGGACCCCTCTGTTGATTTGGAGGAGATCGAGCGCTTCCTTCGCGCCGACGGCTTGGTGAGCCGGGGGAACGGGCTTGTCGCCCTGATCGACGGCGATGCCTGCGGCTTCATCAAGACCCTCCCTGACAGCATGGCCCCGAGCGCATTCGGGATTTCTGAGCCGGCTCTTCTATCGGCGATGGAGCCCGCCTTCCGCAGCGCGCGGCGGGCACTGGACACCGCTCTGGCGATTGGCTCCAAGGGCGTGTTCGAGTTGAGTGATTTCGGGGTGCGGCCAGCCGTGGCGGAGGACGCGGACGTGGGTACGGCGATGGTCGAGCGCTACGTCAGCCCCGTGCTGGCACTCAGCGGCGGCGAGGCGGTGCTGACCACGGTCGAGAGCTACCTGGCAAACGACTGTAATGCGGAGACGACGGCAGCCGGCTTGGAGGTCCATCCGAACACGGTCCGCCACCGCCTCGGCCGGTTTGAAGAGGCAACTGGTCGTTCGCTGCGGGCGACCGAAACGCTCGTCGAGATCTGGTGGGCGCTGGAGCGGCGCCAGTTCAGCTAAACCGAAAGCAGAGCTTGTTGCGATGGAGAGAGCCGTACCGGAGCGTCTACCCGCTCGTAATCCGTAGTCCCACCCTCAACCCACGTCGTCCCGCCAGCGCCGGAAGATCTCGCCGAGATCGTCGCTCATCTCGGGGCTCAGATCGCCTGGCTCGAGCTGGCCGGTGAGGCGGATCGTGGCCCGCATCTGCGCCAGGTACTCGGTGCAATGCGGGCAATCGGCGAGGTGCGCCTCGAAGCGCCGGCGCTCGCGGCGCGACAGCGCCCCTTCCAGGTAGTCGGTCACCAACTCGACCACTTCCTGGCAGACCAGCGGATCTTTGTGCGGGAGCAGTCTCATACCTCGACGAACTCCTCGATTGCCTCGCGCAGGTGGCCGCGGGCGCGATGGAGGAGGACGCGTTGATTGCCCGCGGTTATACCGAGCACCCCACACACCTCCTCGCTGCTCAGGCCGTCGACGTCGCGCAGGATCACGATCGCCCGCTGACGTTCCGGCAGTCGCTTCAGGGCCAGCTCCAGCCTGTCGCGCAACCCCGTCGCCAGCAGCCGATCCTCGCTGTCCTCGACCCAGTGGCGGGGCGGCGCCATCCAGGCTCCGGCGGCATCGAAACGGGAGCGGTCGACCGCCGGACCGGCATCGCCGATCGGCAGGCTCCGTGCCTCACCCATACCGGTGCTCTTGGCTCGGTTGACGAGGATGTGGAGCAGCCAGGTCTTGAAGGAAGAGCGCCCGGCGAAACCGTCGAGCCCGCGCAGCACCGCCATCCAGGTGTCCTGCACGACCTCTTCGGCAACCGCCGTGCTGGGCACGAACGCCGCGGCAAGCCGCAGCATCGCCGCCTGGTGGCGGCCGGCGAGCGCGACGAAGGCCGCCTCGTCGCCTTCCCGCAGCTTCTCGACGAGCTCTGCATCGGCGGTTGCGGCGGTGTCGGAGCGACGGCGACTCATGGGCCACCCGGCAAGCTACGGCGCGCATCTTACGATCCTGAAAACGCGCCGCAGCCGGCCGGGCGAGGCTCTAGAGCGCGACGATCCCCTCGCCGCCGATGGCACCCGGAACCGTGACCGTGCCGACTTTGGCCAGAGCACCTCCGGAGCCGATCTGGAACTCATCGACGGTGCCGGCGGCACCGCCCTGGATATAGAGGGAGCGCCCGTTGGCGGCCACGGCCGCGTCGACGGTCCCGCCGCTGGTTCCGGTGGTGCCGAGCGAGCTCAGCTGGCCGCCGGGGCCGATCCCGATGTCGCTCAGGTTGGCGCTGCCCGCGTTGGAGGCATAGACCACCGAACCTGATCGGACGACCCAGCAGGTCGCCTGCTGTCCGGTGGCGACCGTGCTCAACGGGGCCACGGTGCCGTCACCGTTGAGGGCGTAGGAGGTGACCGAGTTGGTCCCCGCCTGCGAGACGAGCAGGTTGCCTTCCTGGTCGAAGGTGACCGCGAACGGCACCGTGCCAGGCTCGGGGTTGACCACCGGCGTCGCCGAGAGCCGGCCGAAGGCCTGCACCCCGAAGACATCGATCGCGTTGCCGTTGCCCTTGGTGGTGACGATCACCTGCGAGCCGTCGGGAGAGAACGCGACCTGGCCGGGCGTGTGGGTGAAACGGGGCGTTTCGGTCGGATCGAGCCCCAGGGCACGAGTCGAACCGGGGATCGGGAAGAGGTGCCCGAAGGCGGCCCGATAGCCCTGCAGGGAACCTTCGCCTTCGGCGTTCAGAACGTAGACGAGCCCGTGGTCGACGGCGACGCTGACCGGGAACGAACCGCCCGAGCCGATCACCTGCTGGAGGAAGAGGCGATCGCCGAAGACGGCGAACACCGAGACGGTGTTGCTGCCCGCGTTGACCGCGTAGAGCAGATGATTGTCGGCGTCGTAGGCGAGCGAGCCCTGCGAGGCAAGGTGGTCGACGACGGAGCCTTCCAGTTCGCCGCCGAGGCCTTCGGTCGGGTAGGCGCCGACTTCGGTGAGGCTGCCGTCACGGCCCTGGTCGTAGGCGATCACCTGGTTGCCGGCGAGGTTGTCGGTCTGGACGAAGACAGGATGGTTGGAGCGGTATGGGGGCGGCGGCGGAGGCGGCGGCCCGCCCGGGTGGTGATGCGGCGGGGGCGGTGGTGCCGGATGGTGGTGGTGGGACGGGTGCGACGGCGCGCGATGGTCGCCGCCTCGCCCGCCGTGCGCGGCAGCGGCACCAGCGGTGATGGCGAACAGGGCTGCGACTGCAGCCAACGCCAAGCTGGCGCGGATGATCGATCTCATGGCCTTTGCTCCTCGGGTTGAAAATGGGACTTGCGGACTTCAGTCCCGAGGAGGGGCTCCACCGTTACGGTCTTCTTCCATCGTCGCTCGGTCCGACGGTGGACCTGAGTTTCGGCGCCGCACCGCTGATCTTCGGCGCCCTGCTGAGCCGCGCCTGCGGCAACGCCGACCGGGTCAGAGCCGCTCAGCCGACGGCCAGGTCCTCGTAGTCGTCGGGCGGGCCACCTCGGAGCAGCCACGATCTCCCGTCGCGCTCGACCTTGCCCTCGGCCGCCAGGTTTGAGAGCGCAGTCGACACCGACGGCCGCCGCGCGGCCACCAGCTCTCCGAGCAGCGAGTGAGTCAGTGGTACCTCGATCGTGACGCCCCCGGGGCCGGTGCGACCCCAGCGATCGGCGAGGTGCCAGAAGAGCCAGTGCAGGCGACGGTCGACCCGCGGCTGCTGGACGATCGCAAGCGCCAGGGCCAGGTGGCGCGAGCGCAGCATCGCCCGGTCGACGAGCTGGACCGCGACGGTCGGGTAGGGCGCGGCGCGGCGGGCAAAGGCGGCGTCGAGCAGCGCCACCTCGGCGGGGGCCACCACCGACCAGACCGGGTCGAAGGGTCGAGAGGCGAAGGCGCCGACCGACTGCCATGGACGGAGCAGATCCCCGGGGCCGAGCAGCTCGGCGCCGAAGCGCCCCGCCCGGCCGACCCGCCGGACGACGAAGCCGGAGAGCAGGAAGAGGCCGTAGCCGTCGGGATCGCGGTAGCGCGCGCCCGGGTCCCAGTCCCCCTTGGGGATCGTCACGGTGCGCGCGCGGCAGGCTCGCCGCGCCGCCGTCAGCTCGGGCTCGACGAGGCCCAGCGCGAGGTCCGGCTCGCGGGAGAGGACTTCGACCGTGCCGGGCTCGGAGGCGATCGTTGATCCTAATCACGCTCAACTTGGTCAGAGATCTGACCAAGTGGCGGTCTGGCGGCCGATTCGGGGTCGTTCGACCTTCGCCGTTTCCTAGATTCGATCGGTGAGCACTCTGCGGACGAAACTGGGTGGCGAGGAAGGGCTGCTCGTCGCCCTGGCCCTGACCGTCGGCGCCGGCGCCGGGGTCGGCGCGATCGGCTTCCGCTACCTGATCGAGGGCTTCACCTGGCTCTTCACCGGCCACACCGACCCGAGCGCGCTCGGCCACTTCACCAATCCTCACCTCGCCTTCCTCGGACCCTTCGTGGTGCTGGTCGTGCCGGTCATCGGCGGCCTCCTCTACGGCCCGCTGGTCTACCGCTTCGCTCCCGAGGCGCGCGGCCACGGCGTCCCCGAGGTGATGCTCGCGGTCCACCAGAACGAAGGCAAGATCCGTGGCCGGGTGCCGATCGTCAAGTCGCTCGCCTCGGCGATCACGATCGGCTCCGGTGGCTCGGTCGGTCGTGAGGGGCCGATCGTCCAGATCGGCTCGGCGATCGGCTCCGGCCTCGGGCAGCTGACCCGCCAGGCGGGAGAGAACACGCGGCTGCTGGTCGCCTGTGGCGCCGCGGGCGGCATCGCCGCCACCTTCAACGCGCCGATCGCCGGCGTCTTCTTCGCCCTCGAGCTGATCCTGCGGAACTTCGAGACCCGCTCCTTCGGCCTCGTCGTGCTGGCATCCGTCGTCGCCACCGCGGTCGGGCGGATCGCCTTCGGCTCGGAAGCCTTCCTGACCCTGCCCGCCTTCCACGTCGTCTCGGGAATCGAGTACCCCCTCTACGCGCTGCTCGGGATCCTCGCCGCCTTGGTCGGGGTCGCCTTCATCAGGGTCCTCTACGGCTCCGAGGACCTCGCCGACAAGATCTGGCGCGGCCCGGCCTGGCTGCGGCCGGCGGTCGGCGGGATCCTGCTCGGCGCCCTGCTGCTGGTGCTGCCGGAGATGTACGGGGTCGGCTATCCGGTGCTGGAAGGGGCCATCCACGGCAAGTACGTGGTCGGCCTGCTGCTCGCCTTCCTGGTCGGCAAGATCGTCGCGACCAGCCTGACGATGGCGATCGGCGGCTCGGGCGGCGTCTTCGCGCCGGCGCTCTTCATGGGGGCGATGCTGGGAAGCGCCTTCGGTGCCGGCGCCCACGACCTCCTCCCCGCCGCCACCGCGGGCGCCGGTGCCTACGGCCTGGTCGGCATGGCGGCGGTCTTCGCCGCGACCGGACGCGCCCCGATCACCGCGGTGATCATCGTCTTCGAGCTGACCGGGGACTACTCGATCATCCTGCCGCTGATGCTGGCGGTGGTCGTCGCCACCGCGCTCAGCCGCCTGCTCAGCGAAGACTCGATCTACACGCTGAAGCTGCGCCGTCGCGGCATCGACATCGAACGGCCCGCGGGCGCCGCGGCCCGGCACGGGATCCCGATCGCCGCGGCCGTGCAGTCGGCGCCGATCCCACTGGCGGCCGAGGCGCTGGTCTCCGACGTCGCCGCCCGCCTCGCCGACGAAGGCCGGACCGCGCTGCCAGTGGTCGACCGCGACGAGGTCGTTGTCGGAGTGGTCGACGCGCGGGCAGTGGAGCGGGCGCTCGCGAGCGGCGACGAGGACGGCACCGCCCTCGACCTCGCCGAAAGCGTCCCGACGCTGCGTCCCGACGACGACATCGGGCGGGCGATCGAATCGATCACCGAAGGCGACCGCGAGGGCCTCCCGGTCACCTACCCCGACGGCAGGCTGGCCGGCTGGATCGAACACCGCGACGTGCTGCGCGCCTACGCGACCCGCGGTCGCGTAGGCGCCGCCGACCAGACGGTCGACGGAGCCACGCCCGAGGCGAGCCGTTAGGCGGGCACCGGGTCGGCGGCCCGGTCGAGCAGCGCCATCCCGACGAAGGGGAAGCAGAGGGTCGAGAGCATCGCGGCGCCGACCAGGCCTGCGAGCGCGGCGCGTTGACCCGAGGAGAGGACACCGCGGTTGAGAAGGACCGCCGGCGCGCCGCGGACCACCAGGAAGGCACCCTGCTGATCGGCTCCGAAGACGGGACGCTCTACGCCCTGGAATAGCCCTCAGCCGGGCGCGGCCTTGAACAGGGTCACGTTGCGGTCATGGGGAGCGCCGGCAAAGCCCTGGGGACGGCCGCCCTGGGCGTCGAGGTAGGAGAGTTCGCGGGAGATGTCGCCTAGTGCTGCGGGGACGTGGTCGAGCATCCAGGTCTGCAGCGCCACGCCTCCGTCGGCGGTCTCGTGGAGGCGCAGGGCTCGGGCCTGCTGCGGATAGTCGATCAGCGATGCGGTCGAGATCAGCCAGTAGCCGCCGGCCCGGTTTCGGCGCGGTTCGATCCGGTTCTTGTGGGTGTGGCCGGAGAGGACCGCGACGACGCGGGGGTGGCGATCGAGCAGCGCCAGGAGGCCGGAGCCGCCGACCGAGTTGGTCAGCGGCTGGTGGGTGACGACAAGCACCCAGCGATTTCCGGCGCGGGCGAGCTGTCGGGACAGCCAGGCGCCCTGGCCGGCGTGCACCAAGCCGTCCGAGCCACCGGCGCGACGGACCAGGTCGAGGACGATCACACGCAAGCTGTCGCCGACGTCGAAGGTGTAGTCGAGCAGCCCGCCGGCGCGCGGCAACGAGGCCGCCCGACGTAGCTGCGCGACCACCGTCGCGGCCCCCAGCTCGCGGCGGCTCGAGTCGGCGGGCACCTCGACCGACGGCGCGGTCAGCAGTTGGCGGATGAGCGGTTCGAAGAGCCCCGGATCGGGCAGGCCGTCGGGCGCCGCCGAGGCGAGGCTCTCCGCCCCCGGTGGCGCCTTCAATCCGGTCGGCAGCCTCCACACGGCGCGGTTGCCGCGGGCGAGGCGGTCGGTCAAAGAGGTCGGCGTGAGAATTCCCTGCACCAGCAGGTCGTGGTCGCCCAGCACCGGGTACCAGGGCGCCTTCAGCCCAGGAGCGTGGAACCGACCGGTGGCCGCGGCGAGCAGGCCCGGGTACCGCGGGGCGTCGATGTCCGGCCGGTAATAGAAGGGGTCGGCGTCCCCGGCTTCCTGGACCCCGTGGTATCGACGGGCACCGCTCGACGGGTCGACCCGGTCGCCGGCGAGCAGGGCGAGCCCCCGGGTCAGCTCGTTTTCCTGAGCGTTGTCGATCAGGTCGCCGCCCTGGATCACCGCGTCGGGGTGCAGCGCGTCGATCGCCCGCACGGCGCCGTCCATGACCTGCGCGGTCAGCGCCTCCTGCGGTCTGAAGGTCGAGTTGAACGGCTGGCCGAGCTGGGAGAGGAACGGCACCCGGGCCGGCGACTCGGAGTCCATCACGTGAGCGTCGGTGAGGTGACCGAGGGTCGCCAACGGCTTGCCGAGGGGGACGGCCGGCGCCAACTCGGTGCGGGCGATGAGGTTCGCCCCGGACGCGACCTCGAGGTCGCCGCCCTCCCCACTCCAGGTGCTGCCCCGGGTGGAACCGCTCTTCACCGCATCGAGGCCGCCGCCGCATCCGGCGAGTGCGAGGGCGAGCGCGCCGGCGGCGCCACTCGCGAGCAGCTCGCGTCGGCTCATGCCGCGGCTCACCGGAGCCCCCCGGCGATCGGCCGCGCGGTGACCCGGCGCACCACCCACCAGACGGCGAGCGCGCCGATCGCGGCGAGGCCGATGAGGAGGGCCGCGATCTCGGCCGCGTCGGCGGCGAGCGAGAGCGAGGCGTATCCCTCCGCCAGCCGCGAGACCGCGGGGCCGAGCACGAACCGCTCGAGCGCGACGGCGATCACGGCGGCCGGCACCAGCACCGCGAGCGCGGCGCCGGCGAGGAGGACGCGGATCGAGCGGGCGCCGGCGCCGCAGGCGCGCAGGACCGCGATCGCCGAGCGGCGCTCGCCCGCGGTCAGCGCCAGCGCCTGGGTCAGCATGTAGAGGCAGACGAGGACGTCGACCGCGGCGATCGTCAGCAGCAGCCCCCGCAGCGCGTCGACCAGGGTCTTGCCGCCCCCGGCGACCCCGGTCGACGTCGTCACCTGCGCCCCGATGCGTTCGAGCTCGGCGGTGACCGTCTTCGTGCTGGCCCCCGGGGCGACGATGACGGCGAGCTTCTCGGGGGCGTCGGGTTCGGCGCGCAGTAGCGCCCGTTCGGGGACGTAGGCGATCCGGCCGTCGTGTTCGAGCGAGGAGACGATGCCGCCGACCCGCAGGCGCAGTTCGCGGCCGGAGGCGAGGGCCAGCGCGAGGGTCGAGCCGACCCGCAGGCCGAGCAGCTGGGCGAGGCCGCGGCCGACCTCGGCCTGGCGGTCGCCGTGCAGGTGCGAGCCTTCGACCAACGGCGGATCCTCGAACTGGGTGTGATCGCCGCGGAAGGCGATCAGGTAGGTGATCTCGCCGAGCGAGTAGGCGTCGACCGCGCTCGCCTCCCAGCGCGGCCCGACCGCGCTCACCCCCGGCAGCTTCCGGACCCGGGGGGCCGCTGAGGCGGGCAGCGACGCGCTCAGTTGGTAGCGGCGACCGAGCGAGGTCGGGTCGTTGGCGAGGGTGTTCAGCTCCGAGGCCAGCGCCAGCATCAGCAAGACGAAGGACGTGCAGATCGCCAGCGAGGCGAGCGTCGCCAGCAGTCGCACCCGCCGCGTCGTGGCGAGCCGCACGCCGAGCCGCAACAGCCCGCCGCCGCCCG
>JAOPZF010000032.1 GCA_025964255.1 Solirubrobacterales bacterium | reverse complement strand
GCTCCACCGCCACCGTCTCGCCCTCACCGCGGGGTGAGGCGGGGCGGTGGTCGGCCCGGATCCCGGGGTCGGTGGGCCTGGAGCGGCGTGATCGCCGCGGCTTTATGCGACAGCCTCTATAGGGGGTGTAACGACGAACGGCAGATCTCGACGCCTGGAGAAGACGGGAGGAACCGTGACCCGAACCCGTGCCCTCTCCCCGCACCCTCGGCCGTCTCGGCCACGGCCACAGGCTGCCCGGGCGGGGCCGAGACGGCCGCGTCCCTTTCAGCTCCGGGCGCCAGCTTCCGCGGCCCATGTTGTTCTGTCTACACCCCCCCCGATCCGGCGGCTAGGTCACCCCTAAACGGAGGGTGTCTCCTCATCCGGCCTGGCGGGTCGTTAAGGTTAGATAAATGATTGGCGTGGAAAGGATCTACGGGTGCTCCAGTTCGTAGAGCCGACGCGCCGTCGTGACTGCACCGAGGAGGCCGACGCGGCGCGCAAAAAGGCGCCCGACAGCCACACGATCCTCGTCAACGGCACGCTTGCCGCCGGGCTCGCCGTGCTGGCCGCCGCGGCCGTCATCTGGGTCCCGTTCCTGGAACCGATCCGCAACCGCTTCGCCGACACCGATCCCGGCTGGGTCGTCGCCACCTTCGTCCTCCAGCTGCTCTCGGTGCTGAGCTTCGTCGTCGCCTTACGCGGCGCCTTCGACCGCCGGCTCGGCTGGCGCGAGTCCTTCGACGTCGGCGTGGTCGAGGAGAGCGCCAACGTCTTCCTCCCCAGCGGCGGCAGCGGCGGCCTCGCGCTCGGCGCCGTGATCCTGATCCGCTCCGGCATCCCGACCGGGTTCGCGGTCAGCCGCTCGGCGGTCCTCTTCCTCGTCACCAGCGCGGTCAGCGGCTTCGCCCTCGTCACCTTCGGGGCGCTGGAGGCGATCGGCGTCCTGCCCGGCAACGCCTCGCTCGCCGGCACCCTGGTCCCGGCGGCGATCGCCGCGGTGATCGTCGCCGCGGTGATCTTCGTTCCCCGCGCCCTGCCCCAGATCGACGGCACGCGCGGCGGCAAGATCCGTCACGGCGCCGCTGCCGCCCAAGCCTGGCTTCGCGAGGCGGTCGACACCAGCGTCGAGCTCGTCATCGGCAAGCGCGAAATGCTCCTCATCCTCGGCGCGGTCGGCTACTACGCCTTCGATGTCGCCTCGATGGGCGCCGCTTTCGAGGCACTCGGCGGCGGCGGGCCGGCGCTCGGCCTGTTCGTCCTCGCCTACACGATCGGCCACGCCGGAGCGATCGTGCCGATCCCCGGCAGCGCCGAGGGCGGCCTGGTCGGCGCCTTCACCCTCTTCGGCGCGCCGCTCAGCCTCGCCGTCGGCGGCATCCTGCTCTACCGCGTCTTCCACGCCGGCGTGCCCTTCCTGCTCGGCGCCCTCGGGCTCGCCGACATGAGCCGGCACCGCCACGAGGGGGTGCTCGAGGACGCCGTCGAGGAGGCGCCGGAGGTGCTCGAGGAGGCCGAGGACGCGGCACCCAAAGCCCTCACCGACGGCGCCAGGCCCGATCTCGCCGCCCCCTCGGTCCCGATGTCTCCCTACGTCGGCGAGGCCGTCCGCTCCGAGGACTGACGCGCGTCGGCCCGGCCGTCGGTCAGTTCTCGACCGAGGCGGGGGCGGCGGCGAACGGTCGGCGCCTGCGACGATCCGCCCGCGGGCGCGGCTCGGTCAGCCAGGCCAGCATCGCGGTCGCGGCGAAAGCGAAGCCGACGCAGCAGACCGGCAGCCAGCCGCCCGCGATCCAGGCGATCGAGCCCGCCGCCGAGCCGATCGCGCCGCCGGTGAAGTTGGAGGTGACGTAGGCGGTGGTGACGCGACCGGTGGTCTCCTTGCCGAGCGAGTAGATCGCCCCCTGGCTGAGCACGTTCTGTCCCTGCACGCCGAAGTCGAGCATCACCAGGCCGAGAAGGATCGCCGGGACGCTGTGGCGGCCGAGGTAAAAGACCGGCCAGGCGAGGATGATCGAAAGGAGCACGCCGCCGGTCGCGATCCGCCCGAGGCCGCGGTCGTGGAGGCGGCCGAAGCGCATCGCCGCGATCGCCGCGGCGAGGCCGGCCAGGCCGAAGAGGCCGATCTCCGTCTCGCCGTAGTTGAAGGGCGGGACGGAGAGCAGGAAGGTGATCGTCGTCCAGACCAGGCTGAAGCCGGCATAGCCGCAGGCGCCGAAGACCATTCGCCGGCGCAGCAGTGGCTCGCGACGGATCAGCGCGGCGATGCTGCCGAGCAGGGCGCCGTAGCCGAGCGAGGTCGAGCGGCGGCGCTCCGGCAGCGCCCGCCAGAGGGCGACCGCGAGCACCGCCATGGCGACCGCGGCGAGGGCGAAGACGGTGCGCCAGCCGGCGACCCCGGCGACCAGCCCGGAGAGGGTGCGGGCGAGCAGGACCCCGGTCAGCAGGCCGCTCATCACCATGCCGACGACCGCACCGCGTTCTTTCTCCGGAGCGAGCGTGCTGGCGAAGGGGACGAGGACCTGGGCGACGACCGAGGTCGCCGAGGCGATGCCGATCGCCAACCCGAGGACCGCGAACTGCGGTGCCGCGGCGGCACCCGCCGAGGCGAGGCAGCTGATCGCCAGCAGGACGGCGACGAGCTTGCGGCGATCGACGAGGTCGCTGAGCGGGGCGAGGAGGACGAGCCCGAGCCCGTAACAGACCTGGGAGACCGTGACCAGCAGCCCGGCGGTGCCATCGGAGACGTTGAATTGCGAGGCGATCGCGTCGAGCAGCGGCTGCGCGTAATAGAGGTTGGCGACGGTGACCCCGCAGCCGATCGCGAGCAGCGCGACGAGTTTGCGGGGGACCGGCTTCGTGGCGGCGTCGGGCATCGCCTTGAAATTACGCGGCGCGGCGCTCCGACTCCATCGGATGCGTCACACGGCGCGGGAGCGAGCGCCCTCAGTGCAGGCCGGTCGGGCCGGGGGGCTGCTGCCCGTGGTCGCGCGGATCGTCCCTGGGCCCGCGCGGGGTGTTCCCCCCGACCATGAGAAAGATGAAGATGACGAGGAGGAGGCCGCCGATAGCGTCAATCGTGAAGCCGGTCCCGCCGCCGATGATCACGCCGACGACGATCCCGACGATGAGGATCGCAGAGATCCCGAGGACGACGTAGCCCAGGGTGGTCGGCTTGCCGAAGCGGGCGCGCATGGCTCAAATCTTAGGATGTGGCGGTGACCGTGCCGCACGACCGCGCGCGGCGGCTCGGCCTCGCTGCGATCTGCCTCGGCTTCCTGATGATCACGACCGACACGACGATCGTGAACGTCGCCGTCGGCCCGATCGTCGCCGACCTCGGCGGCTCGCTCTCCGCCGCCCAATGGATCGTCAGCGGCTACACGATCGCCTTCGCCACCTTCCTGCTCAGCGCCGGGGCGCTGGCCGACCGGATCGGCTCGCGCGTCGCCTTCGTCGCCGGGCTGATGCTCTTCGGAGTGGCCAGCGCGGCCTGCGCGGCGGCTCCCTCGATCGGGGCGCTGATCGCGGCGCGCGCCTTGCAGGGTCTCGGCGCGGCGGCGCTGATGCCCTGTTCGCTGGCGCTGATCACCCACATGTTCCCGGCCGGTCCGGAGCGACGCGGGGCGCTCGCCGCCTGGGGCGGCATCTCCTCGATCGGCCTCGCCGCCGGCCCGGTGGTCGGCGGCGCCCTCGTCGACAGCGTCGGCTGGCGCCTGATCTTCCTCGTCAACCTGCCGATCGCCGTCGTGGCGCTGGCCGGGGTGCTCGCCTACGTGACCGAGACGCCGCGCCACCGCCACCCCTTCGACCTCCCCGGCCAGGCGCTGATCATCGTCGCCCTCGGCGGGTTGAGCGGCGGCTTCATCCTCGCCGGCTCGCTCGGCTGGGGCGCGCCCGAGACCGTGGCCCTGCTCGCGCTCGGAATCCTCGCGGCGCTCGGCTTCTGGCGGGTGGAGCGCCTGGTCGCCCTGCCGATGATCCCGCCCGAGCTCTTCCGCCGGCGCCAGTTCCGGACCGTCGTCACCGTCGGCGGCATCTACAACTTCTGCTTCTACGGCAACCTCTTCTGCCTCTCGCTCTTCTTCCACGAGGAGCTCGGCCTCTCCCCCTTCGACACCGGCCTCGCGCTGCTACCGCTGACCCTGGTGATCGGCGTCATCGCCTTCAACTCGGGGCGGATGATCGCCCGGCTGGGCGAGTGGCGGGCGATGATCGTCAGCCTCAGCGCCGGCGTCGTCGGCGCCGCCGTCCTGGCCGTCTTCGGCGGCGACTCGGTGGCGGTGACGATCCTCGCCTCCCTCCCCTTCGCCGCCGTCTCGCTGTGCATGCAGGCGATGACGGCGCTCGCGATGGAGGGCACGCCGGTCGAGCGGATCGGCCTCGCCGCCGGCGTGCAGAACGCGGCGCGCCAGGCGGGCGGCGCGCTCGGCGTCGCCCTGCTCGGCACCCTGCTGGCCGCGGGAACCGGCCTCTCCCTCCACCTGCCGATCGGCCTGATCGCCGTGCTCGAGCTGGTCGCGCTCGGGCTGACGGTGGCGGGCCGCCGCGAGGCTCAGCCGGCGACGGCGGCGTTGAACTGCTCCTCGACGCCCGGATAGATCAGGTTCTGGTCGTCGCTCAGGCCGGCTTTGACCTGACGGGTCCAGTCGTCGACGATCGCCTCGGGCTGGCCCGCCTCGAGCGCGTCGAAGGCGGCTGCCGGGACCAGCTGCGGCTGGATCTTGTCGACCTCGAACGAGGCGATCAGGTCGGTGTCGACGTAGCCGACGTGGACGCCGACGACCTCGGTGTCCTGGCCTTTCAGCTGGACTCGCGAGGAGTTCGAGTAGGACCAGGCGGCGGCCTTCGAGGCTGAGTAGGTGGAGAGGTTCGGCGCCGCGACCCAGGAGACGATCGAGAGCATGTTGACGATCGCGCCGCCACCGTTGACGGCGAGGACCGGGGCGAAGGCCTCGGTCATCGAGATCAGCGAGAGGTAGTTGAGCTCGAGCTCGTAGCGGGCGTCCTCGAGGGTCGCCGCGAGCGGCAGGGCCGGGCGGCCGGTGCCCGCGTTGTTGACGACCAGGTCGACGTCGGTCAGCTCGGCCGCGACCTCGGCGATCCGCTCGGGGACGGTGACGTCGAGCTGGATCGGGACGAGGCGCGGGTCGGTGACCGTGCTGACGTCACGGACGCCGGCGTAGACCTTCGCCGCGCCTCGCGCCAGCAGCTCTTCGGCGAACGCCTTGCCGATGCCGCGGTTGGCACCGGTGACCAGTGCGGTTGCTCCCTCGATCTTCATTTCACTACCTCCATGGTGGGCGCTCTCTGCGCCCTTCGCAGTCTGGATGATGGTCATCATCTGGATGACGTGCGACATCCTAACAGAGAAGATGATGAGCATCATCTACACTGCAGGTATGGGCCATTCCCAGAGTGAGAAAGAGAAGAACCATCAGCGGATCGTCGAGGTCGCCGCGCGGAAGATCCGCGAATCAGGAATCGACGGCCCCGGGGTGGCCGAGATCATGAAAGAGGCCGGCCTCACCCACGGCGGCTTCTACAAGCACTTCGACTCCCGTGACGACCTCGTCGCCGAGGCGGTCGACGCGGCGATCGAGCAGGGTCAGTCGGACCTCTTCAAGGCGGTCGAGGGAGCTGCCGATCCGCTCGCGGCATTCCTCGAGGAGTACGTCTCGGAGAAACACCGCGACGCTCCCGGCACCGGCTGCACCGTGGTCGCGCTCGGGGCCGACGCGGCGCGCGCCGACCCCCGGGTCCGCGCCTCCTACGGCGCCCAGGTCGAGAAATACATCGCTCACATGGAAGGGCTTCTGGGCGGAGGCGAGGACGCGCGGCGCAAGGCGATGGCCGCGGTCACCTCGATGGTCGGCGCGGTTCTGATCTCGCGCGCCATCGACGACGCCGAGCTCTCGGAGGAGATCCTCGCCGGGGTCCGCGCCGAGGTCCCGAACCTGTAACGCCTGAACATCTGTTCAGCTATTCTCGGTCGGGTGAGCCACGGCGCTACCCCCGATCCGAGCGAGCTGCTCGACCCCGCGCAGGCGCGGCAGGTCGCCGAGACGATGCAGGCGCTGGCGACGGCGAGCCGGCTGCGGATCCTCGCCTGCCTGCACGAGGGGCCGGCGTCGGTGACCGAGATCAGCGCCGCGGTCGGGATGGACGGCTCGGCGGTGTCCCATCAGTTGCGGATCCTGCGGCACCTGGGGCTGGTGACCGGCGAGCGCGACGGGCGGCGGGTCAATTACTCGCTCTACGACCACCACGTCGCGCAGCTGCTCGAGCAGGCGATGTCGCACGTCGAACACCTGCGGCTCGGGCTGGTCGAGCAGGTGCGCCGGGCCGACGGCGCAGTCGCCGGATGAGCGCGCACGGACACGCGCACGACCACGGCGCGTCACACGAGCATGACCACTCGCACGAGCATTCCCACGACCACGACCACGGCCACTCGCACGGCAGCGACCACGGCCATAGCCACGGGCTGATCGACGCCTCGATCAAACGCTCGCGCGAGGGGATCCGGGCGGTCCTCATCAGCCTGCTGGTGCTCGGCGCGACGGCGGCGGCGCAGATCGTCGTCTTCATCCTCAGCGGCTCGATCGCGCTGCTCGCCGACCTGATCCACAACGTCGGCGACGCGCTCACCGCGGTGCCGCTCGGCGCCGCCTTCCTGATGCGTTCGTTCAAGGCCGAGAAGTACGCCGGTTACTTCGTTGTCGCGACGATCTTCGTCAGCGCCTGCGTCGCCTTCGGCGAGTCGGTCGACCGCCTGATCAACCCCCAGCACCTGACCCATCTCTGGGCGCTGGCCGGGGCGGGCGTGATCGGCTTCCTCGGCAACGAGGTGGCGGCATTCGTCCGCCTGCGCGCCGGGCGGCGCCTGCAGAGCCCGGCGCTGGTCGCCGACGGCTACCACGCCCGCATCGACGGCTTCGTCAGCCTCGCCGTCGTCGCCAGCGCGATCTTCGTCGCCCTCGGCGTCGGGATCGCCGACCCCCTGATCGGCATGATCGTGACGATCGTGATCCTGCGAATCACCTGGCAGTCCTACCTGACCGTCCGCGCCGACCCCGGCGCCCCACTCCCGTGACTCTCCTGCGCGCCTCCCTCCTCACCCCCCATGTTGATGGGCCGAAAACTCCAGATGGGCTTGAGTTTTCGGCCCATCAACAGCGGGCTGTCGAGGAATTGGAACGGCTGCGGCTGCGGGCGCCTTGTCGGGTGGCGAACGCGAGGCGGAACGCGGAGGCTGGGTTCGGGAGGCGGCGGCGTTGGGGGCCGGCCCGCGACTCGCTCTGGGACTTCGTCGGGCCGCCGATCGAGGACGGGGCGCGGGTCGCGATCGTCGGCGCCGGGAACGGGGACGACCTGCCCATGCGGCGGATCGCCCGGAGCGCCGGGTCGGTGACGCTGATCGACCTCGATCCCCTCGCGGCAAGGCGCGCTCGGCAGCGGCTCGGACGAGCGGAGCGGGCGAAGGTCGAGGTGATCGGCCACGACGTGACCGAAGGCGGCGCCGACGCGATCGTCCTGGCCGCCGCCGCGAGCGAGGCGGCCGACCTTCCGCATCTCGCTGCCGAACCGGATGGAGAAGGTCGGCCGCTACCCGGCGCTCCATATGACCTAGTCGTCGGCGACCTCTTCTACAGCCAGCTCCTCTACCCCGCGCTGGTCGACTTGGGGGTCGACCCCGACCGATGCGCCGAGACCCTGATCCGACACGCGCCGCCGCTGACACGCGCCGTCGTCGCCCGCCTTCACGCCTCCGCCCCACGCGTGGTCCACGTCCACGATCCGATCGCCTGGTGGGACGGGCACGAGCAGCCGGTCGCGCTCGAGGAGATCCTCGCCGCCAACGCCGGCCAAGGACCCGAGGTCGCCCTCACCGTCGCCGCCCGCGGAGTCGGCCCGCATGAGAGCGACCCCCGCGCCGCTCTCGCCGATCTCGGCCTGTCCCCCACCGCCACCGCGCTCTGGCGCTGGCCCTTCGCGCCCGGCGTCGACTACCTCTCCTGCGCCACCCTCGCGTCCGGGACCGCAGCGCCGCCGATCACTTAGGAATCTCGCACCGTGACACCGATGCGTGCCAGGATGGCCGCATGAGCGAGGCCAAACTCAGTCACGTCGGCGGCCCGACCCTGCTGATCGAGTTCGAGGGGTGGCGGATCCTCACCGACCCGACCTTCGACCCGCCCGGCGGCAAGTACAACTTCGGCTGGGGGACGTCGTGGCGGAAAAACGGCCGGACCGGCGGTCGCGGCGGCCGACGCCGACCACCTCGACGTCGGCACCGCGATCGACCATCTCGGCGGCGTCCGCTTCCCGATCAGCGGCCCGCTCCGCTACAGATGACCGGCACCGAGGCGGCCGACCTCTGCCGCCGGCTCGCTCCCGCGACCGTCGTCCCGATCCACTACGACGGCTGGTCACACTTCCGCGAGAAGCGGACCGCGGCGGAGTCGGAGCTCGCCACCGGCCTCGCGGGCGGCCCGAAGATCACCTGGCTCGAGCCAGGTACGCCGAGCTCGATCGAGGTCTAGGCGGTCGGGCCGAGCTGGGCGGCGATCGCGCCGCTGTCGAGCTCGTCCCAGGCCTCGGCGATCAGCCCGTCGGCGACCCGGAGGATCGCGGTCGCGGTGAACTCGACGCGGCGGCCGGTCGCCGCGAAGCCGAGGAACTCGCCGCCATGAGTGCCGGCCCAACGCTGGTGCGCGGCGACCAGGTCATCCTCGCCGAGGATCAGCAGGACTTCATGTTCAAGATCCGGGAACGCGGCGAGGAAATATTCGACCGCCGCCTTCTGCCCTTCCCGCCCGCGCGCCTCACCGTTGTGGACGAAGTCCTCCGTCAGTAGCCGATCGCAGGCCCCCGCGTCCCGCCCCGAGATCGCCTCCCGATAGAAGCGCTCGACGACTTCCTTCTCCGCCGTCTTGTCCACGCGGCACAGCCTAGTCAACCCTCGCAAGTTGGACCAGAATCGCCGGCTCGAGGGGGAGAGATCGCGGCCGAGAAGACCTTGATCAGGCATCGAGCAGCCGACTACAGACCTCGGGCGCCGCGAGTGATCCCCTCGCTCAGCACGATCCACCTGATCCTCGAAGGCGTCGGAGCAATGTTGGCCATTGTCGGCCTCGGTGGTTCGGGTTGCATGACCGTTGCCGTCCTTTTCCGAAATCGGCAGAGGAGGTCAGCCGGTGGGGGCAGATCGGGACCGCGATCGGATTTCTCGTCGGCATCCCGGCAGCGATCTTCACCGTCCTACTGCTCTCAAGTTAGACCGGATGATGGGAGAAACCTTTGTCTTACTCTGGAAACACGATGGATCCGAGGCATAAGAAACCGCCGCCCTCCATACGCCGAACGATGGTTGAATTCTTCGTGCTCGGGTGGCTGGTCAGCGGGGCACTCTTCGTGCTCGATGCGCCGGTCTGGGCCTTCTATGCGATCGCCGTGCCGATCACCCCCCTGATCGTCCACCGCGTATACGTAATGGACCCCAAGCCGCGCGAACGACGACGCAGTGGTTCAACACACTGACAGCGACTAGGGAGCTCGAGGAAGACCCAGAAGCGGGTGATGCGGCCGTCGGCGATCAGGGCGATGTCCATGCCGCAGACCGTGACGACGTCGTCGGGGGTGCGCATCTCCCAGGCGAGGCGACCGAGGTCGCCGACCGCCGTCGGCGACGCGGCGGGGGAGAAGTGGAAGTCGGGGAAGCGGTCGAGGACGGCTTGCGCGGCGGCGTCTATGGCCGCTACTTCAGTCCCCCTCCGGCGCGGCGAGGGAGGTCAGGGCGGCGTCGGCGATCGCTTCGAGTCGCGGCTTCGCGTAGCCGGCCCTGCCCAGCGACTCGATACCGCGCAGGACGGCGAGAAGAAGGTCGCCACCGTCCTTGGGGTCGATGTCGTCGCGGGCGTCGCCCGCGGCCTGCGCGCCGCGGAGGCAGTCGGTGAGGGCGCCCGTGTAGATCGCGTAGGAGTCGGTGGCGATCCGCGCGACCTCGGGGTCCTCCTTCGCCAATTCGGCCGCCGCCTTCGCCAGCAGGCAGCCGCGCCGGGACGCGGCGGGGTCGGCGACCTTCGAGCGCATGTGCCCCTCGATCCGGGCGAAGGCGCCGTCGTCCTCGCCCGCGAGCTCCTCCTCGATCAGACCCATGTCCTCATCGCAGTACTGGGCGAAGGAGCGGAGGAAGAGTCCGTGCTTGTCGCCGAACGCGCCGTAGAGGCTGCTGCGCTGGAGCCCGGTGGCGGCCGTGAGCTGCTCGACCGAGGTGCCGGCGTAGCCGTGGTCGTGGAACGCCTCGCGCGCCTCTCGCAGCACCTGCGGTTCATCGAAAGTCCTCGGGCGGGCCATCACCGAACTGTAGCGGAGTTTCGGAACGATCGTTCTGTTATGTTCACCGGACTCCCGTACCGAACGTTCCGAAACCAGCCGAAGGAGAATTTGATGAGCCACGCACTCGACCAGAAGGTCGCCGTCGTCACCGGCGGGACCAGCGGCATCGGCCTCGCGATCGCACGGCGATTCGCCGCCGAGGGCGCGAGCGTCTACGTCACCGGCCGCCGCCCGCAGACGCTCGAGGACGCGCTGGCGCAGATCGACGGCGACGCCACCGGCATCCAGGCCGACGCCTCCGACGCCGCCGACCTCGCCCGCCTCTTCGACGCGGTGAGGGAGCGCAGCGGCCGCATCGACATCCTCGTCGCCAACGCCGGCGGCGGCTCCTTCGCCCCGCTCGGACAGATCACCGAGCAGCAGTACCAGGACACCTTCGACACCAACGTGAAGGGGACGCTGCTGACGGTCCAGGGCGCGCTGCCGCTGCTGGTCGACGGCGCCTCGGTGATCCTCATGAGCTCGACGACCTCGACTCTCGGCGGAGCGGCGTTCAGCATCTACGCCGCCTCGAAGGCCGCGGTCCGCAACTTCGCCCGCAGCTGGGCGCTCGACCTGAAGGACCGGGCGATCCGCGTCAATGCCCTCTCCCCCGGACCGACCGAGACCCCGGGCCTGCTCGGCCTCGTTCCCGAGGACCAGCAACAGGGCCTGCTCGATGCGCTGACCGGCGAGGTACCGCTCGGTCGCGTCGCCGACGCCGCCGAGATCGCCGCCGCCGCGCTCTTCCTCGCGAGTGACGAGTCGAGCTTTGTCAACGGCTCAGAGCTGTTCGCCGACGGCGGCCAGGCCCAGGTCTGAGCCGCGCGAGCGATCGGCGTCGACGGCTCAGACTTTGTAGCCGCCGTCGACGCTGATCGTCTGGCCGGTGATGCCGGCGCCGTCGGGGCCGGCGAGGAGGACCGCCATCGGGGCGAGCTCCTCGGGCTCGAGCACGCGGCCCTGGACCGTGTGGACCGCTGCCTTGGCCTCGGCGCCGGCGCGGCCCTCGGGGCCGTTCCAGTCGAGCACCGCAGTGTTGGTCCACCCGGGGCAGAGGCAGTTGACGGTGATCTCGGCCGGCACCTGGTAGGCGAGCGCGCGGGTGAGGCCGACCAGGCCGTGCTTGGCGGCGCTGTAGGAGATCGTGCCGCCGCCGTGGGTGGCGTAGCCGGAGCCGATGCTGATCACGCGGCCGTAGCCACCGTCGACCATGCGGGGCAGGGCGGCGCGGGTGGCGTAGTAGGCACTCGTCAGGTTGAGGAAGAGGTTGCGCTCGAAGAGCTCGTCGTCGTGGTCGAGCGCGGCGAGCTTCCCCGGCTCGCCGATCAGGCCGCCGACGTTGTTGACAAGGATGTCGAGGCCGGCGCCACCGTGGGCCTCCGCGACCGCGCGTTTCAACGCCGGACCGTCGGTGCAGTCGACCACCAGCGCGATCCCGTCGCCGCCGCGCTCCTTCGCCTCGGCGACGACCGCGTCAAGCTCCTCCTTCGTCCGCGAGACGACCGCCACCGTCGCCCCCTCGGCAGCGAGCCCCAGGGCGATCGCCCGCCCGATACCGCGGCCGCCGCCGGTGACGACCGCGGTCCTACCTCGCAGCGTGGGCTCTCCGGAAGACATCCTGCGCGAGCCTAAATCGGCCGCGCCGCCCGACTGAGCGGCTCCGTCCCTGCCCTTTGTCGTTCCCGACAGCCCGCCCGGCACCCGTAACAGCCGCGATCCGCGGTGCGATCGACCTTCTCGGCGACTCGGGCACCACGCCCGCCGTTATCTACTGCGCCGCGGGCAAGGACCGCACCGGCGTCGTCTGCGCGATCGTCCTCTCGCTGGTCAGGGTCGAGCGCGAGGCGATCGCCGCCGACTACGCGCTCAGCGACGCCCCCCCGCGGCGCTCCTCGCCTAGATCGTCCCCAGCTCGTCGTCGCCGAAGTTCGCCGGCTGGAGCACGTTCACGGTCGGCGCACCAGAGAGGGTGCCACTGGCGCCGAGCGCCTTGATGTGGTCGGTCGCGCCGTGCTTTTTGAGCGCCTCGATCGAGCTCCACTTCTCGACCATGAAGACGCGGCTCTCGTCAGCCGGGTCGAGCTGCAGCGCGTAGAGCAGGCAGCCGTCGTCCTTCGCGTGCGTCTCCTCGCAGAGGGTCCGCAGCGCCGCGAGTGCCTCCTCGCGCTTCTCCGGCACGACCCCGATCTCCGCCACCACAACGACCTCGCTCATCGACCTCTCCTCACGCTCGGCTGGTTGGTCGGGACAACATAGAGCCGCCCGCGACCGAGAGGCCGATCAGTTGCCGAGGACCTTGGAGCCGAGCACCACCTTGCCGCACGAGCCGTCGATTTCGTCGCCGGGGTCGGCGATCACGACCGTGCTGGTCGTTTCGCAGTGGACCACGTCGTCGCCCTTGCCGTCGCGGACGTCGACCACGTCGTTGCCGGGGCCGGAGTTGGAGCCCGTGTAGACGACCGTGGGACCGCTGCGGTCGGTGATCTGGTCCGCTCCGGAGCCCCCGTAGAGAGTGTCTTCGCCGGGCCCGCCGTTGATCGCGTCGTTGCCGCCACCACCGTAGAGCGTGTCGTGACCGCTGCCGCCGATGATCACGTCGTCGCCGCCGAGGCCGCGGATGGTGTTGCTTTCACCGAAGCCTCGCAGGAGGTCGGCCCCGTTGGTGCCGGCCATGCCGGTCTGGACGGCAGCGGCCGGGGTCGCGACGAGACCGGCCGGTTCTTTGCCCGAGCATTCCGCTTCTCTTTCCACCTTGTTCAACGGGTGTTCGTCCGCGACATAGTGGCCGTTGTGTGCGGGGTTGGGATCGGGGCTGTCGAAGTAGACGTTCTTGATGATCCATTCGGTCTGGCCGAGCTGGAGGGTGAACTTGCCGAAGTCGCGGATCACCGGGGCGGTGCCGGCCACCCATGCCGTGGTGTACCTCGGGATCGGCACCGTGATGTCCTGACCCGCCTCTTTTTCGGTCGTGCGGTCGTGGTGGTACGTGAGTTCGATCCCGACGGCAAACACCCCTTTGACCCCAGCTTCGACCGACAGGTTGGCGCCGAAGCTGTCCGTCTGGACCAGGTTTTCACGGCCGTGAAGGGTCGTTTCGATCGCCGTTCCGCAGGCAGTCACCGGCTGGCCGAAGAGGCGCCGCGGGGTCGACGTTTCGACTTCCTTTTCAGGGAAGAACTTGCATTCGTGCGCCTGGTCGCAGAGGTTCTTCAGCGCCGTCCGCTGGTTCACCAGTTCGTTGCTGTCAATCGTGACTTTCGTCCCCGGCGGTTCGGCGAAGGTGATCGATTCGTGCCGCCGACCTTCGACCTCACACTGGTGCGGATCGTTGTTGCCTTTGATGCAGACCGTTTCCCGCTGGAGACCCGGGCGCAGAAGCACCGTGAAGCGGTTGCTGAACCCGATCGATGCCGTCCGGTCGGCGCCGGTCAGCGGGTTTTCGATCTCGACGTGGAGCTTGCCGCCCGGATTGAGGACGTACCCGACCTGAGGCGGCGGCGTCTTGCCCTTGCCTTCCTCGAAGACCTGCCCTTCGTTGGCGGGGGTCGTGTACGCCTGGACGCTCGAGATCGTCAGCGTTTCGTCGGTCGCGTTGGTGATGTCATAGCCCTGCGTCCGCGCGAAGGCCGGCGCCGCCGACACCGCGATCAACCCCAGGGACGCCAGCAATACTCCGACCACAACCTTCACACGCTTCCGAGTCATTCGTTCCTCGTCTCCAGGGGCGGACATAGAAGGACGAGCCTCGACTGCGGAGGGCCGGCCGACAAGGGATCGGAGCGCCGTCTGGCCGGGGACCTAGGTCCCCTGGCTAGGATTCCGCGATCTCGTCCGGAGACTCGCAGCTACTCGAATTGATCGGTGACGTCCAGGGGCTCCTTGACCTGGACGAGCTCGCCGACGGCCTGCTCGCGACCCTGCGGCGGAACTTCCCGTCCGACTTCGTCTCGATCAACGACATCGGCCCCGACCGCGACCGGGTGATCGCCGTGATCTCACCGCCGCAACCGGAGGAGCTGCACCGGGCCTTCGGCGAATACGCCTTCCAGAACCCGCTGATGGCCCGGCACACGGAGACCCTCGACGGACGCGCCTACCGCTTCTCCGACGTGATCACGGTCGACGAGTACCACCGGCTCGACCTCTACCAGCATCTGTACAAACCGATGGGATCCAGGCCTGGCGCAACGCGATCGAGCACACCGCACTGCGCGACGAGGTCGCGGCGCGGGCGCCGGGCTCGCGGCTGCCCTCGAGCGTCCCGGCCGATGCCTTCGCCGACCACGGCCTGACTGCCCGCGAGACCGACGTCCTCGTGCTGGTCGCCCGTGGGCGCTCCAACCGTGACACCGCGGCGATCCTCGACATCAGCCCGCGAACCGTCCAGAAGCACCTCGAGAACTGCTTCCGCAAGCTCGGCGTGAGCGATCGCTCGGCCGCCGCCGAGCTGGCTTGGAAGGTGCTCGCCGCGGTACCGGAGAGCGTCGAGCCGAGGCGCGGCCTCGACGGCCGTCCGCCCGCCGGCGTCAGCCCGGCTTGACGACGAAGGCGACGCCGCAGCTACCGCCGTTCCAGACCACGGCGCCGCCCCGCGGCGCCTTCCCGGTCGTCGCGAGCGCGATGTAAAGCGAGCTACACGCCGCTCGAGCCGTTTTCCGCCAGCGCGGGCGGGCCTCGCCCTATCGGCGTAGGCCGCGTCCCGACCGTCAGGCGCGCATGGCCCCGAGCGCAGGCGACCTAAGTCCCCTCTTTCACGGGTCGGTCGTCGGAACCCTGTTGCGCGGCTAGGGTGCTCCCATGAACCCGCCGCGCAGGCTTCTCTCGTCCAGGCCGATCACCCTCGCGACGGTTCTGGTGTTGGTCCTTCTCTGCGCCGCCGCGGGCACGGCGAGTGCGTCGAGCCGCGGCTTCAGGCTGACCAACCACAGCGACCACGCACTGAAGCTCCTGGCGGTCCAGCACATCGTGCCCCCTTGCCCGGGATGCATTCCGCTCGCCTACGAAATGGAATTCGAGGGCCGTCCCGAAGAAGGAGCGGCGCTAAAAGCCGGCGCGACTCATGACTGGGAGCTCGAGTACGGGTTCGGACTGACCCAGGGACCTCACTACGCCGCGGAACTGGTGTACAGGATCGACGGCGGCAACCTCGGAACCGAAAACGTGGTCGTCTGGAAGATCTACACCTACACCTATTCGAACGAATCGACCTGCCAACTGTTCGGCGGCGACAAGGCGTTGCTCGCCAAGTTCGAATGCAAGGCAGAAGGGCTGACGTTGGATTTCCTGAACGCGGGGAAGGCGAAGGACACCGAGGCGGCAGCCCAGCCGCAGACGGTCGCCGATTTCCACCGGCTGCCGAAGGCCGAGCGTCGGGCCTTCGCCCTCCACTTCATGACGACCCAACCGGTCGACCCGTGCACCGGGGGCAAGACGCCGCTTGGCGGCGAGGCGGCCCAAGACGCTCTCGGCGATGTCGTCGCCACGGTGAAGCCCAGGCTCACCGACAGCGAAGGCCGACCGATTACCGGCGACGCCCCGGTCGGCCTCGGCATCCGGGCAGTTCTCGAAAAAGCCGGCTGCTAGAGCGCGGACCCGACCCGGTTCACTCGAACTCGACCGCGAAGAGCGGCGAGCCGGCGACCCAGGCATCGAGGTCCCGAGGCGTGTCACTGACGCCGCTCAGGTCATCAATCAGTTCCGCCATGACCCGCCGCCGCTCGGCCTCGTCGACGAGCTGCGTGACGCCGGCGGGCAAGTCGGCTTCGACCCCGTTCTTCAGGTGAAACGTGAAGGCGGGTTCGGCTTCGAGGTTCGCCGCCCAGCCGCGCCGCCCGGGTAGGCCGGTCAGGTAGACGGTTCCGTCGAGGCGGTAGAACCAGGTCTCGATCCGCCGCGGCGTCCCCGATCGGCGACCGATCGTGGTGATGTCGACCGTGCGTTCCCGAGCACTGGCACCCCGCTCGATCGCGAGCGCTTTGGCGACGTTCGGATCCATGAAGAAAGTCTGGCAGGAGCAGGCCGTCGCCTGGTGGAATTGCCGCCGCCGCGGCTGGGGTCGTCGCCGCGGCGGTCAGCGAGCGATTCGTCGACCGGCCCTACACCGGCGCCGCGGCGAGCTCCAGGTCGATCTCCAGCAGGTAGGGAGCGACCGAACCCACGTAGTCAGCTTTGCGCTCGTCCGAGAGGTCCTTCCAGCCGGTCACAGACCCGCGGCAGAGGTCGGCGCCGCAGAGGCATCCGCCCGGGAAGTACTCGATCGAGTAGTTGCGCATCGCGTAGTCGAAGGTGATCTCATCGCCTGCGGCGATCGACTCGCGGGCGACGAAATCGCAGGCGCCGGTCTCGTTCACCTCGCACCCACAGTTCGGGTCGCAGGAGTGGTTGACGATCGGGCCGAGGCCGGCGTGCCGGGCCCACTTGGTCCGGCTGATCTGGGTCGCGTGGGAGTCGTTGCGATCGACCTCTCCCTCGAGCTCACCGATCATCACCGTCTCGCCGACATCGAATCCGCGAGTCGCGCGAACCCCGCCGCCCCTGGCGCCCTCGGGAGTACAAAACTCATAGCCGATCGGATCCAATAGGACCGCCTCTCGATTGTCGGCACGGAGGATCCGTGCCGGACGACAGTAGTCGATTGCGCAGCGCTGCCTGAGCGAGTGGGTCATCGATCCCGGCTGAGGCGGCGGTGGGGCTACCTCGTAGACGGTGGGCTTCCACCTCTGAGCGGGATGACGCTCGCCGACCGCCAGTAGGAGCAGGGCCGGCTTCGATGCAGCCACGTCGATCACGAAAACAGCGCCCCAGCGACCGTCGGGCTGAGGGATGTAGTACTTGACGCAACCCCCGAGGCGCGTTCCGTCCCGAGCTTCCGCATCGCATGGGCGTAGGGAGGCGACCGGTACCCCGTTGCCTGACAGCTCCTTGATCGCCGGCTCGATCGCGGCTCTCGCCGCACTGGTCACACGACTCAGATCCTCCGCGAAGGAGACCTGATCGACGCGGAGATCGAAACGCGGGCCTTCCGCCCGGTCGGCGATTTCTAGCCCTCGCCGTCGGGCGGCTGCATCAGCGGCCCGTGGCTACGCCAGAACTCCTCCGACTCACCCGAGGTCATCGCCCTGGTGCCGGCGCGCTTGCGAATCTCCTCGATCGAGGTCGCCTTCGAGGGCCAATCCGGCGCGTAGATCAGCTTCACCTCCGCGGCTTCCTCCTCGGTCATTTCTTTGACCTGCTCGATCAATTCGGCCTTGGTCATTGGCAGATCGTAGCCGCGGAGGCGGTGAGATCAACTGCGCCGAATCCAGTTAGCCCCCTCATGTTGCCGGCAGAAAGGCACCGTGCATCGCCGGGGCGAGATAGACGGATGGCAGTGACGACGCAACTCGTCGTCGGCAACCGGATCCGTCGCAAAAGCGGCGAACGAGCTAGGCGGAAATCCCGCTGACAACCTGAGCCGAGAGAAGTTCGAGGCAGCCGTTGCGACCGAAGAACCATTCCGGCTCGCCGGACGCTTCCGGATTCTCGGGAGTGGAGATCGGGACACTAATGGCACGTTCGCCGTACATCGCGGAGATGATGTCGTGGTGACCTTCACTTGCGACCATCAGGTGCCGTGGGTTGGCGAGGCAGATTCCTGCGCCGGAGCAGTTGCTCCGTGCCTTTGCAATTCACGCGGCCGCAGGATTCGTCACATCCCAGGTGGACGAGTTCGAATTTGCTGCCTTCGACCTTGGGGGCGATACGGGCCCGCTCATACGAGCGAGCCCGGGCTTCGCGGGCCGAAACTCAGCCGATCCCGTACTTACCGCTGTTGGTGCCTTCGATCGTGAACGAGCCGAAGGCTTTGTAGCCGGTGATTTCGCCGGTGTAACTCATTTCGGTGATTGCCGTCGGCGTGTTCAGCGTCACCGTGGTGCTCGTCACCGTTTTATTGGTTTCGGTGACCGCGCAGCCCGCGTTGAACGTGCGCTTGACGTGCATCCCCGCAATCGTCAGCGTCGAGGTGTTCACGGTGACGCTCCAGGGCAAGCCTTTGGCTTCGGAGCTGGCGAGCGTGCAGCCAGTCATGGTTCCAAACCCGGTCGGGCATTCGACGGTTTTGAACGAGGTGATCTGACCCACGCTGCCGCCTTCGGTGGTGAGGGTCGCGCTCACTTTGCAAGACATCCCGTTGGCCCCTCCCGTTTCGAATATTTCGCCGCCGGTCATGCCGAGTTCGACGAAACTTTTGAGGGTCACGCCTTCTTTTTTCCAGACCGACGCCGACGCCGACGCGGTGCCTACCGCCGCCATCGCCAGTACGACCAACCCCGCCAGCACGACCAACATCCTGATCTTCATCTCCCGCTCCTCCGTTTGTCGTTTTTTGGATCGCTTTACCGACCTCGTGCCGAAAGCCTGAGGACGACTTTCTCTGAGCCCTTCAAGAGTTCGCCGCCGCTCTTAGGGGCGTAGGAAACCGTCACGCTGGTCCGCAGGAGACCTCGGCGCTTGAGGATCGCCCAGGCGGCGCCGGTCGGTGCCAGGTGAAGGACCACGGTTCCGGCTCGCGTGGCGGGGGCTCCCGTCGCTCTGATCGCGGGGGCCCCGTGCCCACCTTTGCCCGCCGGCCCCGCTCCGCGCGCCCGCAAAACGCCGGCCGCCGGCACCCGCACGGGGAGCGCCACGGTCCCGTTGCGGGGGTCGGCCTTCGCTTTCCCGAAGGTGATCCGGCCGGCGGTGCCCTTTGCGCCCGTCGAGCCGCCACCGCCCCGCGAGCCACCGGATCCTCGAGGCCCCGAGCCCGACGAACCGCCTGCCCCCGGGCTGGTGACCTGCACTTCGTCGATCCCCGCGTTGAACACTTCCTGGTTGGCGGCGACGGTGATCCGCAGCATCACCGTCTGCCCCGCCAACGGCGTCAGATCCGCCGTCAATTTCGTCGGATTGATCACCTGCCGCGCGCCCGGAGCGGTCTGGAAGACGTTCAGCAGGATGTCGGACGGTTCGAGCGATTCGAGCGGCGCCCCGGCCCGCATCACGTCGATCCGGAACTGCTGGTTCTGCTGCCCGCCCAACACTTCTTCGGAGACCGAGAGCGTGTCCGGCGTCGGCACCGCGATCGGTTTGTAGGAGTTGTAGTAGGCGAGCAGGCTGAGCTGGGAGCTCGTCCCGGCCGGCACGGTCAATTCCTGGGACAGGGTCAGAGTGTCGGGGTCGGCCTCTTCGCTGATCGCCGCGTAGGTCCCCTGCGGTGGTGGCTGCAGCGGCTGGCGGGTGAGGCTGTGGGCGAACGGCGCCGCGGTCCCTTGATAGGCGAACCAGTTGCCGGCTTCGTTCGCCGAGTGGACCTGCCATCCACCCAGCGTCCCCGACTCGAAGTCACCGTTGACCACGGTCCCGGCGGCGGCCCGCCCCGGCACCAGCGCCACCAACAGGACAACCACCAGGGGCAACATGCGTCGCATATCGGGCCTCCTCCTCATCGGATCGCGAATCGCCACTTCGCCGGGGTCGGGTCGGCCAGGCCGGACCGGCTGATCGCCCGCACCTCGAACACGCTTCGTCCCGGCTTCAGGTTCGGGTAGCGCTTCGGTGAGCGGCAGGGACGGAACGGCCCTCGGTCGAGCTTGCATTCGAACTTCACGCCGACCTGGTCGGAGTCGAAGGCGAACCGCGCGGCGACCTTCCGGGATCCCTCCCGGGTGCCCTGCAGGACCCAGGTCTGCGGGGCCTTTCGCTTGACCGCGGGTTTCTTCGAGCCGGCGGCGGGGGCTCCTCCGACCGCCGGACTCACGGAACCGCCGGCGGCTTCGCCTCCAGAGCCACCGGTGTCGCCGCCGGCTCCGCCCCCCGAAGAGCTGCCTCCAGCGCCTGCTCCGCTCCCGCTCGTCGTCGCGATCGCCACCTCCGAGGTCGCCGCCGCTTCGCTGGTCTGCGTCGCCGCGATCGCGGTCCCGGGCGGGACCGGTTCCGCGTAGCCGACTTCCCAGCTTCCGCTCGCGTCGGCTCGCGCCTCGCCGAGGAAGGAGCCCAGCTCCCCCGGTTCGGGGAGCTGCTTGCGGAAGACCCGCACCAGCGCCTCGGGTTCGGCTCCGCTCCCGCTCGCGCCGGCTTCGGTCGCGGTTGCGAAGGCCGGCGGCTGAATCCCGAAGTTGGGACCCTTGGGGTCAGTTCCCAAACTGCGGGTCAGCTCGATGAACGGGCCGCCGTTGAGGCTGCCGTGGCTCCGTGCGACTTCGGTTTCGGTGTTTTCTCGGTTGAGGATCTCGATCGCCGCGCCGCCGCTGCCCGTGATCGCGTTTTCCTCGCCCGCCGCGTCGCCGCCGACCACGTTCCCTTCCACCCCCGCGGTGACGTGCGAGCCGTCGACCAGGACCCCCGCGGCTCCCGCCCCCGAAACGTCGTTGCCGACGATTTCGTTCGATTCGTTCTCCACCGCGATCCCCGCCGCGGCCGTGCCGCTGACCGAGTTGCCGTCGATCACGTTGCCGTGACCACCGTCTTCCGCGAGCGTCTCGATCCCGGTCTCGCCTCCCGCCACCGAGTTGCCGGCGATCGTCGCTCCGAAGCCTCCTTGGGAGATCCCCACCCCAGTTCCCATCCGCACCCGATTGCCGGCGATCGTCGCTTCCAGCGCCACGCTCGGCAGTGCCCCCGATTCGACCGCGATGCCCGCCGTCAGCGGTGCCGCGCTCGGCGTCCCGTCAGGGCCGACCCCGATCGCGTTGCCGCGCACGACCAGGTCGGGCGCCGCCGGCCCGGCACCGACGCCTACCTGGCCGCCGCTGAGGTAGTTGGCTTCACCGGCTTTCGGCCCGCCGATCACCGTCTCCGCGGCCCCTCCGACCAGGATCCCCGCGTCCGTGTTGGCGACCGTGCTCGTCCCGGCCGCGTCGAGGCCGATGAAGTTGCCGGCGATCGTCGTCGCCACCGGTGGCCCGATCCCCACGGCGCCCGAGAGATCGATCCCACTCGTCCCGGCTCCGGCGATCACGTTGCAGCCGCGGTCGCATCCCGGGGTCGCCTGCGCAGCCGCGTTCAGGTTCGTCCCGATCGCGATGCCGGAGGCCTCGTGGCCGAGAGTCGAGGCCACCGCGATGTCCCCGCCGGCGTTCGCCGCCGGCGTCGACCCGTCAGGCAGCACCCCGAAATAGTTGCTCAGCACCTTCACCCCCGCGGCGCCGAGGATCTCGAGACCGGCGCCGCTGCCGTCGGCGAAGGCGTTCCCGGCGCCCAGGCCCTGGGTGCCGATCTGGCTGCCGTCGGAGCCGGGGCCGACGATGATCCCGGTGCCGTCCCCGCCGGCGACGCCGGTGAGCGTGACGCCGAACCAGTCGCGGCTCGCTATGAAGGATTTGGCGCCCGTGACTTCGACGCCGACCGCGGCCCCGGTCACCGCGAGGCCGGCGATTTCCACCCCGGTGGCACCTTCGACCCGTAGCGCCGCTTCCGTCGCCGGACCGTCGACGCCGACGCAGGGGCCCTGGACGCCCAGCGGCGTGGGACACAGGTGCCCGTTGATTCGAAGCGTTTCGGTGATCGGCGGCAGGCCGGACCCGAGAACGATCGTCGCTCCGGCGCCCCCTTCGAAGAGCCCTTCTTCTTCGAATTCGATCTGGCTGCTTTCCCCGACGGCCGCGTCCGCTTCTTCGATCGCCGCCCGCAACGTGCAGGTCCCGGCCGCGGTCGCGCATCCACCCGCCCCCACCGACAGGTCGACTTCGTCGGCCGCGCTGTCGACGGCGAAGGTTTCAGCCGCCGCGATCGCCGGCAATGCCAGCCCCAACGAGACGAGCACGATCGCGACCGTGGCCGCGAGCACGGCCCAGCCACGTCTCCTCGCCCCTGCGTTGGCGACCCCCACACCGCAAAACTAGCCGACTAATTAGGGATTCTGCAATCTCGAATTTCGCCGAGCGCCCGCGGCGGTCGATCCGCGCCTACTTGACGACCAGGATCAGGCACCAGATAAGGGTGCCGAGGATCGCCACGCCGAGTCCATTGCGCTCGGCGGCTCCCTCACTCCGTCTCGAGCTGTGCCGTCGACCCCGCGGCGATCGGGACGGCGGCGCGGATCCGCACCGGCAGCACGAGTAACCCGACGAAAGCGGACGCCGCCGACGCCGCGGCGATCACGACCCATCCGTCGCGGAAAGCCGAAACCGCCGCGGCGGTCGTCGACGGGGTGCCGAGCACGGCGATGAAGACCGCGACGCCGATCGCCAGCCCGACCTGCCGCATCATGTTGACCACGCCGGAGCCGGTCGCGAACGACCGCGGCGGCAACGAGGAGGTCGCGGTCGCCATGAAGGTCGGCAGCGTCAGGCCGACGCCGATGCCGGTCAGCAGCATGCCGCCGAGCATGTCGCCGACGTAGTCCGGCGTCGCCCCGGACGCCCCGGCCCGCCAGGCGATCCCGGCGCAGAAGATCGCCGAGCCGGCGCCGATCACCGCCCCGGAACCGAACCGGGCGATCAACCGTCCGGCAACGAAGAAGGCGAAGAACGGCACCATCAGCGGCCCGGGGGCGATCGCCAGGCCGGTCTGAAGCGCCGACCAGCCCCACACTTCCTGGCACCACAGCACGTTCGACAGCAGCATCGCTCCGAAGGCCATCGAGAAGACCAATCCGACCGCCGAGGCGCCCGAGAAGGCGCGGACCCGGAAGAGCGCCGGGTCGACCAGCGGGTTGCGGACGCGCAGGCAACGCAGGACGAAGGCGCCGATCAGGAGGACGGAAGCGGCCAGCACCGCGATCGTCTTCGCCGATCCCCAGCCCCAGGTCCCACCCTCGACCAGGCCCAGGGTCAGCATCGCGATCCCCGCGGTGACGAGGCCGGCGCCGAACGGGTCGGGCGTCTCGACCGCGTGCCCGGGGACGCGCGGCAGGCGGCGCCAGCCGACCACGATCGCGGCGAGGCCGATCGGCACGTTGACGAAGAAGACCCAGCGCCAACTGGCGGCGACGAGCAGCCCACCGATCACCGGTCCCAGGGCCGCGGCGACTCCACCCACAGCGGTCCATCCGCGCACCGCGGCGTGGCGGCGCTCCGGCGAGGTGGTGGCGAGGACGAGCCCCAGTGAGGTCGGGGTCAGCAGCGCCGCCCCGACCGCCTGGACGATCCGGAAGGCGACCAGCATCCCGACGCTGGTCGCCGCACCACAGGCCGCCGAGGCAAGAGTGAAGATCGCGACCCCGAGCAGGAAGCCCTGCTCGCGCGGGTAGCGATCGGCAAGCCGGCCGAAGAGGACCAGCAGCGAGGCGTAGACGATCGCGTAAGCGTTCAGCACCCATGACAGTTCGCCGAGCCCGTCGGCGCCGAGGTCCTTCGCCATGTCCGGCAGGGCGACGTTGACGATGAAGAGGTCGAGGCTGGCGAGGACGACCCCGGCGCAGACGATGAACATGACCAGGGCGGGGGAAGCGTCGGCGCGACGACCACGACGCTGGCTTAGGGAAGACATAGCCAGCAACCTACCAGACCTGACTGATGCTGCCTTAAGCCAGCTACACTCCATCGATGGACACCATCGAGATGACGGGGCGGCTCGATCCCCGCGAGTCATGGTCGGCGATCGACCGCTGCTCGATCGGCAAGGCGCTCGACGTGCTGCGCAACCGCTCGACCTTCCTGCTGATGCGGGAGGCCTTCTACGGCACCACTCGCTTCGAAGACTTCGCCGAGCGGGTCGGCCTCTCGGACCCGGTGACCGCGGCGCGACTACGCGAGCTGGTCGACGAGGGCCTGCTCGAGCGCGAGGACTACCGTGAGCCGGGCAAGCGGACCCGGCAGCGCTACCGGCTGACCGAGAAAGGCTCCGACCTCCTCCCCACGCTCGTCGCGCTGATGCAGTGGGGCGACCGTTGGGAGAACGACGGAGGCGGAGTCGAGCTGCGCCACCAGGGCTGCGGCGCCAAGGTCGGGGTCGAGCTGCGCTGCGCCGACGGCCACGCACTCGACGCCGGCGACATGGAGCTCGCCGCACGCCGGCGCCGTCGCGCCGGCCCTTAAGTCACCCGCGGCCCGACCGGCCTCGATCGAATCCCGGCTTGAAGGTCGGCGCGATCGCTTAAGGTGGTCGGATGAGACGCAGTCCGGTGATCGGCGCGATGCTCTTGGGCGTGGTCTGCACGTTCCTCCTCGCAGGGACCGCCTCCGCCGCGGCGCCGCGAGTGGCCGAAGGACCCAACCCGCCGGGCGGCTTCAGGCTGCAGGGGAGCCACGGCTTCTCGATCTCCGTCGCCGCCTACACCGAAGAGGATGGGTCCGGTCACGGCGAGATCACCGTGACGGCGGGTCGCGCACGCGAATTCGCCTCCTACACGGCACCGGCGCAGGTGACCACCGATTCGATCCACGCCCGGCTCGGCACTCTCGGCCGGGTGGACATGGTCCTGAATCGATCGGGACGCGAGGAAACCGTCAACCCACCTTGCTTCCACCACCCGGAAAGCTTCGAAACCGGAACCTACGAAGGGGTCTTCGAATTCAACGGCGAGGGTGGGTACACCGACGCGCGAGCGACCCGGGCGGCCGCCGTGCCGTCGCTGGCTGTGTTCTCACGACGCATCGGTTGCAATGGCGGCAGCTCCGGCGAGTCCTTCGGACCCGGCGAGCCGGGCGCGCGGCTCCTCGGGGTGTCCTACGCGAACGGCCGGACCGTCAAGTTCCAGATCAACAAGAACCGACCCACCGCCAAGACGATCTTCACCGCTTCGCTGGCCGAGCGCCGCGGCGGGATCAAGATCTTCCGGGAACTGAACGGGGTGGCTCCCGCCGGCGCCTTCCACTACGACCCGAAGGTGCGGACCGCGACCCTCGGTCCACCGGCCCCCTTCGCCGGCACCGCTCGCCTGACCCGCAGCAGGAACTCGGTGTCGCCGCTCTTCAGTGGCGATCTGACGTTGACTTTCCCCGGCCACACGGTGAGGCTGGCCGGCCCCGGCGTCCACGTCAGCCTCGAGCACGCCCGGCTCACGCACGGAGACGGCGGCTACGTCAGCGTCGGCATCTGAGCCTCAGGAGGACGGCCTTCATCCGCGGTTGTGGTTGACGACCTCGATGTTGTTGAAGGCCGCGAGACAGCGGATGCTCGTAGAAGCGCTCGGAGGCATCGAGGTCGGAGACCGCGATCTCGACGTGGTCGAACATCGGCCCGAAGCTACGCGGCCCGCCCCGATTCACGCTCCTCCCCGCCCTCGGCGATCACGCGGGCGCCGCGGCCTCGGGTGAGGAAGCTGAACGACCAGCGGACGAAGACGAGCAGCCGATTCTGGAAGCCGATCAGGTACCAGAGGTGGACGAAGAGCCAGGTGAGCCAGGCCGGGAAACCACTGAGGCGCACCAGGTGGAGGTCGGCGACGGCGCGGGCGCGCCCGATCGTCGCCAGGTTGCCCTTGTCGAGGTAGTGGAACGGCGAGACCGACCGCCCCTCGAGCCGGGCGCGAACCGCCTTCGCCGCGTAACGGCCCTGCTGCATCGCCACCGGCGCGACCCCGGGGAGCGCCTGCGCCTCGCCGCCCGGGCGGCGGACCCGGATCATGTCTCCGATCGCGAACACCCCGGGATTCCCGGGCAGGGTCAGGTCCGGTTCGACGAGGATGCGGCCGGCTTTGTCGACCTCGCCGCCGCATTGCTCGGCGAGCGCCCCGCCGAGCGCCGAGGCGGTCACCCCGGCGGCCCAGATCACGTTGTGGGCGGGGATCCGCCGCGCCGCCTCTACGCCCCCTTCGACCGTCACCGATTCGGCATCTATCCCGACCACGGTGTGACCGAGCATCGGAGTCACCCCGAGATGTTCGAGCTGCGACTTCGCCTTGCGCGAGAGGGACGGCGGAAAGGTGGTGAGCACCCGGTCGGCCATCTCGACCAGCAGCACCCGGGCCTCCCCTGGGTCGATCGTCCGGAACTCGTCGCTCAGCGTGTCGCGGGCGAGCTCGGCGATCTG
This sequence comes from Solirubrobacterales bacterium, assembly GCA_025964255.1. GTDB lineage: Bacteria > Actinomycetota > Thermoleophilia > Solirubrobacterales > 70-9 > VAYN01. Next base: position 12,699 of record JAOPZF010000032.1, on the reverse strand, counting down.
GCCCGCCATCTCGACCCCGGTCGGCCCGCCGCCGACGACTACGAAGGTGAGCAGGGCACATCGCCGCTCGGCGTCGGCCTCCAGCTCGGCGGCCTCGAACGCGCCGAGCAGCCGCGCCCGCAGCTCGAGCGCACTCTCCAGCGACTTCACCTCTGGCGCGACCTGCCGCCACTCCTCGTGGCCGAAGTAGGAGTAGGCCGAGCCGGCGGCGACGACCAGGGTGTCGTATCCAAGGTCGAACGCCTCGCCGCCCTCGGCGCTCGGTTGCAGCCGCAGCTTGCGCTCCTCGAGGTCGACCGCCTCGACCGTCGCCATCACCACCCGGACGTTCGGCCGCCCCTTGAAGATCGCCCGCAGCGGGTAACAAACCTCGGCCGGCGAGAGTGCCCCCGTCGCCACCTGGTAGGTCAGCGGCTGGAACAGGTGGAAGTTGCGACGGTCGATCAGCGTCACCTCGACCGGCGCCGCGGCGAGGTGCTTGGCGGCTTCGAGCCCGCCGAAGCCGCCACCGATCACCGTGACCCTGTGCGGCGCTGCGCTCATCGTCATGTACTACCCCGACCGGGCCCGCACCGCAACCCGCGATGTCACTCAGGCGGAGAGCAGCGCCTCGGAGCGCTCCCAGAGCCATTCCGCCAGCCCGTCATCGAGCGCCTGCGGATTGTTCCGGCTCGCCGGCTTCCGCTTCTCGTAGTAGCCGAGAACGGTTTCATCGCCGCCAACCTAACCGGCGGCCGGCGAGATCCGGAGGACTGGACACCGGACGTACGCGAAAACCGCGTAGCCCGTCCGCCAACACTTGAGGCCTGCCGCCGAAGTGACGATGTAGAAGCATGAAGACGGTCGGTACCTGCGAGAACTGCTCCAAAGGTGGAGTGCTCCAGACGGTCGAGGTCACCGGGCTCGGCACGTCAGAACCAGTCGCGAACCTGCACCTCTGCCGACGCTGCGCGGTGCAGCCGAACGCCGTGTGGCGCCGTCGCTACAAGCCGGTGGAACGCGCCCAGAACCGGGCGTCCTGAATCTCCCAACAGAACCGTCGAAGGAGCATTGACCCCGGTGCTGACGTTCGGCACCTACGAAAAGCTGCTCTGAGCGCCGCAGCGCCTGCCGGGCGGGGCTGGTTCGCTTTGACGAGTTTTGGGTATTCGCGACGGATCTCGGCGGTCGGGCGTGAACTGGTTGGAGAAGGCGCCGGAGCCTCGGGAGTGCTCTTAAATCACGATTGACGGCGGTTATATCCATGAAGAAGCTGTTGTCCCACGGCTGGTTCGCTGCCCTTCTTGCGGGCGTTGCGTTCTTGCTCATCCCAACAGTCGCCGCCGGCGCGGCGACCTCTGAAGAAATTCAGGGCAAGGCCCCGGCGGCCGTGCCCGCGAACGAAACCGCCCCGACGCCATCGGGGGAACTGATCGAATTCGACGTCGGCCTCGATTTGAAGGACCTTCCCGGCGCCGAAGCGCTCGCCAAGGAAGTGACCGACCCGACGAGCCGCAACTACCGCAGGTACCTGACTCCGCAGCAGTGGGAGAGCCGCTTCTCGCCGAGCGCCAAGGCGGACAGGGAAGTCGTGGCCTCGCTGCGCGCCGCCGGCATCAAGGTCGCGAAGGTGGCCCCCGACCGGATGACGATCGTCGCCGAAGGGACCGCCGAACAGATCGAAGCCTATTTCCAGACGAAGCTTGCCGACTACGAAGTCGGCGAAGAAACCTTGCGCCTCGCATCATCGTCACTGAGCGCCCCGACCACGGTCGCACCGCTGATCACCGGCGTGCGGGGAGTCGACGAGATCCGCGCGAAGCCGGCCAACCTCACCGGCGCCGAATTTGACGGCCGGGGCGGCCACGGCGGTCACGGCCACGGCCCGTGGGGCTGGGGCGGTCACGGTCATGGAGGGCACGGTCACTGGCCTCCGCCGCAGGAAGAAGAAGTTGAAGAAATCGAACAGCCCGCGGGCTTCCGCAACGCGACCCCCTGCTCCGCCTACTACGGGCAGGAACTCGCGAGCACCCTGCCGGCCTTCGGCGGCGGCTTCCCGAACCCGCTGCCCTACGCGGTGTGCGGCTACAAGCCGGCGCAGCTGCAGGGCGCCTACAACCTGGCCGCACCGATCTCCCAAGGCCTTGATGGCTCTGGCGTGACGGTCGCGATCGTCGACGCGTTCGTGTCGCCGACGCTCTACAGCGACGCGGTCGAGTACGCGCAGAAGAACCAGGGCACGACGTCCCATGGGTACCACGGCTCGAGCGGCTCGCAGCAGTGGCAGCCGGGCCAGTTCAAGGAGATGATCCAGCGGCCGTTCACCCAGACCGAAGAGTGCGAAGCACCCGGCTGGTCGGGCGAGCAGACCCTCGACGTCGAGGCCGTGCACGCGATGGCGCCCGGAGCGAAGGTGCTCTACGTCGGTGGCAAAAACTGCACCGTGTCTCTGTACAACGCGGTCGAGGAAGTCGTCGACGGCCACCTGGCGAGCATCGTGAGCGACTCCTGGTCCAACGGTCCCGAAGAAGAAGAAGGCGAAACCACCGAATCGAGGGAAGCGTTCAACCACGTGCTGCTGATGGCAGCCGGCACCGGCGTGGGCGTGCAGTTCTCGTCCGGTGATGAAGGAGACAACTTCATCGTCTCCGGTTCGCAGCAGCCGTCGTTCCCGGGGACCAGCCCGTACGCGACCGCGGTCGGCGGCACCAGCATCGAGATCGGCGCGCAGAACAACCGCCTCGGTGAGGTCGGCTGGTCGACCGGCATCAGCGCCCTCTGCACCGCAGAACTGGCGGAACTCGAATTCTGCGAAACCTCCGAAGTCGGTGACTGGGAGCCGGAAGCCCCCGGTGAATACGACTACGGCGGCGGCGGCGGAACGACCAACCAGTACCGCGAGCCCTGGTACCAGGAAGGGGTGGTGCCCGCCGAACTCACCGCGAAGGCCGGGACCGGTGTGCCGAACCGCGTCCTGCCGGACATCTCGATGGAGGGTGATCCCTCGACCGGCATGCTCGTCGGCGAGACGCAGGCATTCTCCGACGGCACCTACTACGACCAGTACCGCATCGGCGGCACGAGCCTGTCATCCCCGCTGTTCGCCGGGCTGATGGCGGATGCCGACCAAGCGGCCCGAGGCTCGCTCGGATTCGTCAATCCGCTGCTCTACCACCTCGATGCCGGAGGCCAGAACTCGGGAGCGTTCTACGACATCCTCCCGGCCGGCAAGCAGGCGGTCGTCCGCAACGATTACCTCAACGAAGAAAACGCCGAAGAAGGCATCCTCACCACGGCGAGGATCCTCGGCATGGAAGGAGCGACCGAGTACTTCTGTGAAAAACCGAACGAAGAAACCGGCGAATGCGAAGTCGAAATCGAAGAAGCACCCGAGTCGCTGTCGGCGGCCCCAGGGTTCGACTCGATGACCGGCCTCGGATCCCCCGGCGATCAGTTCATCTCGGAACTGATCAAGCGCTGACCCATCGCGGTCGGGGGCGCACGCGCCCCCGACCGCGGGTCCACCGACCCCCGCCACCGACTGCACAATTCCTAAACATGACGGGCCCGGACGGGCCCTAATGTCCCGGCCATGAGTCCAGCGGGCCTGACCGATCCGACGACTCCTTCTGTCCCCGGGGCGTCGATCATCGCGTTCGAGGAGCGCGACTCGTGCCCCGACTGCGGGGCGTCGATGGCGGCGGACCAGCGCTACTGCCTCGGCTGCGGCCATCGTCGCGGGGATCCGCGGCCGCCGTTCCTGGATGCCGTCACCTCTATGGACTTTGCCGATGCCGGGGGCGGCCCGGGCCGCACCCTCCCGCCGCCTCCATCAAGGCAGGGCTCGAGGGGCCGAAGCCCGAACGCCGCCCTGATCGTCGGTGTCGCGACCTTGATCCTCGCGGTCGGCCTCGGATTTCTTGTCGGCCGCGCCGGCCATGAAGGCGGTTCGTCAGCCAACCACGGACCGGAGCGGATCACGATCGAAAGCGGCGGCGAACCCCGGGCTCCCGAAGCCCGCTCCGAACCCCACACGGAAAGCGCTCCGATGCCAGGCGGCGGGAGTGGCCACGAATCCGCCGAATCCCCCGGGCGCGCGACGGAATCCAAGCATCCCCCCGGGCCCGAATCACTCTTGGAAGTAGAAGAAGAAACGGCCAGACGGATAACCCAAGAACAGCTTCACGCCAAGGTGCCGCTGGCCAAGCCCACCGCGAAGCTCGGCGAATCCTGCAAGCAAGGCACGCCCGGCTGCGGCAAGAGCAAGAAATTCAACGGCGTCTTCTTCGGCACCGAAGAATGAGCCCACCGGACGGCGACAGCGCCGGCTCGACTAAGAGCCGAGACCGGCAGCCGCGAACGCGTCCTCGGGATTCGGGTAATGGACCATCTCGATCGCCTTACCCTCTCTGAAGGTCGTCAGGTTGGCGAAGGTGCGGTCACTGCCCGCAGGGCGCAGGATCACCACGACCCGATCCCCCGCGCGATCACGTTCACGAGGTCCGCGGCGAATCCCTGGTCGAACGCCTTCCGGATGACCTCCAACGCCTGGTCCCGGTTTCGGCAGGCGCCCTCGCCGTCCGGGTCGCCGCCGTGCCACTTCACGTCGGGGTCCAGGAACTCGGTGACGGCGTCGAAGTCACCTGAGAGAACAGCCGCGAAACCGCGGCGCGCTATCTCGACGTTGGTCTCGGCCATCGGTGGATTGTGACCGCCGACTATTCCGGGGCGAAGGGCCGGTGATCTAACCGGCAGATCGACAGTGGTCACTACATCGCCGACAAGCGACCCGGGCTGGTGGTCGCGGCGGTCCGGCGGGTCAGGTCGCGCTACTTCGGTGGGATGTCTTCGAGCCCGTAGAAGGTGTAGTAGCCGGCGACGTAGAGCCGGTGGCCGTCGGAGACCACGGGCGAGTAGCCGGCCGAGTGCAGGGTGAAGTCGCGCTTGTGGGTGTGGACGTCGTAGCCGACCGACTCGCGGGTCTCGAAGCTGGAGCTGAAGACGGTGTTGCCGATCACGCTCGCGGTCCCTGGAATCGGGCCGCCGACGTCCTGGTGCCAGCGCTCCTTGCCGTCGCGGGCGTCGAGGGCGAAGAGGCGGCCGTTTTCGGAGCCGATGTAGACCGTCGGCGGCGTCCCTGGGACCTTCGCCACCGCGGGCGAGCCGTAGACGGCGCCGCCGGTCGGGAAGGACCAGGCGATCTTGCCGGTCTTGCGACTGAAGGCGAAGACGACGCCGTCGTCGCGGGCGGCATAGACGTGGCCGAAGGCGATCGCCGGCGAGGAGTAGAAGCCGCCCTTGCCGAACGGAGCCTGGGTGCTCGTGTTGGTCTGCCAGACGAGCTTGCCGGACTTCGCGGTCAGCGCCAGCATCCCGGCCTGATAGTTGCCGACGTAGATCAGGCCTTCGTGGAAGGAGGGGCTCGCCTTGATCGACGCACCGGCCTTGTATTCCCAGATCTCGTGGCCGTCGGTGGTGTCGATCGCCAGCACCTGGCTCGAGTCGGTGCCGATGTAGAGCGTCTTGCCGACGATCAGCGGCGAGGACTCGAGGTGCGCGTTCAGATTGCGCTTCCAGTCGACCTTGCCGGTCTTCGCGTTCAGCGCGATCAGGGCGCCGCCGATCTCGGCGACGAAGACGCGGCCGGCGGAATAAGCGGGACCGGTGACGTCGATCGGCGCACCGTGCAGCCGCTTGCGGACGATCCGCCGCCAGAGGATCTTCTTGTCGCTGAGGCGGATCGCGTACACGTTCCCGTACTTGTTGACGAGGTAGGCGACGCCACCGAAGATCGCCGGCGGGAACTCGATCAGCGCGTGCGTGTTGATGTGCCAGAGGACCTTGAACGGCGGATCGAGATCGGCGATCGGGCCACCCAGATAGTGGGTGCGCTGAGGCAGCCGGCCGAAGTAGGGCCAGGATGAGGTCGGCGTCTCGCCGAAGAGCGCCGACGGCTTGCTCTCGGCGCGTTCCTCCGGCTTGGTCAGGTCGGGTTCCTGCCCGACCGTCGATCCCGACTTGGTGACGCTCCGCTTCGGCGGCCTCACGCCGGCCTCCTTGACCAGCGGCGACTCGGGCGCAGCCTTGCCGGCCCCGGCGGTCGCGGTCGGGCCCGCCGCGGAGTTGGAGGAGGTTGAGCTCGATTCCGAGACACCGGAGCTCGACCCACCGGAGCCGCACCCGGCCAACAGGAGCGCGCCGAGGAGCAGGAGACCGACTGCGGCGCAGAGCACGGAGGTACGCGACGCATCCCTTCGATCGATCATCCGCGCCGCCACATGGCGGCCGAGGATAGTCGGCGCAACGAATCGAAAGGATATCTGTCCAACTTGCATGGATCCAGGTCACCGCGCGACTGACACCGAAGGCTGCTTCGGAAGCTGCCCCCCCCCCCCGACGGATCCGCCCGGGACGGGATGTCACAAAACAGTTACGACGGGAGGCTAGGAGTCCCGGCCGGCGCTCTCTCGGACCATGTCGTGGTCGATCTCGTCGTCGTCTTCGACCTCCGCGTCCTGGCCTTCGTCCGTCGGCATCACGACAGCCATCGGCATCCCGTCCTCGATGAGGGTGACGATCTCGCCCGGCCGGCGCAGCCGCGGCATCGGATCTGAGGTCATATGAATTTCGCCGCAGTGCGGGCAGACGACGCGCAGCAAGTGCCGAGATGCGGCCATGCGGACCGGCAGCAGGCCGACCTGATCGCAGCCGATGAAGCCGATGTAGTCGCCCGGTTTCTCGGGCCGCATGTTCTTGCCGCGGATGCGGATCGGGGGTTTGGGCATCTCTTGATGGTGGCAGGTCGCCGTTTGCCGTCACCCCGGCGGTGCCGGTGACGGCGTCTTCACTGCCCCGTATTCGCGCTCGACTCGGTCGCGGCTCGCCTCCCAACCCGGCTCTTGACCGGGCGCCATCTGCCACGGCCGGCGTTCGCCCCGTTCGTGCATGACACCTTCGGCCTCAGCTTCGGGCATCGTGCCGTCGCTCCCGATCCAGCCGCAGTTCAGGCAGGCGGGGGTGTAGAGCGTCCGCTGCTCGCCGACCATCGTCCAAATTTCGATCAGGCACAACACGAACATATGTTCGCAAGACGATCTACAGACGATTCGTCTCAGCGAGGGGCGCCCTACGTCGCCAGCGGCCGTTTGCGCTGGTGGCCGCGGGCCGGCGGCAGGGCGCAGGAGCGGCCCAGGTCGCGCAGGGCGAAGGCCGAGGTGAGAACGAGGAGCGCGACCGAGGCGGCGCTCAACGGCAGGAACCAGCGGTGGGCGGCGAGGTTGGCGTCGAGGATGCTGGTGCCGGTGGCGCCGAGGAAGCCAAGGATCGCCGGCAGGACGAGGGGCGAGCAGCAGGAGACGGCGGCGACCCCGGAAAGAGAGGCGAGAGCGAAGCCGGCGCCGGCGCGCAGGCGGGCGGCGGCGCGGGCCTGGCGTATGGCTGCCAGCTGAAGCGGCACGGCGAGGCCGAAGGCGAGGCTGATCGCGGCGATCGCGACCAGGCGCTGGGTGTCGAGATTCCAGTAAAGGCCCCCCAGCGGGGCCCGGGTGACGACCTGGCCCGACCAGCAGAGGAGGACCGCGCAGCCGAGCGCCGCGACCAGACCGAGGGCGAGGTTGAAGGGGTCGCGGAAGACGAGCCGTGCCGCCGTCCCGACGCCGCTCATTCGAGCTCCCCTTCGAGCGCCGGGATCGTTCCCTTCGCGCAGACGCTCGCGGGCTGCCGGCCGTCGAGTTTGCAGATCAGCGCGGTGATCGCATCTGCCTGGCCGCCGATTGCTTCGACCGCCGGGGTCGGCGCTTCGGCGGCGACATCCTTGCGCAGCGAGACGAAGCTCTGGCCGTCGAGCAGACCCGGCGAAAAGGGGAGTTCGACCGTGTAGCGACCGACAGGGCCGGAGGCGAAGAGGAACGGGACCGAGCCGAGCTTGTCGTATCCATTCACCAGCCCTTCTTCGAAGGAGCCGAGCTTCTGCAGCGGGTCGCCTTCTACGGTGGCCACCTCTTTATGGCGGATGCTGATGAAGGCGCTCGTGTAGGTCGCCTGCGAGAGGTCGTAGGTGGCCAAGGCCGGGAAGTAGTCCTGACCCTCTCGGCTGGTCAGTTCCCTGAGGCCGCTCCACTTACCGAAGCGCGAGGTCGCCTCGACCAGCCCCCAGCGCTCGGAGGCGCAGAACGGGCACCACTCGGCGCCCATGAAGAAGACGAGCGGCTTGCCACCGTCGAGCAGCGGTTCACTCGACTCGCGGCGGATCTGGCCGAGCGCGACCGAAGCGGCAGCCGACGCCGGCTGCGAGCCGGCCGGAACCGATCGGGACGCAACGGAGCTGGCGGGAACCGAGCCGGTCGCGTCCCCCCCGCCCGAGCCGCCACCGCCGGCGAAGAAGAGAGCGGCGGCGCCGCCGATCACCAGCACGACCATTGCGAGCCCTGCCCAGGCCCAGCGGGAGTGGCGGGGGTTCTTCGAGGCCTCGTCCATCACTTCAAGTTAGACGCCGCCCACCCCGGCTCGGATCAACGCTCCCCTCCGCATCAAATTGCGTCGGCCCATCCGGCCCTCGGCTACGGTTCCGCGCGTGAATCTGCAACGGGGCATCGAAGCTCGATCGGGCGAGTTCCTGCTCTTCGCGGTGACGCCGCCGCGACTGACGACGAGCTCGGAGGAGGCGGCGGAGATCGGGCGGGTCACGCTGGAGCGGCTTGAGTCGTTGGCGATCGACGGCCTCGTCCTCTACGACATCGACGACGAAAGTGACCGCAACCCCGACGAGCGCCCGTTCCCGTTCCTGCCGACGATGGATCCCGCCGACTATCTCACCCGTGATCTCGCCCGGCTGGACGTCCCCGCGATCGTCTACCGCGCGGTGGGCAAGTACCGAGAGGATCGTTTCCGCTCCTGGTTGGAGGAGCAGGATCCGTCCCGGGCGCTCGCGGTGTTCGTCGGGTCCTCCTCGCGGGAGAAGGCGGTCCACACCTCGCTCGCCCGGGCCTACGAGCTGCGCGAGGAGGTAAGGCCGCAGCTACCGCTCGGTGGGGTCGCGATCGCCGAGCGACATGCCCGCACCGGCGACGAGCACCGCCGGCTGATCGCGAAGCAGGCCGCGGGCTGCTCCTTCTTCATCACCCAGATCGTCTACGACGTCAACGCGGCGAAGAACCTGATCTCCGACTACCACCACGAGTGCGTCGCGCAGAACCTCGAACCGGTGCCGATCATCTTCAGCTTCTCGGTCTGCGGCTCGCTCAAGACCTTGGAGTTCCTCCAGTGGCTCGGCGTGACCGTCCCGCGCTGGATCGAGAACGAGCTGCGCCATGCCGACGACACCCTCGATGCCTCCTACGAGCAGGCGGTCGCGACGGCCATCGACCTGATCGCGTTCTGCCGGAGGTTGGGGGTGCCGTTCGGGCTCAACGTCGAGAGCGTCTCGATCCGCAAGGTCGAGATCGAGGCCTCCGTGCGGCTCGCCGCCCGGCTGGGAACCGAGCTGCACCACTAAAGCGGCCACGGCTGGGTGGCTCCCGGGCCCGCGCCGCGCGCCGCTCACACGTCGAGCCGCTCCTGCGGGGGCGCGGCGAAGGTGCCGGTTCCCTCGTAGAAGTCGGTGCGGGCGTAGAGGTCGAGCTGGGGCGGTGCCGCGAAGCCGCCCCAGAGCGAGCCGCCGGGCAGGAAGCTGACGCCGTGACCCACCCCGCAGGGGGCGAAGACGACGTCGAAGATCTCCATCTCGTGCCAGCCTCCCCCCTGCCAGGCGCGGGCCGAGCCCTCCCAGAGGACGACGCACTCGTCGGAGGCGGGATGGGCGTGGAGGGCGCTGGTCAAGCCGGGTTCGCCGGTGGCGAAGTGGAAGCCGGTCGAGCGCGGGCCATAGCCCGGCCAGAGCACGAAGACCATCGGCGCGTCGATCACATCGATCTTGGCGCCGCGGAAGACGTTGAAGAGGGCACCGCCGGTGCGGATCTCGTCCGCCGAGAGGTTCCAGGCGCGGACCTCTTCGGCGGTCTCGTGGTAGGCCAGCTGCGAGGGGCCGGAGAGGTCGCCGGGGACCGAGTTGTTGTGGGCGTAGAAGGCCGCCTCGGTGTCGATGACCCCGACCGCGCGGTTGTAGAGGCCGGTCTTCTCGTAGTGCTCGAACTCCGGCGGCGAGATCGCCGCGGCGACGACCATCCCCTCCTTGCCGGCCCGCAGCGAGTGTTCGACGGGCGGCGGGAAGAAGGCCATGTCACCGGGGGCGAAGTCGACCCACCCGCCCCGCACCAGCGCCTCGCCGCCGCCCTGCACGCAGAGCATCGCCTCCTCGGCGAGGCCGTATGCGTGCGGTTCCATCTCCTGGCCGGGCTCGAAGGTGAGGACGTGCAGGCTCTCGGTCTGGAAACCGTTGCCCGGCCAGGCGATGATCCGGGTCGAGACGCCGTGCAACTCGAAGACGATGCCGTCGTTCAGCGACCCGATCGCGCCGTCGGTGCGGATCTCCGCGGCCCGCCGATGCCGTGATCGATAGGGGTCGCCGTACCACTTCGGTAGATCCATTCCCGCTCCTTCTGCTGCCTGGATTTCGAGGAAGGCGCCGACATCGTCGCCTCCGAGGTCACGATGATGACCGGCCCGCGCAGAACGCCGCCACCGTCAACCTGCCTGAGCCGGGCGTGGAGCGATCTGATTCGCCGACCGGCTCAAGGAAAACAGCGTTTCCGCCGAAAGTGATCGGATGAGAATCCCCTTCCAGGCCAGCCCGCGCCGGCTCTCGATCAGCGGCCGGCTCGTCATCATGGCGCTGCTCGCCTTTTCGCTGCTGCCGGCGGGTCGGGCGGCGGCGGTTCCGACCCCGGGACGGTCGGTCGCCCCGGCGACCGCCGCCCGCCTGAGCGCGATCGTCGAACGCACCCTGCACCGGCAGCAGCTGCCGGGGGCGATCGTCGGCGTTCAGCGAGCGGACCGGGCGCCCTGGATCATCGCCCGCGGTCACGCCAACTTGCAGAGCCTGCAGCCGATGCGGACCGACGAGCACGTGCGGATCGGCAGCGTGACCAAGGCGTTCGTGACCACGCTGCTCCTCCGGTTGGCCCAGGAAGGCAGGCTCTCGCTGGGCGACCCGATCGCCGCCTACGTGCCCGGCGTCCCCGACGGCGCACGGATCACCCTGCGTGAGTTGGCCGACATGACCAGCGGCATCGCCGACGACTTCGCGAACCCGGAATTCTCGGTCGAATACCTGACCGGGGAGTCGTTCACGCCGAGCCGTCTGGTCGAACTCGGCGTCTCCCAACCGCCGCTCTTCACTCCCGGCACCGCATGGTCCTACTCGAACACCAACACCGTCCTGCTCGGCATGGTGATCCAGAAGGTCACCGGACAGTCCCTGGCGGCGGCTCTGAAGCAGCGCGTCTTCGCCCCCCTCGGCCTGCGCGGCACCTCGCTGCCGTCGAAGCGCTCTCTGCCGAAGCCATTCGCCGCCGGCTACACGTACCAGACGCTGAACGGGCGACTCGGCGACGCGACCTTGAACACGCCGACGGCGACCTGGGCGGCCGGTGGGATGGTGTCGACCGTCCCCGACCTGCTCAAGGCGGCGCCGATGTTCGGGACCGGCAGGCCGCTGCTGAGTGCCGCCACGCAACGGCAAAGGGAGCACTGGGTCGGCTTCCCCCCGAACTCCCCGCAGCAGCGCTACGGGCTCGGCGTCTTCGACTTCGACGGTTGGATCGGTCACAACGGCGGTATCCCTGGCTACACGGCGATCGTCTGGTACCTGCCCCAACGCCGGCTCTCGCTCGTCGTCGCCGTCAACAGCGACATCCACCTCGGCCCCAGCCTGCCGAACTACGCCTACGAGCCGGCTTCCGAAATCGCGCACCTGCTGACCCGCGTCCTCAGTCCCGGCCACATCGCCCCCGCGGCCGTGAAGGTCAGGGGCTCGCGGGTCGGTCCGGTGAGCTGAGACCCGGGCGCGAACCGCGGTCGCACCGAGGAATGAAGTCGCCTCTGGAGCAGGCGCCACCGGGTACGCCGCTCTTGACGGCGCCCCTGGTCGGTGAGAGCTTCGCCCTCCGGGTTCCTACGGAGGGATGAGAGATGGCAGACGGTCTGATTCTCGAGTTCGACGGGTTCGGGATCGAGAAATACGAGCAGGTCAACGGGCTCCTCGGCATCGACATGGAGAGCGGCGAGGGAGACTGGCCGGCGGGGATGCTCGCCCACACCGGCGGGGCCAAAGACGGTGGTTGGGTGGTCTTCGAGGTCTGGGCCTCCCGTGCCGACCAGGCCGCGTTCATGCAAGACCGGCTCGGCCCGGCCCTGGCCGAGGCGGGAATCGAGGGGCCGCCTGCCCGGCTCGAGTGGATCGAGGTCGCCGCACACCGTAATCCGGGTGGGTGACGACAACGGCCCCGTGCCGGTCGGCGGCCGGCCGATGATTTGAGCCGACCGGACCCGGCGCTCCACGACAGAAGAAACGATAGCGCTGCCCTCCGGGCGGCGCGACAATCGAGAGCGGTCGTCCGCGCGGAGCCGAGGCCTACCGTCAGTTTGCAGAGATGCGCGCCGAGAGCGGCGAGGACTCCGACGTCCGGGACTCTTGTGTCACCCGGATGAGGAGTCTGCCGCCCACCGTGGTGTCGAGGACGCGACGACGAACGCAAGCGGGGAAAACGGGCAGGTGTATGGTCGCTTGTACTGATAGCAACGAGAGGACCGAGCATGGCCACGGAAGAAAATGCAGCGGTCGTC
>JAOPZF010000018.1 GCA_025964255.1 Solirubrobacterales bacterium | reverse complement strand
GCCCGGGCGAGCGCGACGCGCTGGCGCTCGCCTCCGGACATCGCCCCCGGCGCCGCGTCGCCGAGGGCCGCCACACCGAAGCGCTCGAGCAGTTCCAGTGCCCGGGCCCGCCGCTCGCGCCGCGACCCGCCGATCCCGTAGGCGACGTTGCGCCAGGCGCTCATCCGCGGGAACAGCGCGTAGTCCTGGAAGAGGAAGCCGCAGCCGCGCCGCTCCGGCGCCAGGTCGACGCCGCGCTCGGTGTCGAGCCAGACCGCGTCACCCAGCTCCACCCGTCCGGCGACGGGGGAGAGCAGTCCCGCGATCGCCCGCAGCATCGAGGTCTTGCCCGATCCCGACCGCCCGACCAGAGCCACCGGAGCCACCGCCTCCGCCCGCAGATCGAGATCGAGATCGAAATCTCGCAGCGGGGTCCGGACTCGCGCAGCGAGGGAACCGCTCACAGCCGCGCCGCCCCCTCGTCGGCCGCGATCCGGTCCCCACCGAGCAGCTTCACCCCGAGCAGCAGCGCCGCCGAGACGAGGATCAGCACGGCCGAGAGCGCCAGTGCGGCGACGAAGCCGCCCGGTTCGGCGAAGTCGGAGAAGATCGCCAGCGGCGCCGTCCGCGTCACTCCCTGTAGTGATCCGGCGAAGAGGAGGGTCGCGCCGAACTCGCCCAGAGCGCGTCCCCAGGAGAGCGCCACCCCCGCGGCCAGCCCATCGCGCGCGCTCGGCACCGCGACCGTGGCGAAGGCCCGGAAGGGTCCTGCGCCGAGCGTCCGCGCCGCCTCGATCAGCCGCCCGTCGACTGCGGCGAACGCCGCGATCGCCGCCCGCAGGAAGAACGGCGCCGAGACGAACACCAGGGCGACGACGACGCCCGCCGTCTCGAAGACCAGTTCGATGCCCAGCGCCGAGACCGCGCCGCCGAGGATCCCGTGCGGCCCGAAGGCCGCCAGCAGTGCGATCCCGGCGACCGCCGGCGGCATCACCAGCGGCAGCTCGATCACGGTCAGCACCACCGCCCGCCCGGGGAAGTCGCGCGCCGCGAGCAGGTAGGCGGTCGGGGTGCCGACCACGACGACGATCGCCAACGCGATCAGCGTCGTCTTCAAGCTCAGAAGCAGCGCTTCGCGCGCGGCTTCTTCGCCGAGCGCCTCGACCAGCCGGCCGGGGCTGACGTTGGCGAAGACGGCGACGATCGGGACGAGGAGGAAGGCGACGGTCGCGAACCCGGCGACGAAGGCCAGCCCGGCGAACCAGGACCGCCTCACGGCGGCGGCAGGAACCCGGCTTCGCGGAGGTCTTCCTGGCCTTCGCCTTCGATCAGGCCCGCGACGAATTCTTCGGCCGCCGCCCTGTCGCCGCTCGACTTGACCACGGCGACGCCGTATTCGACGTCAGGCTGCAGCTTCGATTCGAGTTCCACAGGTTCGAGCCCATCGGCGCCCTTCTCGTCGGTGACGTAGACGAAGCCCGCGTCGGCGGCTCCTTGTTCGAGCTTGGCGACGATCGAGGAGACCTCGGTCTCTTCGGAGACGACGTTCGACATGATCGCTTCCCGCTCACTCCCCGGAAGGCGTTCGAGGACGGTGCGCGTGTAGGACCCGACCGGCACGCTTGGGTCGCCGATCACGATCTTGGTGCCGGGCTTGGCCAGGTCGGCGAGGCTGGTGATGTCACTGCCTTCCGGCACCGCGATCACCAGTTCGTTGCGGGCGAAGACGGCGGGCTTTTCGACCAGCCCTTCCGCGAAGAGTTCCTGCGGGTATTCGGTGTCGGCGGAGGCGAAGACCTCGGCCTTGGCGCCCTGCTTTATCTGCGCCGCGAGTTCGTCGGAGCCGGCGAAGGAGGGCTTCACTTCGGCGCCTTCGAAGCTTTCGCCGTACTTTGTCACCGCTTCGGTCAGCGAGGAGGCGCCGAGGACGATCAGCGTGCCGGAGCCGGAGGAGGAGCCACCGCCGCAGCCGGCGAGGACGATCGCCGCGCCGAGGACTCCGAGCGCGAGCGCCACGAGCACCCGCCGCCGCCGCGCACCCATCACTCGCCCACCTGGACCATCACCGAGGTCGCCTTCACCATCGCGACCGCCTTCACCCCGGGCGCCAGCCCGAGCTCCTCGACCGAGTCGCGGGTGATCGCGGCCGTCACCAGGTGCGGCCCGGCTTCGATCTCGACCAGCGCCATCACCCCGTCCGCCTCGACCGAGCGGACCACGCCCGCGAAGCGGTTGCGGGCGGAAAGCGTGTCGCCGGTGGCGTGGCGCCGCGGCGCGTCGCGGAGCCGTTCGACCTCGGCCACCGGCACCCGACGTCGGTTGCGCTCGTCCCGGGTCGTCTGCAGCCGTCCGGCCCGGTCCCAGCGCCGCACCGTGTCGGTGCTCACCCCGAGCATCTTTGCCGCTTCGCCGACCGAAACCGTGTTCGCCATTGCCTATGCATTGTATAGGCAAACCTCCTAGGCCAGGACCGCAACCGGAGCGACGTCACATACCCGAGATTAGTTCGGCGCTAAACTATTAGGTACCGAACGACTTTTGCGACACCCAAGGAAGTGATGTGAATGAGCAGCGCAGCCGCCGTTAGCGGTTCCCGAATCGAGTCCCATGTGTGGCGGATCGCCGCCGTCGTGGTGCTCGGCACGATCATGTCGGTCCTCGACACGACGATCGTCAACGTCGCCCTCGACACCCTCGGTCGCGACCTCCACGCCACCGTCGACCAGATCCAGTGGGTCGCGACCGGCTACCTCCTCGCCCTCGCCGCCGTGATCCCGGTTAGCGGCTGGGCTTCGCGACGGTTCTCCAGCCGCAGCGTCTACATCGTCTCGCTGGTGATGTTCACCGCGGGCTCGGTGCTCTGCGGCCTCGCCGACTCGGTCGGCTCGTTGGTCTTCTTCCGCGTGATCCAGGGGATCGGCGGCGGCATGTTGGTGCCGACCGGCCAGATGATCCTGGTCAAAGCCGCGGGGCCCAAGAACCTCCCCAAGGTGATGAGCGCGATCGGCGTCCCGATCGTCCTCGCCCCGATCTTCGGCCCCACCATCGGCGGCCTGCTGCTCGAGCACGTCTCCTGGCAGTCGATCTTCCTGGTCAACCTGCCGGTCGGCATCGCCACCCTGGTCGCGGCGCTGAAGCTGTTGCCGAAGGACAAGCCGGAAGGCGCCGAGAAGCTCGACTTCCTCGGCCTCGGCCTGCTGTCGGTCGGCCTCGTCGGCGTCACCTACGGGCTCGCCGAGACCGGCTCGGCTGGGACCCTGGTCGCTGCCTCGGTGCTGGTGCCGATGGCGATCGGCCTGGTCGGGATCGCCTCGTTCGCCGTCCGCGCCCTGCGGATCCCGAACCCGCTGCTGAACGTCCGCCTCTACAAGAACCGCGCGTTCACGGCGGCGTCGATCACGACGTTCTGCCTCGGCGCCGCGCTCTTCGGCGCGATGGTGCTGATGCCGCTCTACTTCCAGACCGTGCGCGGCGAGGACGCCGTCACCACCGGCCTGCTGCTGATCCCGCAGGGGCTCGGCGCGGCGGTCGCGATGGCCCTCTCCGGGCGCGCGACCGAAAGGTGGGGAGGCGGCGTGACCGCGACGATCGGCACCGCGATCACGCTGGTCGCGACGATCCCCTTCGTCCTCCTCGGCGCCAACACCGCGTTCGTGCTGATCGGCGCGGCGATGGTGATTCGCGGCTTCGGCATCGGCATGTCGATCATGCCCGCGATGACCGCCGCCTACGCCGTCCTGACGCCGCAGCAGGTGACCCACGCGACGCCGCAGCTGACCACGCTCCAGCGGGTCGGCGGCTCGATGGGGACGGCGATCCTCACCGTCGTCCTGCAGGGGCACCTGGAAACGGCGGGCGCCTCGCAGAGTGCGATGGCGAACGCCTACGGCACCACGTTCATCTGGGTGATGGGCATCACCGCGGCGGCGCTCCTGCCGACCCTGATGCTGGCCCGGATCGAGCGGCGGGCGCGACGGGGCGATGCGGCCCCGGCGCCGCCGGCGAAGCCGCGGCTACCCGAGCCGGAGACCCGCGAGCTCGCCTGGGAGTCGGCATGAGCGCCGCTCCGTCCGAGGGGCGGGACGCGGCGCTGGCCGGGCTGCGCGAGGAGTTCGGCGCGCTGCTCGGCGCCGAGCGCCGGCTGCGCAGTCGCGACTCGCACCGCAAGGAGGCGGGCGGGCTGAGCAACGCCCAGGTACGGGCGCTCTTCGTCCTCGGCGCCCACCAGGAGTCGACGGCGGGCGAGATCGCCGAGAAGGCGCGGCTCAGCCCCGGCGCCGTGAGCGGCATGCTCGATGAGCTCGAGGAGGCCGGGATCGTCAGCCGGGTCCGCTGCGCCGACGATCGCCGTCGTGTCCTCGTCAACCTGACCGACGCCGGGCGCAAGGTGCTCGGCGAGCGCAAGCGGCGCTGGACGAAGCGCTGGGAGGACGCGATGGACGGCGTCGACGACCGCGACCTGGAGGCTGCCGCCGAGGTGATCCGGCGGATCGCCGCCTCGCTCGAGGACGTCTGATCGGGAGCGCCCGGCGCTGGCGACGATATTCGGCGTCGCTGGCGTGATGATGCGGCGGCTTGCCATCATTGGGTGGTGCCGCCCGCCCGCCTGATCAGCGTCAACGTCGGTCTCCCGCAAGTGGTCGATACCGGGCGGCGACTGGTCGAGACGGCGATCTGGAAGTACCCGGTCGAGGGCCGGGTGAAGGTGCGCGGGGTGAACCTGGAGGGGGACCGGCAGGCCGACCTCACCGTCCACGGCGGTGGGAACAAGGCGGTCTACGCCTATGCGATCGAGGAGACGCGGCTGTGGGAGGGGGAGCTCGGGCGTGACCTCGGCGCCGGCGCCTTCGGCGAGAACCTGACCACCGAAGGGGTCGACGTCTCCGGCGCCGTGCTCGGCGAGCGCTGGCGGATCGGCACGACGCTGCTCGAGGTCGTCCAGCCGCGCCTGCCCTGCTTCAAGCTCAGCCTGAAGATGGAAGACCCGACCTTCCTTAGGACCTTCGCCCAGGCCTCGCGACCGGGCGCCTACCTGAAGATCATCGAGGAGGGCGACCTGGGCGCGGGCGACGCGATCGAGGTCGACCTCGCCGGGCGTCCCGACCACGGCATCAGCGTGCGGCTCGTCTCCGACGCGATGTTGGTCGACCACAGCCTGATCCCGCGCGCCAAAGAGGCGCCGCAGCTGATCGACACGCTGCGCGAGCAGATGGGGGAACTGGCGGCATGAGTGGGGTGGGCCAAGGGGAGCGCGGCCGGCGCTTCGCGGCGCTGCACGAGAAGGGCTGCTTCCTGGTCCCGAACCCCTGGGACGCGGGGACGGCGCGCGTGCTCGAGTCGCTCGGCTTCGAGGCGCTGGCGACGACCTCGAGCGGGTTCGCCTTCACGCTCGGGCGCGAGGACGGCGGGGTGACTCTCGACGAGGTGGTCGGCCACGTCGCGGCGATGGCCGCGGCGAGCGACCTGCCGATCTCGGTCGACCTCGAGAACGGCTACGGCGCGGCGCCCGAGCACGCGGCGCGGGCGATCGAAGCGGTGGCGGCGGTCGGCGCGGTCGGCGGCTCGATCGAGGACTGGGAGGAGGAGGCCGGGATCTACGAGATCGGCGCGGCGGCGGAGCGCGTCGCGGCGGCGGCCGAGGCGGCTCGCGAGCTGCCGTTCCCGTTCCTGCTGACGGCGCGGGCCGAGAACCACATCCGCGGCAACCCGGACCTGGAGGACACGATCGCGCGGCTGCGGGCCTACGAGGCGGCGGGCGCCGATGTCCTCTACGCGCCCGGCCTGGGGACGGTGGCGGAGATCGAAGCGGTCGTCGGCGCGGTCGGCAAGCCGGTCAACGTGCTGGCCCGGCCGACCCTGTCGGTCGCCGAGATCGCCGGCGCGGGCGCGCGGCGGATCAGCGTCGGCGGCTCGCTGGCCTGGGCGGCGGTCGAGGCGATGGCCGAGGTGGCGGAGCGGATGCGCGACGCCGGCGACCTGAGCGGCCTGCGCGGCGGCTCGCGGGTAGAAGCGTGGATGGAGCGATGAGCGCCGAGATCGAGATCGTCAACGACAAGGAGCAGTCCCGCTACGAGGCGCGGGTCGACGGCGAGACGGTGGCGGTCGCCGACTACGTCAAGCAGCCGGGAATCGTCTCCTTCACCCACACCGAAACGTTCGCCGGCCACAAAGGCCAGGGCATCGCGGGCAAGGTCATCGACCGGGCGCTGCGCGACGCCGCCGACGAGGGCCTCGAGGTGATGCCGTTCTGCTCCTTCGTCGCCGACTACGTCGCCGAGCACCGCGAGTTCCTCGAGCTGGTGCCCGAGGAACGTCGCGGAGAGTTCGGGCTCTAGGCGGCGGCGGAGAGGGCGCCGGGCTCGGCGGCGACCGCGGAGGCGGGGCGCCAGAGGGCGTCGGTGCCGGCCGGGATGCCGACCAGCTCGCCGTCGTCGACCGCGGCGATCAGTTCGCGCTCGGCGCCGGGGATGTCTTCGGCTGAGGTGTCGGAGCCGCGCATGATCGCAGCGACCTCGGCAGTGGTGAGGCCGATCGGGAAGGCGAGCACCGCATCGGCGGCACGCTCCGGCGCGGGCCGACGCTCGAGGGCCGGATCGAGGTTGGCGAGCGCGTTGTCATATGACTCGAAAGGCTGGAAGCCGCCGACCTCGAGCCAGCGCCCGTCGGCCATCTCGAAGATCACGGTCGGCGCCGTGTACCGGACCGGGCCGTCGGAGTCGGAGTGGCGGTTCTGGACGTGCGTGGGACGTCCCTCGGCGGAGCGGGTGCGAGCTTTGTCTTCGTCGTAGATCGCGACGATCTCCGGGTCGTCGATGCGGGCGACGACTGCCGCCGCGTCGAGCCCGGCGACCGTGTCGAGGGCGCCGCGCAGGTCGTCGTCGTCATCGAGCAGGCCGGAAGTCGTGAACTGCATCAGCTGGATGGCACGGAGTGCCGCGTAGCCGAGTTCCATCGACTCCTCGCGGGCCGCGATGATCGCCCGGCAGGCGCGCGAGCTGGCCGCCAGGCGCGGCTTGACGCCGGCGCCGAAGGGCATCCCGAAGCGCTGCTCGAAGCTGCGCATCCCGGCCGCCATGCGACCGGCGGTGAAGCCCATCTCCTCGTAGCGGTCGGCGCTCTCGCTGAGCCCGATCATCACCAGGCGCCAGTCGAGCTGATCGCCGAAGCGCCAGCGCAGCCGCGCGATCGCGGGCCGCGACGAGTAGGCCCAAGGGCATGCAGGATCTGAGAAATGCCACGCAGTTATCTGTTCCACTTACCGAACGTTAGTGAATGCGATGTGTCGGCTTCGCGACGCCGGCGTGAGGGTCACCCGTCTGGGCTAAAGTTCCCGCTCTGAGCGATGGAGCTCGCTCCCTCATAACCGCGGCACCCGCCGCTGATGGCTCCTACCGACGTCAACCAAGACGCGTAGGAGGCTGTGGAAATTGAGCAAGAGACGATTCGATCGCCGGGAGTTGGGGGCGATCTACGTGGGCGGTGTGATCGGCGCGCTGGCGCGGGTCGGGCTGTCGGAGGCGCTGCCGCACGGAGTCGACGCGTGGCCGTGGGCGACCTTCATCGTGAACATGGTCGCCGCCGCGCTGCTCGGCTGGTTCGTGACCCGGCTCGGGGAGCGGCTGCCGCCGTCGACCTACCGGCGCCCGTTCTTGGCGACGGGCCTCTGCGGCGCGCTGTCGACCTTCTCGACCCTGCAGCTGGAGCTCTTCAAGATGATCGAAGGAGGCTACGTCGGGCTGGCCCTCGCCTACGCGGCGGCGACGATCGTCGGCGGCTTCGCCTGCGTCCAATTCAGCACCGTCGCCACCCGCCGCGCGAGGGTCCTGCGGTGACGGCGCTCGCGTGGGTCGCGGTCGCGGCGCTCGGGGGCGTGATGGCGATCGCCCGCTTCCTCCTCGACGGCGCGGTCGCCTCGGCGCGCGATGGCGGCACCTTCCCGGCGGGCACGCTGGCGGTGAACCTGAGCGGGGCGGTTGCGCTCGGGATCCTCGCCGGCGCGGCGCTCTCGGGATCCGCCTACACGATCGTCGCGGGCGGCGGGATCGGCACCTACACGACGTTCTCGACCTGGATGCTCGAGTCCCACCGCGCCGGCGAGGGCGGCGATGCCCGCGTGCTCTGGGCGAACATCGCGATCTCGCTGCTCGCCGGACTGGCGGCGGTGGCGATCGGCCACGCGATCGGGGCGGCACTGTGACCGGAGGCGCCGAGATGTCGCAGCTGCGCTTCTACTTCGGCGAGCGCGACCGCTGCGGGGACGGCCCGCTCGACGCCGCCGTGATGGCCGCCTGCGCCCGCCACGGAGTGTCCGCGGCGGCGCTGCTGCGCGCGGTCGAGGGCTTCGGCGCGAAACAGCGGATGCGGACCGATCGGATGCTGACCCTCTCCGAAGACCCGCCGTTGGTCGCGGTCGCGGTGGGGGAGTCGGGCAGGGTCGAGGCGCTCGCCGAGGAGATCCACGGGATCGCCGACGACGGCCTCTTGGCGCTGAATCAGGTCACCACTGCCGACCGCGTTCGCGGTTCGGGGGACCAGGTGCGGGTGACCATCTGGGGCCCCCGCACCGGCTCGCGCTCTCCGCACATGAGCGCGGTCGACGCGCTCCACCGTCACGGCGCCGAGGCGGCGATGGTGTTGCTCGGGGTCGACGGGGTGCTCGACGGCGAGCGCCACCGCGCCCGCTTCGTCGCCTCCAACCACGATGTGCCCGCGTTGACCGTCGCGGTCGGCGAGTGGGGGAGGATCGAGGCGGCGCTGGCCGAGGTAGACGGCGCCGCGCCGCTCGTCACCGTCGAGGCTGTGGAGCTTTCCTCCCGCATAGAGGGAGAAAGGCTCCACAGCGCGGCCGCGACCCGGGTCACCTACCTCACCTCGGAGATCGAAGCGCGCGGGCCGCATCCTTGTTACCTCGAACTGATCCACCGTCTGCGCGAGGAAGGGGCGGCGGGGGCGACGGCTCTGCGCGGGGTCTGGGGGTTCCGGGGCACGACTCCGCCACACGGCGATCGGGTGCTGGGACTGCGCCGCGACGTGCCGATCCTGGTCGAAGCGATCGACGCGCCCGAGCCCGCAACCCGTTGGCGCGAGCTCGCCCTCTCCTTCGTCGGCGCCGACGACGTCGTCCACTCCCAGCCAATTGAGAAAACTCTTACTTTGGAGTGACTGAAGGCGGGTACGTCAAGGGTGAGCAAGCGACCCGAGGAGGCTCGATATGAGCGAGAAGCGCCCGACCACCACGACCGATTCCGGCGTCCCGGCAACCAACGACGAACGGTCCCTGACCGTCGGCCCGCAGGGGCCGACCGCGCTGCACGACCACTACGTCGTGCAGAAGATGCAGCACTTCAATCGGGAGCGGGTGCCCGAGCGGGTCGTCCACGCCAAGGGCTCCGGCGCCCACGGCTTCTTCGAGACGACCGAGGACGTCAGCCAGTTCACCAAGGCGGGCCTCTTCCAGCCGGGGACGCGGACGCCGATGTTCGCCCGCTTCTCGACCGTCGCCGGCGAGCAAGGTTCCCCCGACACCGCTCGCGATCCGCGCGGCTTCGCGCTGAAGTTCTATACGGAGCAGGGCAACTACGACCTGGTCGGCAACAACACGCCGGTCTTCTTCGTCCGCGACGCCTCGAAGTTCCAGGACTTCATCCACTCGCAGAAGCGTCTCCCGGACACCGGCATGCGCTCCAACGAGATGCAGTGGGACTTCTGGACGCTGTCGCCGGAGAGCGCGCATCAGGTGACGATCCTGATGTCTGACCGTGGCGTTCCGCGCACCTACCGGCACATGAACGGCTTCGGCAGCCACACCTTCTCCTGGCAGAACTCCGGCGGCGAGAAGTTCTGGGTCAAGTACCACTTCAAGACGGTCCAGGGGAGCGAGACCTACACCGAAGACGAAGCTGTCGAGATGGCGTCGCAGGATCCCGACGCGCACCGGCGCGACCTGCGGAAGGCGATCGATGACGGCGACGCGCCGGAATGGAAGCTCGAGGTCCAGGTGATGCCGTTCGAGGAGGCGCTCGACTACCGCTTCAACCCGTTCGACCTGACCAAGGTCTGGCCGCACTCCGATTACCCGGCGATCCCGGTCGGTCGCATGGTCCTCGATCGCAATCCCGACAACTTCTTTGCCGAGGTCGAGCAGGCCGGGTTCTCGCCGTCGAACCTCGTGCCGGGGATCGGGCTCAGCCCCGACAAGATGCTGATGGGACGAATCTTCAGCTATCACGACACGCATCTGCATCGGATCGGTCCCAACTACGAGCAGCTTCCGATCAACTCGCCGAAGGTCGAGGTCCACTCCTACAACTTCGACGGGCCGATGACCTACATCAACAAGGGTGACCAGCCGGTGTATGCGCCGAACTCGAAGGGCGGCCCGGTCGCCGACGGTGAGAACGGTGCCGACCTCTCCTGGGAGGTCGAGGGCGGCGAGCTCGGCCGCTACGAGAATCCGAAGCACCGCGAGGACGACGACTTCGGCCAGGCGGGCACCTTGGTGCGCGAGGTGATGGACGACGCGAAGCGCGACGCGCTGGTCGAAAACATCGTCGGTCACGCCAGCGCCGAGGTGACCGGGGAGACGCAGGATCGGGTCGTCGCCTACTGGACCAACGTGGACCGGGGGATCGGCGATCGGGTCGCATCAGGCCTCAAGCGGAGCACCCAGGCGGCGACCCCGCCGCAGGCCGAGGTGCCGAGCAGCGTCTGAGCCGACTTGCAGGGAAAAGAGGCGAGGAGGGTTCCGCAAGAGCGCCCGGAAATGCGCTCTTTGCGGGACTTTTGGCGCCGCTGCTCGGCTCAGACCGTGTTACAGAAAGCGTCCGAGGCCGGCCCTAACTTGGGTTGCCAGATGAGCGAGCAGACGCAGATGGACAGCCTTCTCGCGGGCGAGCCCGCCTTCGCCCCGGTCGAGGCGGATCACACCCCCGACCGGGCCGAGGCGCCCGCCCCGGAGCCGGTCCGCGAGAGCCCCGTGCAGTCCGCGGTAGAGATCACCGTGACCGAGCGGGTCTCGATCCGCGACCTTGAGGACGGGCAGCGCGTGCGCGGCGTCTACGCGGTCCGCGGCCGCGAGCTGCGGCGCAAGAAGAACGGCGAGCCGTGGCTGCGGATGACCGTCGGCGACGCGACCGGCACCGCCGAGGCGGTCTGCTGGGACGATGCCGAGGTCCGCTACGCGCTCTGCGCCTCCGGCACCCCGGTCCACGTAAGCGGCGTCTTCGAGAACTCCGAAAAGTGGGGCGCCAAGATCAAGGTGACCGAGGTGCGCGCCGCCGAAGACGGAGAGTTCGAGATGGACGATCTGGCGATCGGGTCGGAGGTCTCGGCCGAGCGCCTCGAGGCCGACCTGCGTGCCCTGCTCGACACGGTCCAGAACCTCGAGCTGCGCGAGCTGCTCGACCTCTTCTTCGCCCCCGGCAGCGATAACTGGGAGCGCTTCCGCGACGCCCCCGCCGCCAAGACCTACCACCAGGCCTACCGGCACGGGCTGCTCGAGCACACGCTCTCGGTCGCCCAGGCCGTCTCCGCCGCGGCCAACTTCTTCCCCGGCGTCGACCGTGAAATCGCCGTCACCGGCGCGCTCTTCCACGACATCGGCAAGCTGATCGCCTACAACGACGATCCGCTGGCGATCGACCTCACCGACGCCGGCCGCCTCCAGGGCGAGATACCGCTCGGCTATTACACGGTGCGCCGCGCGATCGAGGACATCCCGGGCTTCGACCCCCACCTCGCCCAGTGCGTCCTCCACATCATCCTCAGCCACCACGGCTCGCTGGAACACGGCTCGCCGGTCGTCCCCGTCACCCGCGAGGCCGTCCTCGTCCACATGATGGACAACCTCGGCGGGCGCCTCGGCTCCTTCGACCGCCTCGAGCGTCAGCTTCCCGAGGGCGAGTCCTGGTCGGGCTTCGACCGGGCCCTTTCCGGCTCCGCCTGGTTCTCCCAGCGCGCCGCATAGCGTCGCAGCGCTAGTAGCGCCGCGTACAGCGTTCGATCCGGTGGACGTTCCCGTTCGCCCGCTGGACGCAGTGCAGCAGCTTCTCGGGACTGCCGTGGACCTTCGACGCGTGGAACGAGCGCTTGACTTCGACCTGGACCTGCCGGTTCACGTCTTCGACCGTCTTGTTGATTTTGGCTTCGATCGCCTTGGTGTTGACGGTCGGGGCATTTGAGGCCGGGGAATTGAACGACTTTTCGAACGATTTGTTCGCGCTGTCGACCGCGTGTTCGGTCGTGTGGAGGATCGGCTTCACCAAGAAGAAGTAGACCGCCGCGAGGATCCCGACGGCCACGGCGAGCCGGATGATCCCCGAGGTCAGGTTGCCGAAGACGGTGGAGAGGAATTCCATCCGCGCGAGCCTAACCTGCGATCACGGACGTTCCTAATAGCCGACGGTCATCTGGACGAGCGACCGACCCGGCGCTCGAACTCCTCCAGCAGAGAGAAAAGCTCCTTCGCCTCCCAGCTGTCGCCGAATTTTTGGCTGCGATGTCGGGTCAACGCGCCGATCGCTTCGAGGCGGCCGAGCGCTTCGATGGTCACCGGCCGGCTGCGGCCGATCTCCTTCTCGGCGACGGCGGCGGTGATCACCGGGAATTTCGGCAGCAGCTCGATCAGCGGCAGGACCCCCGCGTCGCTGCGAACTTTGCCGAGCTCGCCGAGCCACTTCGTCTGTAGTTCGGTCACCTCCTCAGAGAAGGATCGCGCCTGCTCCGCGGCCGACTCGACCGCCTGCGCGAACTGGAGAACCCAGCCGTCCACCTCGCCTTCGCGGAAGCTTTCGAGTCCGGCAATGTAGGCGTCCTTGTTCGCCCCGAGCACGATGCTCACCGGCGGGATATAGCGAGGAGCCAGGCCGCGGCGCCTGAAGATGACCTGGATCAGGCACCTGCCGACGCGGCCGTTCCCGTCCCCGAACGGGTGGATGGTCTCGAACTGGGCGTGCGCGATCGCCGCCTGGACTACCGGCGAGATGTCGTCGCGGTTCATGAAGTCGCACAGGTCTTCCAGGAGGGGGCGCACCTCTTCCCACGGCGGGCCGACGAATTCCGCATCGAGGGGGGACCGCCCGCCGATCCAGCTCGGCTCCTCGCGCAGTTCGCCCGCGATCCGGTCGAGCGGAGGCACGATCGCCATCGCGCGATGGATCGCGGTGATCGCGTCGACGTCGACCTCGTCGGCCTCGCCACCGATCCGCGTCGCCAGTTCGAGCGCCCGGATGTTCCCGAGGATCTCCTGCGCCTTGTAGTGACCGTCCCGACCGGGGAGATCCGCTTCGGCGAGTTTGCGGCGGGAGATGTTCAGCCCCTCGATCTGGGAAGAGGCCAACGCCTCCGACCGCAACAGCTGCCGCCCCAGTCCCTCCAGGGGGACGAGTCCCGCCGGATCTTGGTTGAGCTCGCGCACGGCGATCCCAGCCCGTTCGGCCAAGGTGCTCGTGGCGCTGGTCAGGCTCGGCTCGTAGTCGCCGACCGGGTCGGGGACGAACGCTTCGTAGCGCCCAGCGCTCGGCCTCCTACCCCCGGGTCGGTCGAAGTCCAGGGCCCATCGCATCTCGGCGTAATGTCCTTTGGGCGGCGCCATGGTCGTCTGGTCCAACCCTTACGGTCTTGGCCCAAGCATTAGGTTTAGATAGGTAAGTCTAACGCCTGGATTAGACGCGTTAGGGATGTTCAGAACTTCGTCGTGCAGCGCTTCATCTTTTCCAGATTGCCTTCGGAGCGCTTCAGGCAGTGCTCGAGGCGCTTCGGGCTGGCCGCGTGCTCGAGGGAGTGGAGGGAGTGATTCACGGTCTTCTCGCCAGTGTCGATTGCCGGCTTGAGCAGCAAGAAATAGGCCGCGACGAGCACGCCGGCGAGGATCGCCAGCCGGATAATCGAGGAAGTAAGCCAGCGAAGGGGCGCGAGCAGGAGTGCCATCGGGCGCTCGCAGACTATCCTGGGAC
>JAOPZF010000058.1 GCA_025964255.1 Solirubrobacterales bacterium | reverse complement strand
CGCCGACATCGAGGCGGCTCGCGCCGACATGATCGAGCGCGGCGTCGAGATCAGCGACCTCTTCCATCTCGGCCCGTCCGGCTTCGAGCCCGGGCCCGATCCGGAACGCGCCTCCTACCGAACGTTGGCGTCCTTCGCCGATCCGGACGGAAACGGTTGGCTCCTTCAAGAGGTCACCGAACGGGGGCCAGGGCGAACCTGACTCGAGGTCCCGCCCACTCCTACGTTCCCCCTCGTCCGCATCACGAACGAAAGGAAGTCGAAAATGAGCGATCCGACCAACGCACCGACCGTGGTGCTCGTCCACGGAGGCTTCGCCGACTCCTCCTACTGGGTGCCGGTGATCGAAGACCTACAGGCCCACGACATCCCGGTGCTGGCGCCGGCCAACCCGCTGCGTGGACTAGCCCACGACGCCGCCTACACCGCGAGCTTCGTCGACCAGATCAACGGCCCGGTGCTGCTGGTCGGCCACTCCTACGGAGGCGCGGTGATCACCGAGGCCGGCGCCAACGCGGCCAACGTTGTCGGCCTCGTCTACGTCGCCGCCTTCGGCCTCGACGAGGGCGAACCGTTCAAAGCGGTCTGGGATCAGTTCGGCCCGACGCCGATCCTCACCGCCGCCGGACCGAGCAACTACCCGCTTGACGACGGCGGCACGGCGGTCGAGTTGACGATCGCCCCCGAGAAATACAAAGAGGCGTTCGCGAGCGACCTCTCCGACGCGGACATCAAGGTGCTGGCCGTCCGCCAGCGGCCGTTCGCCGCGATCTTCGAGGACAGCCCCTCGGTCGCCGCCTGGAAGTCGCTGCCCTCGTGGTACCTGGTCGCCTCCCAGGACGGCGCGATCCCGCCGGAGGCCCAGCGCTTCATGGCGAAGCGCATGGACGCGCAGACGGTCGAGGTCGACGCGTCCCACTCGGTCGCCCTCTCGCAGCCGGCCGCGACGGCCGAGATCATCCGCTCGGCGGTGGAGGTGGTCGCGCCGGGCAGCTAGCTGGAGCCGTAGGCCGCACTGCTCCGCGGTCCGATGCGGCAAGGGAGCACGCCGCCGCGTGCCCCCTTATCGTTGCCCACCCTTTGTACGACGCTTCTCAGCAACTGGCCGGCCGCGGGGCGCCGGCCCGGACGCTCCCCCCCTGGCCCGACGCCCGACCCCTGCGCGCATGGCAGGTGGAGGCGACCGAAGCCGTGCGCGCGCACGGCGGCGCGAGCTTCCTCGCCTCGGCGACGCCGGCGGCCGGGAAGACCACCTTCGGCCTCCACATCGCCCACCGGATGCTGATCGCCGGGTTCGTCCAGCGGGTCGTCGTCGTCGGGCCGACCACCCATATCTGCCGCCAGTGGGCCGCCGACGCGGCGCGCTACGGGATCGACCTCGAGCCGAACCGGCCGAACTCCGACGGCCCCGAGTCGACCGACTTCCACGGCGTCGCCGTCACCTACCAGACGATCGCCGCCGGGCCTGACACGCACCGTGACGCCGCCGCCCGCCGGACGACCCTGCTGATCGCCGACGAGCCCCACCACATGGGCGATGAGGCGGCCTGGGGCCTGCGCGCCCGCCGCGCCTTCGACGGCGCCCGCTTCCGGCTGCTGCTCTCCGGCACGCCGTTCCGCTCCGACAACTCGGCGATCCCCTGGGTCGCCTACGACGAGGACGGCGTCAGCAACGCCGATTACGTCTACGGCTACCCGCAGGCGCTCCGCGACCGGGTCTGCCGGCCGATCACCTTCCTTCCCTACGACGGTGAGATGGAGTGGATCTCCGACGGCCGCCTGCGCAGCGGTGACTTCGACATCGCCCTGTCGGGGGCGGAATCGGCGCGGCGGCTGCGGACGGCGCTCACCCCGGAGGGGGAGTGGATGGGCCACGTGCTGCGCGACGCCGACGCCCGGCTGACCGAGGTGCGGGCCGAAGGTCACCCCGACGCGGGCGGCCTGGTGATCGCCTCCAGCCAGGACCACGCCCGGGCGATCGCCGCGCGCCTCGGGTCGGTCGCCGGCCAGCAGCCCGACATCGTGATGAGCGACGAGCCCGGCGCCAGCAAACGCATCGCCGAGTTCGCCGCCTCCGACCGCCGCTGGCTGGTCTCGGTCCTGATGGTCTCCGAGGGCGTCGACATCCCCCGCCTGCGGGTCGGCGTCTACGCCACCGCGGCCCGCACCGAGCTCTTCTTCCGCCAGGTCGTCGGCCGCTTCATCCGCACCACTCCGGGCGGCCCGCGCCTGCAGATGAGCTACCTGCTGATGCCGGCCGACTTCCGCCTCAAGGCGCTGGCCCACGAGATCGAGGTGGAGCGCCGCCACGCCCTCGACCTCTCGCCGACCGGCGAGGAGGAGGCCGACGAGGAGTTCGACGAGATCCAGATCGAGGAGCCGGGCGAGGGCGGCGGCTTCGCTCCGCTGAGCTCGAGCGCCGCCGAGCTCGACGATGCGATCATGTCCGAGACCGCCCTGCAGCTCTTCCCTACCGACGACCCGAAGCCGATGGCGAAGAAATCGATCGCCTTCACCGCGCCCGTCGCCGACCCTCCCGCCGAGCCGAAGGAGCCGGCGCGCGAGTCGGCCTACGCGATGAGGGAGCGCCTGCGCGGCGAGCGCAGCCGCATGGTCGGCGACCTCGCCCGCCGCAGCGGCAAAACCCACCGCGAGATCCAGGGCCGGATCAACCGCGAGACCAAGGTCAAGTCGGTCGCCAACGCGACGATCGACCAGCTTGAACGCGGCAACGAGATCCTCCGCCGCGACCTCTCGCGCTGAGCCCCTCCGACCCCGGTGCGTTCGCACTTTCCCGCGCTATCCGCGGGTTTCTGCGAACGCACCTGCTTGCTCCGCCTGACGGCGTAAGGTCGTCTGGCGATGGAGGGGCGCTATCAGCCGACGACGGACATCCTCGCGCCGGGTGAGTTGGCCCGGCGGCTGATCCGCTTCGACACGACCTCGCTGGGCGGGAGCGAGCGCGAGTTGATCGCCTGGCTCGCTCCGCTGCTGGAGGCTGCCGGGCTCGACGTCCAGCTCCTCGCCCGGGATCCTGAGCGCCCTAACATCGTCTTCCCCTCGTCAACCACCTGGTAGAGGATCCGATCGGCACCTACGCGCAGGCGTGCCCGCCGCGCGAGGACGAGCCGCGCCAATGGTCAGTCGGAGGTCGGGCGGGCTGCGACAAGCTCCTCGCGGAGCTCCGCCAGCGTGACGGTCTCTCCACGCTCGATCTCGCCAAGCCCCTCCTCGAGCGCCGCAACCGCCGCCGGGTCAGAGAGGATCTCGGCGGTTTCCTCCAGCGCCTCGTACTCGTCTATCGCCACCAGCGCTGCCGCAGGCACTCCGTCGCGGGTCACGAGGACGTCGTCGCGCCGGTCCCTGACCTCGTCCTCATTCCCCGCTGCACTGGACTTTCAGCCGAGCGCGGGCTCCGCGGTCGGGTCCGCGTCGGCGGCCGCCGCGCCTGCCGGGGGCACGCCGGCGACTTCATAGGCCTCGATCTGGTCGAGCGTCTCCTTCTCGAGCAGCGTCGTGGCGAGCGCCTCGAGTCGGGGACGCTCCCGCTGGAGCAGCGCGACGACTTCGTCCTCGGCCTCGTCGACGATCCGACGGACCTCTTTGTCGACCAGCTCCTGGGTCGGTCCGGAGCCCGGGGTCGCGCCTGGGAGAAGCATCCCTTCCTGGCGCCCGTCGGTGACGGCTATCGGCCCGATCGCGTCGCTCATCCCCCACCGTCCGACCATCCCACGGGCGACCTGGGTGAGGTTCTGGATGTCGGACTCCGCCCCGGTCGTGATCTCGCCGAAGACGACCTTCTCCGCCGCGCGGCCGCCGAGCGCGACCTTGACTTTCGCCACCAGGTCCTCCTGCCGGTAGCTGTAGCGGTCCGAGTCGGGGGTCGAGAGCGTGACGCCGAGAGCCTGCCCACGGGGGATGATCGAGATCTTCCGGACCGGGTCGGCGCCCGCGGTCAGCATCCCGACCAGCGCGTGGCCCGACTCGTGGTAGGCCGTGCGCTTGCGGTCGTCTTCGGTCATCACCACCTGCCGCTCGGCTCCGAGCAGGATTTTCTCGATCGCGTCGGTGAAGTCACGCTGTTCGACCGTCGGGTGTCCGCGGCGGGCCGCGAAGAGCGCCGCCTCGTTGACCAACAGGGCGATGTCGGCGCCGGTCGAGCCGGGGATCGACGCCGCGATCCGCTGCAGGTCCACGTCGTCGGCCAGGGCCACGCTGCGGGTGTGGATCTCGAGGATCGCGACCCGACCGTTGCGGTCCGGCGGGTTGACCGCGATGCGACGGTCGAAGCGTCCCGGCCGCAGCAGCGCCTGATCGAGGACCTCGGGACGATTCGTCGCGCCGAGCACGATCACGTCGGTGCCGGGCTCGAAGCCGTCCATCTCGGTGAGGATCTGGTTGAGCGTCTGCTCGCGCTCGTCGTTGCCGCCCGACAGCCCGGCGACGTTGCCCGACCGCGACCTGCCGATCGCATCGAGCTCGTCGATGAAGATGATCGCCGGGGCAGCCTCTTTGGCTTTTTTGAAGAGATCGCGGACTCGCGAGGCGCCGACGCCGACGATCGCCTCGACGAACTCCGAGGCCGAGATGTGGAAGTAGGCGGCGTGGGCCTCGCCCGCCACGGCGCGGGCGAGCAGCGTCTTGCCGGTCCCCGGCAGCCCGTAGAGCAGCACGCCGTGCGGGATCCGCGCGCCGAGCTTGGTGTAGCGGTCCGGGTTTTTGAGGAAGTCGACGATCTCTTCGAGCTCCTCCTCGGCCTCGTCGATCCCGGCGACGTCCTTGAACGTGATCCGGCCCTGGGCGTCGGCGTCCACGC
>JAOPZF010000256.1 GCA_025964255.1 Solirubrobacterales bacterium | reverse complement strand
GACGACGAAGTCGAGGTCTGGCCCGGCCACCTCGGCGGCTCGCTCTGCGGCGGCGCCGGGATCGACCTGAAGAGCTCCTCGACGATCGGCTTCGAGCGCGCCCACAACGCGGCGCTGGCGATCGCCGGCGAGGCGGAGTTCGTCGAGAGCGCCACCTCCTCGCTGCCCGACCGGCCGCCGAACGTCGAGCAGATCGTCGCGCTGAACCGCGGGCCGCTGGTGGCGGGCTTCGGCACGCCGCTGCCGATGACGCCGTTCGAGGTCGAGGAGGCGGTCGCCGCCGGCGCCGTCGTCATCGACGGCCGCACCAACGAGCAGTTCGACGAGGCCCACGTCCCCGGCGCGCTCAGCACCTCCGCCTACGACACCGGCTTCGCCACCAAGGTCTCGCGGGTCGCGCCGGCCGCCGCCGAGCTGATCGTCGTCGCCGCCCACGACGTCGACGAGCGCGAGGCGGCCGAACTGCTCGCCGCGGTCGGCCTGCGGGTCCGCGGCTTCCTCGAAGGCGGGATGACCGCGTGGCGGATCGACGGCCGGCCGATCGAGCGGATCGAGCTGATCGATCCGGCGGAGCTGGCGCGGCGGGTCGCGGCCCCGGACGGACCGGTGGTCCTCGACGTGCGCGAGGACTCCGAGTACGAGGCCGAGCACATCCCCGGCAGCCTCCACATCCCGTACGGCGCCCTTGCCAAGCGCGTCGACGAGCTTCCCCGGGAGCGCCCGATCGCGGCGATCTGCCGCGGCGGCAAGCGCTCCGGCCTCGCCGCCTCGATCCTCCAGCGCGAGGGCTTCGCCGACGTGATCCACGTCGGCAAGGGCGTCGGCGCCTGGCGGGCCGCGGGTAACCCGGTCGAGTCGGGCGCCGCCGGCGTCGCCCACTGAAGTCTTCCCGCCTCGCTGCCGATAGCTCATCGGTGAGACGAAGGAAAGCAGCGCTCGCGGGCGCGATGATCGCGGCGCTTGCCTCACTGACGCTTTTCGTCGCGACGGCCTCGGCGACCTTCGAAGCGACAATGGCGCCGCGTAAGGGCAGCGAGCGCGCCACCGGCCCGACCTTCGTCGTCGAAGCCGGCGGCGGCCGACGCACGCGGATCCTCGACTTCAACTACGAAGGCGGCAAATGCGGCTCGATCTACGCGCCGCTGCTCGACGCCGGGAACGTCAAAGGCGGCTTCGTCAACGGCAACGGCTCCGCCGTCTTCTCACTGGCGGGGACACATCTCAACCTGCGCCTCGAACTGAAGGTCAGCCCCCGCGGCGAAGGCCTGACCGGCCGCGGCCTCCTTAAGGCGACCGTAGGCAGCTGTCACGAGAAGGTCCCGATGGAATTGGTCTCCTCCGAGATCCGCGGCGGCCGCCGCCACGTCTCAGGTTGACGGGCCCTACGGAAGGGCGTCGGGGATCGGGGTGGTGCCGCTGATCAGGTCGAAGCTCTGGCCGATCGTGCTCGGGGTGTCGAGACAGGCGACGAAGACGGCGGCGACGTCGGCGCGGGGGATCTGGCCGCGGTCGGTGTGCTCGGCGATCGTCACCAGGCCGGTGCCGGGATCGTCGGTCAGGCCGCCGGGACGGACGACCGTGTAGTCGAGGCCGGAGGCGCGGACCGCCTCGTCGGCTTCGAACTTGGCCTGCAGGTACGCGCCGAAGCCCTCGCTGCCATCCGCGGGGGCTTTGTCGGCGCCCATCGAGCTGACGATCAGGTAGCGCGAGACGCCTTCGGCCTTGGCGGCCTCGATCAACTTCACCGCGCCGCCGAGGTCGACCGTCCTCTTGCGGGCGTCGCCCGAGCCCGGTCCCGCTCCGGCGGCGAAGACGACCGCGTCGGCGCCGCGGATCGCACTCGCGATGTCGCTCTCGCTCTCGAGGTCGGCGATCACCGGCTCGATCCCGACCGCTCGCAGATCGTCCGCCTGGTCGGGGTTGCGGATCAGGCCGCGAACGGTGTCTCCGCGCTCGGCCAACAGTCGTCCCAGGATCAGGGCGATCTTGCCGTGGCCGCCGGCGATCGCGACGGTGCTCATGCGCCCACCGCCTCGGCCAGCAGCGCCTCGACATCGAGCGGTCGCGTGTACATCTCCACTTTGTCGCCCTCCTTGGTCGGTGGCGGCCACTCCTCGCGGGGCCGGTCCCAGTAGAGCTCTACCCCGTTGCCGTCGGGATCATCCAGGTAGAGGGCCTCGCTGACGCCGTGGTCGGAGGCACCTTGCAGCGGCACCCGCGCCTCGACCAGGCGGCGCAGCGCGTCGGCGAGCGCGGCCCGGGTCGGGTAGCTGATCGCGGTGTGGAAGAGGCCGGTCGTCCCCGGTGCGGGTGGACCGCCACCGCGCGACTCCCAGGTGTTGAGGCCGAGGTGGTGGTGGTAGCCGCCGGCCGAGACGAAGGCCGCTTCGGCGCCGAAGCGCTGCATCAGCTCGAAGCCGAGGACGCCGCAGTAGAAGTCGAGCGCCCGCTCGAGGTCGGCGACTTTGAGGTGGACGTGGCCGATGTCGACGCCGGGGTCGATCGGGCGCGCGGCGGCGGGCGCGGGGGCGGCGCCGTCCCGGTCGGGCGCGGCGCCGCCCGGGTCAGGCATTGTCGAGGGCCTCGTTGACCAGCTTGTCGGCGTCGGAGTTCTGGGCGCGCTTGACGTGGCGGATCGACCACGAGTCGAAGCCCGCCAGCATCTTCTTCGCCTTGGCGTGAAGCTCTTTCATGTCCGCGTGTTTCACTTTGTAGCGGCCTTCGATCTGCCGCACGATCAGCTCCGAGTCGCCGATCAGCTCGACCTCGTCGGCACCGTGGGCGCTCGCCAGCTCGATCCCGCGCAGCAGCGCCCGGTACTCGGCGACGTTGTTGGTGGTGCGGCCGATCGTCTCCCCCACGGCCTCGACGATCGCGCCGTCGTCGTTGCGGACGACCACGCCGATCGCCGCCGGCCCCGGATTGCCGCGCGCGCCACCGTCGACGTTCACCGTCAGCTTCCCCATCGTCACGCGCCCATCTAAACCATCTATCGGTGGACGGGCTTGCCTTCGGCCGCCTCGCGGCGGTGCGGCGCGACCAGGACGATGCGCCCGTCGTGCGCCGAGGCGTTCCACTGGCGGGCGGGCGCGTCGATCTCGTCGACCTCGAAGCCCTTCTTCAGCTCGTAGACGGGGCGCAGCTCGTCGCCGAGGTCGACGCCCCACTGGTACCAGGTGAGCTCCCAGGCGACGGTGACGCGGACCTCGTCGGCGGTCCCGGCGAGGTCGCCGACCGAGACCGAAGGCGCGCCGAGCGTGCGGGTGAGGCCGGCGACGGTGCGGCCGGCGTCGGAAGAATTGAAGCGGGCGATGGCGCGCTCGAAGCGGGTCGACGGCGAGAGGCCGGCGTCGGGCTGCAGCCGGCGCGGGCGCATGCCGCGGCCGGCGGGGTCGGGCAGCGCTGCTGGGTGCTCGTGGGCGTCGGGGGCCGGCGCGGC
>JAOPZF010000246.1 GCA_025964255.1 Solirubrobacterales bacterium | reverse complement strand
GTCTCCGCGATCGCCCGCAAGCAGGGGGGAGGCGGCCACAAACGCGCCGCCGGCTTCTCCACCGACGACGACCTGCCCGCGCTCGTCGAGTTCCTCTGCGGCGAGGTCACCGCCCAGCTCGGCGACTGACCCATGGCCGTGCCAGACACCGCCGGGGCGGTGCTGCTCGTCGACAAGCCTGCCGGGAAGACCTCGCACGACGTGGTCGCCGAGGTGCGTCGCGAGCGCGGTGTGAAAGCGGGCCACGCGGGCACGCTCGATCCCTTCGCCACCGGCCTGCTGCTCGTCCTGCTCGGCAAGGCGACGCGCCTGCAGCGCTTCCTCGTCGGCCTGCCGAAGACCTACCTGGCGACCGCGCGGCTGGGTTGGACCTCCTCGACCGGTGACTCCGACGGCGAGCTGAGCGAGACCGGCGTCGTCCCCGCCTCGCTCGACCTGCCGACCGGGACCGTGCGCCAAAGCGTGCCGATGACCTCGGCGGTCCGCGTCGGCGGCGAGCGCCTCTACAGGAAGGCCCACCGCGGCGAAGTGGTGAAGACGCCCGTCCGCGACGTCGAGGTCCATCGCGCCGACCTCCTGTCGAGCGGAGATGGATACGCCCACTACGAGATCGAGTGCAGCGCCGGCACCTACGTGCGGACGTTGATCGAGACGCTGGACGACGCCTACTGCTCCGACCTACGCCGCGTCGCCGTCGGCCCGTTCCGGGTCGAGGAGGCCGGGCGCGAGCTGGCGGTGCCCCAGGTCGCCGAGCTGGTCCCGGCCGTGAGCGACGCGCTGCGATGATGGCTGTCCGCTGATGTCGATCAAGGTCACTCCGCTCGATCAGGTCGAGCCCCGCGCGCGGGACGTCGCGATCGGCACCTTCGACGGTGTCCACCTCGGGCACCGCGCGGTGATCGAGGGCAACGACACCGTCCTCACCTTCGAACCGCACCCGCTCGAAGTGCTGCGGCCCGACCAGGCGCCGAAGCTGATCAACTCGCTCGAGGTCAAGCGCGACGTGCTCGAGGGGCTCGGGGTCGAGGAGATGGTCGTGATCGGCTTCGACGAGGAGTTCTCCCACCGCAGCGCCGAGGAATTCATCGACCACGCGCTGATCGGCAAGCTCGGGGCGCGTCGCGTCGCGATCGGCGAGAACTTCCACTTCGGCGCCAAGGCGCGCGGCACGCCCGAGATGCTCGCCGCCCACCCCGAGTTCGAGACGCGGATCCAACCGATGGTCGAGGTCGACGGCGAGCCGGTCTCCTCCTCGCGGGTCCGGGCCGAGATCGCGGCGGGGGACATGGAGGGAGCGCGCCGCTGCCTCGGCGTCCCGTACATGATCGAGGGCGAAGTCGTGAAAGGCGACCAGCGCGGGCGTGAGCTCGGCTTCCCGACCGCCAACCTGGTCCCCGACGAGCGCCTCGTGACGCCCGGCTTCGGCGTCTACGCGGCCTTCGCCAACGGCCACCCGGCGGCGGTCAACGTCGGCACCCGGCCGACCTTCGACTCCGACCTCGGCGTGCTGATCGAGACGTTCCTGATCGACTTCTCCGGCGACCTCTACGGCCAGACACTGCGCGTCGCCTTCGTCGAGAAGCTGCGTGACGAGGTCGCCTACGAAGGGGTCGATCCGCTGGTCGAGCAGATGCACCGCGACGTCGAGGAAGCGCGGCGAATCTGCGCCGACTTCACCGAGGCCGCCGCCCGCGGCGGCTGACCCCACCCGCGCCGCCGGTTTTGGCGCGATGATGCGCCCGATGCGCCGCCTCGTCCCGCTCGTCGCCATCCTCGCCGCGCTGTGCGCCGCGGCGGCGCCCGCTGCCGGGGCCGCCACGCCGGCCGTCGTCCACCTGCCTGAAGGGACCGCCGCCGAAGCGCTCGCCGTCGGGCCGGGAGGCGACCTCTGGTTCGCTGGGGTCCGCCGTGGGCCCGATGCCGCGAACGTGGTCGGCAGGATCTCCGCTACCGGCGCGGTCGACGAATACCCGGTGCCGAACTCGGGCTCGACGCCCGGGGTGGGCGGTCTGACCCTCGGTCCGGAAGGCGACATGTGGTTCACGCAGCCGGCGGCGAACCGGATCGAACGGGTCGCGCCGGGCGGCCACCCTGAAGGCTTCAGCCCGCCGAAACCGGGGAGCCGGCCGACCGGGATCACGCGGCTCGGCGACTCCCTCTGGGCGACCCTGGAAGGCGTCGACGCCGTCGCCGAGCTCAACCCGGTGGGGAAAGCGACCGAATACACGCTGTCCACCGGCGCGCACCCTACCGCGCTCACGGTCGGCCCCGACTCGGCGCTCTGGCTGATCGACGCCGACGCGCCCGAAGTGACCCGGAAGGCGCCGGCGGGGCGATCGATCGGGATTCCGTTCACCGGGTTCGGCGCCACCAGGAACACCGACATCGTCTCCGGCCCGGACGGGAATCTCTGGATGAGCCAATCCGACGGTCCCTACATCGGCAGGCTCGAAGCGCGGATCGCGACCTCCAAGTACACCCGCTACAAGCTCCCGATCGACGAAGGCACCTCGTTGGTCTCGACCGGCCCCCGGCACGACGTCTGGTTCGCCGCCGGCGCTCGGATCGGCTCGATCGCCACCGATGGGCTCTCCGTCGGCGCGCCGACCTGCGCCGTCCCCGGTTGCGCCACGGTCAAGGCGCTCGCCGAAGGCTCGGACGGCTCCCTCTGGTTCGCCGCCGGCGGTGTGGTCGGGCGCTTCGAACCGTTGCCACTTGCTGTGAGTCCCCGCGGCAACCTGGTCGCCAAGGGGAACAGGAAGGCGACGACCTCGCTCGCCTGCACACGCGGCGCCGCCGGGCGGCGCTGCCAGGGAAAGGTCGAAATTCTGCGGCGGCGCGACGGGACGCGCCTCGGGAGCGGCCGCTTCGGCATCGTCACCAGCGCCACTCGGCCGGTGACGCTGAGCCTGACGCGGTCCGCCGGCGCCGAACTCACGCGCGAGGGGAGCGTCGCGGTCCGCCTCGTGGCCAGGCTCGGCGGCAAGGTCGCGGCCGAACGCGACTACCGTCTCCGCGCGGCGAATTAGCGCCCAGGTGCCCCACGACGCCGCGATTCGCGGGATGATCGGCACGATGCGCCGCCTCGTCCCGATCGTCGCCTTCCTCGCCACGCTGGCCGCGGCGCTGGTGCCCGCGGGCGCCTCGGCGGCGCTGGAAACGATGCACCTGAAGCGCGGGGTGGAAATACAGGCGCTCGCCGCCGGACCGCAGGGGACGCTCTGGGCGGCCGGGGTCGACCACGCCGACCAGCCGGAACGCAACTTCCTCATCGAGATGTCGCCGGTAGCCGCGCCGAGGACCTTCGTCGACCGTAGCTCGGCCGAGACGCCGGGGATCGGCGAACTGATCCGCGGCCCGGAAGGGGAGATGTGGTTCTCGGTTCCCGGCGCCGACGAGGTCGACCGGTTCGACGCCGGGGCGGAAGTGCTCCACCACCTCTTGCTCGTCCCGGGTGAGCGGCCGACCGGTCTCGTCGCGGCGCAGGGCGACGTCTGGGCGACGCTCGCGGGCGTGTCGGAAATCGCCCAGATCACGCCGGGGAGGGCGAGCGCGCCCGACGACTCGACGGTGGTCAACTGGACCCTCGGCGAAGGCACGAGCCTGTCGCGGATCGTGCTCGGCTCCGACAACAACCTCTGGGCGATCGAAGCCGCGACGGGACGGGTGATCCGCGAGTCGCTGCGCGGCGCCTACGCACCGGTGGCGCTCGAAACCGGCGAAGAATCGTTCGCCGGGACGATCAACTCCGACATCGCCGCGGGCGACGACGGCAACATCTGGGTGAGCCAGCGCGACCGGCCGACCGTCGGCAAATTGGTTCCCGACGAAGACGGCGAAGGGGTGAACTACACCCGCTACAAGGTGGCCGGGGGCCCGACCACGTTCCTCTCGCCGGGCCCCGCTCACGACATCTGGTTCGCCGACCAGGCGGGGATGATCGGCTCGATCTCTTCGCGGGGCACCAACGGCGAACCGGCCTGCGCGACGAAGCTCTGCGCCGCCCCGATCACGGCCCTCGCCCGCGGTCCCGAAGGCAAGATCTGGTTCGCCGCCGGGAGCACGGTCAAGCGCTTCGAACCAGCGCCGCTCGCGCTCAGGTTCAAACGCGTCTCCCGGGCGGTCGGCAAGAAGGGCGAACTGACGATGCGGATCGCCTGCCGCGGTGGCGCCGCCGGGCAGAGGTGCGAGGGCCAGATCCAACTGATGCGCGGGCCGCAGCTCCTCGAGCGCAGCCCCTACCGCGCGGTGACCGGCTCGGTGAAGGAAGTCGGGGTGCCGCTGAACACGCGCATCCTCCAGTTGCTGAAGGGGACCGGGCACCTCCACGTGCGCCTCGTCCTGGTTGTGCGAGGCGAGCAGACCGACGCCCGCGGCCTCGACCTGACGGTCACGAGGTAGTGAGGAGCGCGCCTTTGCTATCTTGCTCCGAGCCGCGGCCGAAGAGGGCCGCGCTTTCTACGTTATGAGCCTTACTAAAGAGAAAAAAAGCGAGCTGATCGGCAAATACGGCCGCAGCGACGGTGACACCGGTTCCGCCGAGGTCCAGGTCGCGCTGCTGACCGAGCGGATCAACGAACTCACCGATCACCTGCGTAGCCACGCGAAAGATCACCACTCGCGTCGCGGCCTGCTGATGCTGGTCGGTAAGCGCCGGCGGATGCTCCGCTACCTCGAGCGAATCGACCTGGAGCGCTACCGCGCCCTGGTCGCCGACCTCGGCCTGCGCCGCTAGCGATCCCGATGATCGCGGTAGGCGACGCTGCGCCCGACTTCACCGTCAAAGACCAAGACGGGGAAGAGGTGACGCTCGGTGACTTCAAGGGCCGCAAGGTCCTGATCGCCTTCTACCCGCTCGACTTCAGCCCGGTCTGCTCGGACCAGCTGGCGCTCTACCAAGAGGGCGTCAAGGGCGAGCTCGCCGACGCCGGGATCACGCTGGTCGGCCTCAGCGTCGACAGCCCCTTCGCCCACAAAGCCTTCCAGGAGAAGCTCGGCATCGACACGGTGCTGCTCTCCGACTTCGAGCCGAAGGGCGAGGTCGCGAAGGCCTTCGGCTCCTACATCGACGGCGCCGGCATCGCCAACCGCACCCTCGTTCTCATCAATGAGGACGGGGCAGTCACCTGGACCTACGAGTCGCCGAGCCCGGGCGAGTTCCCCGGCCCCGACATCGTCCGCCAGGCCATCAGCGCCTAGCACCCCTCTGCGAGTTCGCACTTTCCCGCGCTATCCGCGGATGTCTGCGAACTCACCCGCGCTGTAGTCTTTCAAGGGAACGAGAACGAGAGTTCTGGAAACGATGGCTGCCATCCGGGCGGCCGGAGGTAAAAATACGTATGAGCAGGTTTAACGTGACCCGTGTCACGGTGGATGTCGGCGACAGCACGATTTCCTTCGAGACGGGCAAACTCGCGAAGCAAGCGGGGGGCGCGGTCGTGGTCAGCTGTGGCGACACGATGGTCCTCAACACCGCAACCATCGGTGGGCTTCGTGACGTGGACTTCCTTCCGCTCACCGTCGACGTCGAGGAGCGCATGTACGCCGCGGGCAAAATCCCCGGCTCGTTCTTCCGTCGCGAGGGCAAATCAAGCGAGAAAGCGACGCTCACCGCGCGCATGATCGACCGTCCCATCCGTCCCCTCTTCCCCGGCGGTTGGCACTTCGAGACCCAGCTGGTCGCGATGCCGATGTCGGTCGACGGGGAGCACCCGTACGACATCCTGGCGATGAACGGCGCCTCCGCGGCGCTGACCATCTCCTCGATCCCGCTGCCGGAGCCGATCGGCGCCGTGCGCATCGGCAAGATCGACGGCACCATCGTCGTCAACCCGCCCGAGGCGTCGCTCCTGGGCGACGGCGAGAGCGACCTCGACCTCATCGTCGCCGGCACCGCCGACGCGATCCTGATGGTCGAGGCCGGCGCGAACATCATCCCCGAGGCCGAGATCCTCGACGCGCTGGACATCGCGCACGACGCGATCAAGAAGCTCGTCAAGGTGCAGCTCGAGCTCCGCGACCTCGTCGGCAAGGAGAAGATCGCCCACGAGCTGCCGTCGCTGGACGAGAAGCTGCTCGCGAAGATCAAGCGCGCGCACGGCAAGAAGATCGAGAAGGCCACGCAGGTCGTCGACAAGCTCGACCGCGAGGACGCGACCGACGCCGCCAAGCAGGCCGCGATCGACGCCTACGTCGACGAGGACACCGATGCCGACGAGAAGAAGGCCGTCAAGGCCGTCGTCGACGCGCTCGAGAAGGCCGCCATCCGCGACCGCATCGCGGTCCAGAAGGTCCGCCCGGACGGCCGCGAGGCCACCGAGATCCGGCAGATCACGATCGAGACCGGCACCGCCCC
>JAOPZF010000229.1 GCA_025964255.1 Solirubrobacterales bacterium | reverse complement strand
GCTGGGCACGCGCCGCCGACCTCGCCCCGCTACGGGTCCGGCGGCCGCAGCCCGGGCGCCTCACCCTGGGCCGGCACGGCCGCCACCTGCTGGCCGCCGGCGAGCGCCAGTCGGTGATCGTCGTCGCCCCGACCGGGGGCCACAAGACCACCGGCCTCGCGATCCCGGCCCTGCTCGAGTGGGAGGGGCCGGCGATCGTGACCTCGGTGAAGACCGACCTCCTGCTCGACACGCTCGCCCATCGCGAGTCGAAGGGGCGGGTGATGATCTTCGACCCGGCCCGCACCACCGGCCTGCCACGGGCGCGGGTGACGCCGTTGTGCGGGGCGGGGACCTGGCGCGGCGCGATGCGGGTCGCCCACTGGCTCGGCGCCGCCGCCCGCACCGGCTCGGCCGCCGGACTGCAGGACGCCGACTTCTGGTTCGCCGCCGCGGAGAAGCTGCTGGCGCCACTTCTCTTCGCCGCCGCGAGTGAGGGACACTCGATGAACGCGGTGGTGCGCTGGCTCGACGAAGGCGCGGAGAGGAGCGAGCCCGAGGTCCTGGGCATCCTCCGCGCCGCCGGAGTCGAGGAGGCCGAGCGCGCCTACCTGGCGACCCAGAACCGCGAGGAGCGCCAGCGCTCCTCCGTCTACACGACCGCCGAGATGATCGTCGCCGCCTTCGCCGACCCCGAGGTGGCGGCGGAGACGGCCGGTGCCGACTGGTCCCCCACCGAGTTCCTCGACGGCGGCGCCAACACGCTCTACCTGTGTGCGCCCCTGCACGAACAGGAGCGGCTGCGCGCGCTCTTCTCGATGGTCGTCCAAGAGCTCTTTGCCAAGGTCTACGAGCGGGCGGCGAGGACGGGGAAGCCGCTCGATCCGCCGCTGCTCGGATTGTTCGACGAGGCGGCCAACATCGCCCCGATCCCCAATCTCCACGAGGTGGCCTCGACGGCCGCCGGGCAGGGCATCCAGGTCCTCTCGATCTTTCAGGACCTCTCTCAGATCAGCGCCCGTTACGGGCGCAACGCGGCGACGATCGTCAACAACCATCGCGCGAAATTGCTCGGCGCCGGCACCTCCGATCCGGAGACGCTGACCTGGGCCTCGAAGGTGATCGGCGCGGGCGAGTTTGAGCAGCGGTCGCAGACGGCGGGCGAGCGTGGCCGCCGGTCGACCACCCAGGGTGACTCCTATCGGGACCTCGCTCCTCCAGGGGTTTTGCGAGAAGGCTTCCTGAACACTGCGGTATTGGTTTACGGAAACCTCCCTCCGGCAAGGATACGTCTGCGACCGTGGTTTGAAGAGGCGGACCTGAGACGCCTCAGGGGCACCGCGGGAGCCGGAAGACAAGCCCCGGAGGTTGGCCGATGAGCCTCAAGGACAATTCGGTGACGCAGCTCGCGACTCCCGAGGAGCCTGCGGCCGACGACAGCCTCGATGCGGTCGACCGGCTGCCGCGGTTCGCCGGCGAGGAGGCGGTGCCGCTCCGCGATTCGGCCACCCTGGAGCTGGACCGGGAACGGGCTGAGCGGGTGCGGACGGTCGTCGGGTCGGGTCGCCCCCGGAGGCGACGCCCGGGGCCGGATCGTCGATCGTGGCGATTTATGGCGGTGGTGTTCGTGCTGCTCGCAGCGGTCGGGGCCGCCGTCGTCGTGATGACCGGAGCCAGCGCCGGCGGATCGGCCGAGAGCGCCTCACCCCTCCCGGCCCACGCTCGCGTCTCCTCGACGGCACGGCGACCCTCCGCAGGCTCGCCACAACCGACCCCCGCACCCCGCCCACACACCCGGCGCCGCGCCGACCTAGCCGCCGATCGCAGGGCGGCGCGGCGCCGGGTCCGCGACGCCCGCAAGCACCCTGTCCAGGATGGCAACGCCAAGAGCTCGAGGAATCGACGCGAGGGCAAGGAGACGCCGCGGGCGGCAGCGCCTTCGCATCCCGAGGCGCGGGCCGAACCGGTCGAAGAGAGCGAGGAGAACCCGGCGCCGACCGAAGTGGCCGCCGAACCCGAAGCGGTCTCGGAAGCCCCCGCGCCGGCGCCGGAACCCACGAGCGGATCGACGGCGCCGGAACCGGCCCCCGAAGCGACGGCCCCGCCGGCGTCGGCGGGGACGTCGGAAGCGAGGTCTCCGGCGGAAAGCGAATTCGACTTTGAGAGGTAGGGACCGGGCCGGCCAGGTCACGGTGAAGAGAAAGGAACGCGAGATGATCGGACGAGCGCAATCGGCGAGACGGCAGCGGCCGGCCTTCATGGCGGCGGCGATCGCCCTGACGCTGCTGGTGGTGGTGATGGCGGCGGCGGCCACTTCCGCCTCCGCCTATCTGACCCCCGGCGCGAGGTTCGTGTGGGAGAGCTGCGATGCCGAACTCCCCGGCGGGAACCCACCGACGACCCCGGCGCCCGGCAACCCGTCTGGCAACGTCGGTATCCCGATCAGCTTCTTCGACACCTGCGCGCAGCCGGGCGGCTCGTTCGGCATCCAGCAATACGAAGCGCTCAGCTCGCAGTTCTCGTTCTGGCTGATCGAAATCCCGCCGACCCCTGGT
The DNA here is from genome assembly GCA_025964255.1 of Solirubrobacterales bacterium. Taxonomy (GTDB): domain Bacteria; phylum Actinomycetota; class Thermoleophilia; order Solirubrobacterales; family 70-9; genus VAYN01. The sequence goes on along the minus strand of JAOPZF010000229.1, from coordinate 28,027 downwards.
GGCTTCGTCGAATCGGAGACGATCAGCGCCGGGACGGCAGGGCTCGGGCCCGGTAACGATCACACCTTCGTCTACGAAAACGGCTGGCCGGGAGCCAACCTGGGTGAAACCCAGCGCACTTTCCTGTTACGAAGCGCCGCCGAACCGGAATCGGCGAACGGCGGCGCCTTCTCGATCAGCTGGAACTGCGACGGCGCCTACGCCCCGGGATGCGGGGCCGGCCCGATGGTCTGGGCGGACCACGTCGCCGTCACCGAGGTCGACCCGACGCCGCCGAAACTGACCGTCGAAGGACCGATCCTGGCGGGTGGTGTCCTGCGCGGACACCAGGCGCTCAGCGCGGCGGCCTCGGATGTCGGCGGCGGGGTGAGCAAGATCGAAGTCCTGGTCAACGGGCTTCCGGCGACGCCTCCGACCCTCGGCGCGTGCGCCCAGGGATCGGTGTCGAACGCGAGCGTGCGCGGCCTCGTCGCCTTGTCGCCGACTCCCTGCCCTCCGACGCTCACCGGCTCCTGGTCGTTCGACACCGGGGCGGCGCCCTTCCAACAGGGCGCGAACACCGTGCAGGTCTGCGCCAGTGATTTCGCGACGATCGGCGAACCGAACAAGACCTGCTCGACGCCTACCCCGATCACGGTCGACGACTCGTGCACCGAATCCGCGGTGCCCGGCGGACAGGATCTGAGCGCCGACTTCGCCGGCAACCACAAGGAAACGAGGACCGTCGGCTTCGGCAAAGGCGCCGAAGTGACCGGTGAACTCTCCGACGGCGCCGGGGACGCGATCAGCGGGGCTACGATCTGCGTCGAGATGCAGACGCAAGGGTCGACGGCGGCGCCGGTCCCGACCGGGACGGCCACGACCGACTCGCAAGGTCACTTCAGCTACAAGGTGCGACCCGGGCCGAACCGGCGGCTGATGGTGGGCTACCGGCGCGACAGCTTCCAGGTCGCACGGTCGGTCGACGTGTATACGCACACGCGGCCGACCATCCACATCAGCCCGGGTGATGTCCACAACGGCGACACGATCCACATCAGCGGCAAGGTGCCCGGCGGCAGGTTGGCGAGGAGGCGTGTGGTGGTGGTCAAGGCGGGCAGCCTGGGCTCCAAGAAGATGTACCCGTTCGGCGAAACGACGACGAACGCCAAGGGCGAATGGCACATCAAATACACCTTCGCCAAGACCGACCGGAAGACGATCTACAAGATGGAGGCCTTCGTCCCCAGGCAGGATGATTTCCCTTGGGAGGCGGGCCACTCGAAGGCGGCGCTGGTCGAGGTGAAGAAGTGAGGGCGGCCGACGTGGAGGTCGCCGGGGTAAGGCTCGAAGTGTCAAGACAACGGGCCGGTCTGTCCGGTCCGAGAACGAGGAGGTCGAGATGAATCAGAGCAGCCTGAACTTGCGTCCCACTGCGGGGACGGTCCTCGGTGCGATCGGAGCCGTCCTCGGATTGGTGGCGCTGATCGTGTCCCTGTCATCCGCCGCCTCCGCCTCCCCGCAGGGGCGCCTGGTCCGGTCGAGCGAAATCGCGCCGGGCGCGGTGACCGCGAAGAAGCTGGCGAACGGGGCCGTGACGTCGAAGACGATCAAGGCGGGCGCGGTGACCTCGAAGAAGCTCGCCAATGAATCCGTCAACCCGCGGGTGCTGAGGAAGGAAGCCGTTACGGCCAACGGGCTGGCCCCCGACGCGGTGACGAGGGTGGCGATCGCCCCCGGCTCGGTCTACTCGGGCGCGCTCGTGCCGGAGAGCATCCACGTGACGCCGATCGCCGATCTCGACGCAGTCGCCGAAAACGGCGCGTGGACCGCGAGCAACGGGGAAGCGGCGATGTGCGGAGCCGGGGAAGCCCTTCTCGGCACCGGTTTCGCCTTCACCGAACCTGGCAATCGCGAAGTTGGCTTCCTGCAGGCGCTGCCGGTCCTCGCGCCGACCGGGAACGGTGTCACCGGTCGGATCACCAGTAATTCCGGCGGCTCGGCGAAAGCGGAGGTCGTGGCGATCTGCCTGGGCGGATGACGGGTCGAAGGATCCGGCCGCGTTCGCGGTACTCAGATCATGGCGATCTGCCTGGCGGTGGATGAATCCCGGCGGCCGGCCCGCGTGCGGGCCGCCGGTGCGGCTCAGGCGTCTCGGCGCTGCCGGGCTTCCCGCTCTGTAGCCAGCTCGGCGGCGGTGTGTAAATCAGCGAGGACTCGCTCGCGGATCGCGGCGACCAGGGCCGAGGCAGTCCTACAACTGTCCTCCCCCGCGGCCCGTGCGGCGGGGACGACACTGCCGACGATCATCTGGAGGACCACGTCGGTCTTGTCCTCTCCCGGGAAAGCGTCATCGGGAAGCTCGGCGATCAGGGAGCCCAGAACGTCATCTAAGGCAAGCGCGGTCAACATCACCTCTTCCACGAGGTCGCGGGTGATATGCACGATGGGGTCTTCGGTGGGCATCCAAGTCTCCTCCGGTCAAGCCCGCCCCCGGTGGACGGGCGATCGCCGACCGGATGCGCGGCGGAGCCGCGCCAGGATCGGAGGCGTCGCCCGGCCGCCCGCGGCGCCGGCGGGCTCAACGCAGCCGCCAGTCGAGCGCGACGACGCAGCGGCGGACGCCGGCGGGAGAAGCGGGCACGGGGTCGAATAGGGCGACATGGCCGACAACAGCGCGATCGAGTGGACCGAGGCGACCTGGAATCCGGTGACGGGATGTGACCGGATCTCCCCTGGCTGCGCACATTGCTACGCCCGCACCTTCGCCGAGCGCTGGCGCGGCGTCCCCGGCCACGCCTACGAGCAGGGCTTCGACCTGCGCCTCTGGCCGGAGCGGATCGACCAGCCACTGCGGTGGAAGCGGCCTCGCCAGATATTCGTCAACTCGATGTCGGACCTCTTCCACCCCGACGTCCCCGACGAGTTCATCGCCGAGGTCTTCGCGACGATGGTCGAGGCCGACCAGCACGTCTTCCAGATCCTCACCAAGCGCCCCGAGCGCCTGCTCGAGCTGGCCGACGAGCTGCCCTGGCCGCCGCACGTCTGGATGGGCGTCTCGATCGAGAACCGCCGCTTCGTCAACCGCGCTGACCTCCTGCGCGAGGTGCCGGCGTCGATCCGCTTCATCTCCGCCGAGCCGCTGCTCGGCCCGCTCGAAGGGCTCGACCTCACCGACATCCATTGGCTGATTGCTGGCGGCGAGTCGGGGGCGGGCCACCGGCCGATCCGCGAGGAGTGGGTGCTCGACCTGCGCGACCGCTGCGAGTCCTCGGACGTCGCCTTCTTCTTCAAGCAGTGGGGCGGTTTCCGCCCGAAGAGCAACGGCCGACTGCTCGAAGGTCGCGAGTGGAACGCGATGCCGGCGCCCTCAGAAGAGGCTCTCGTTTGAGGGCGGCGGCTCGATGAAGCGGAGCCTGATCCCGGTTCCTTTCTTGTAGGTGTTCTTCTTCCGGCCGGCCGGCGGGTCGATGGGCTCAAGTTCCCCGGCCCGCTCCGCCGGCGCCAGAACTTTCGACTTCAGCTGGGAGTCGTGCAGGTAGGGGGTGTCGAACAGCGTGAAGTCTTCGGCTTCCTCGACCGTGAAGATGCTGTCCCCGAAGCGCACTTTGAGCGCCGCAAGGAGAGGTCCGAATTCCGGCTCGTCCTCGAACATCACGCCTTGGCCGGGTTGGGTCGAGTCGCGGAAGCTGACCCCGCCGACCGGGTCGAGTTTCCACATCGCGGACTTCATCCGCGCCAGTCCGGTCGGATTATTGGTGCCGAAGAACAGATAATGGTGGCGTCCCTGAGGCCCAGCCGGGACCAACTCGATCGCCCTCACCCATTTGCAGGAGCCGCGGAGGCGCTCCTCGGTCATCTCGACTAGAAGCTCGCGCCTCGCGGTTGGCTCCAGGCCGGCTCCACGCTCGAAAACCTTGTCGCCGAAGACCTGACCAAGGGTGCGCTGCATGCCCGGAGCGACGAAGAGGTCGGCGAAGTAACCGATCGGCACGAAGGTCAGGGCCTCGCAGCGAGGCAGGGAAAGCAGGTCGGCGGTCAACTCCTGATGCGGATCGGCTCCGAAGGGGTCGATGAAGGCGAAGATCGGGCAGTCCGGCCAACGCTCCCTCGCGGCCTCGACGACGGGAGAGAACTCCTGCGCGTAGTCGCCGGGGATCACCTCCACGGTGACCCCGTCGGGCGGGACGCCTTGTGCGTCAAGCTCTCGCCGCAGGCTCTCGACCCGCCTGAGGTCTTTCTCGATGAAGAAGAAGTGGGCCTCCACGTCGAAGCGCTGTTTTGCGCGGTGCTCGATAAAGGCTTCGAGCATCAGCAGAGGGGAGCCGGGCTCTCCTCCGGTGTGGCGCCCGGGGCCGGCGAACCCGTCGATCAGGACGAGGTCATGGACCCAGTCGAGTTGACCCAGGATCGGGATCCAGGCCCCGAGGTACTCGGTTAACACCTGGTGCTTGGCGGCCGTTCGACCCTCCTGTTTCCAGCGGGTCTTGTCCTCGCTATCGGCCATGGTCTTCGTCGTTCGGGTTGCCATCTGGCGTGCATCGGCATACCTGTCTCGGACCCAAATGGCGCCAGAGATTATGCAAGGAAGACGCCATCAGTCGAGGTTGTCGGCGAGGGAGAGAGCGATCCACTCCCACTCGTCGTTCAATTTCGGCATCAGCTCCGGGTGGAGAGCGGCCGCAGTCGTCAGTTCGTGCCGGGTGAATTCGCGGTACCGGTAGAGCTCAAGTCGATCCTCGAAGCGCCTGGTCTGCGACAGCAGATGTGCGAGCGCAGCGCAGCGGACCTGGAAAGCGCGGCGCTGCTGCTGGTGGTCGGCTTGCTCGGGGCGCCCCGGCTCGACAAGATGGAGGTCGACCTCGGACGGGCCAGGGTCGCTCGCCGGCAGGTCTACAAGGGGGACGTCCTCTGCCGGCGTCTCGATCGGAAAGATCGTGGTCGTCTTCATGCCATCGTTGTCCGTCGAGGGCGGCGGTTGTACATGGCGTCCCTCGGCAGACCTCGCCGCGGCCGAGCCAAGACCTTCACGCGCCGACCTCACTGCTGACCTCCTCTCGCGGTTTGTCGATCGCCTGGATCGCCAGGACGGGCCCGACCGGCCGGTGGAACTCGAGCCAGATGACCTCCCCCCCGTCGACGAGATATGGCTGGCACTTCTCAGGGTCGAGGAAGAAACCGGCTCCGTCGTCGAACACCGCGCAGATACCGGTACCGCTGCCCGGAAGCGAGTCGACCCGCTTCAAAGTGCCTTTGAAGCCACAGCCGAAGAAGCAGCCGTATTCGTTCATCTCCAGCGCGACGTCGCGGCCGAGCATCCCTTGCATGTGCATCAGGGCGTCGAGGAAAGTGATGGGGCGTAACAGGTCTTTGTCCATGTCCCTGCTAGGTCGCTGGCTCACGGTTTCTCCCCCCTCAGCGCCAGAAGTTCACGGAGGCGCATGCGCCCCTCGCTCACGCACCGGTTGACCTTGGTCGCGGTCCAGCCCTGCCGCTCGGCGACTTCCCGGTAAGACAATCCAAAACCGATGAGCGAGAGAGCGGTCCGCTCGTCGGGCTTCAACTCGGTGAGAAGGCGGCCGCAGGTCCGCGCCCACTCCCGATCTTCGACCTGTTCCTCCACCAACGTGGCCACCGGATCACAGACATCGTTTTGCCAAAAGGTGTCGCTCAAAAAGGGGATCGTCGACTGGGCATCCCGTTCGCGCAGACGGACGTTGCGCCCGTGAATCCTGAAAGCCGCATGCTTGACCGTCGTCAGCATCCAGTTGACGGGAAGGTGGGCGTGGGGGCCGGCGTCCGGTCGGAAATGGCGCAGGAAGGCGAGGCAGGCGTCCTCCAGAGCATCGTCCGCGTCTTGATCGCTGACGCTGAACCGCCTCGCCTGCGACCAGAGACGACGTTTTTTCGAGCGCATCAATTCTTCGAGGATCTGCGCCCGTTTCTCCTGAAGGTCTTGCTGGTTCGGTCGTGGGGCCATGCGGCCGGCCCCGCACGCGCCCCGCGCGTGCCACCATCGGGGCCGCCTGGTCCTACGACCGGGCCACGGCCGCCGCCCTACCGGGACAACCCGGGCGTCCTCTCCACCTCCCGGGCGGTCGACCGCCGCAAACCCTCCTGCACCTGTCGCAGCCGACGCTCGGCGTCCACGTGGGCGTTGCGCTCCTCAGCATCCTTCGGCCGGGGACCCAATGGATGGGGACCGTCGTCGACCACGCTGTGCAGCTGACGATGGGTGACGATCACGTCGACCCCTTCGTTCCAGAGCGCCGCCGGCAGCGGGTCCCGAGGCCGTGGCCCGAGCGCATCGACGACGCGTTGTGAAGGGCTGATCCGCTCGGCGCGGACCTGGCGCCTCCGCAAGTCGAGCAGGCGGTCCTCGACCAGCGCCAGCTCGACCTGATCGGCGCGGTTGACGGTGGGGTTCGGTGGCCGGCGGTTGTCCCCGAGCCCGGCGATCGATTCCCGCTCGGCCCGTAGGCGGCCGAGCTGCTCGGCCGCCATCCGCTCGGCGCTGGCCGCGAGCCCCGGCTCACGAATCGGCCCATCGTCGCTTGAAGTCGTCATGCGCTCGAGCTCGACGATCCGCGCGTCGATTTCGCCAAGGCGCGGGTCGTCAGCGCGACGACGCGGGGAGCTCTGCTCTCGCTCTTGCAGCAGTTGGCGGCGTCGTCGGGCCAGCTCGTCCTCCGGGGTCGCCTCGATCCGTTTGCGGTCGCCCACCTCACCGGCGCTGAACTCGGCGGCCACCCGCTCGGCGCCGACCCGGATGTCGTGTGCGACGTCGTCGACCTCCCTGGTCGCGGGGCCGAGATCGGCGTCGAGCAGATCGCTCGCGGCGACGCCGTAGACGGTCGTCGTTCCTCGCGCCCGGGAGACGGCCACCAGAAAGTCCTCTCTCGCGATCCCCGCGTCCGCGAGGGAGAAGGCGGAATCGACGGTCCTCGACTGCATGCCGTAGGTGGTGCTCGCGTAGGCGTGCTGGACCGCCGGATCGCCGTTGTCGGCGCGGCGCTCCAGGTAGCCGGGGGCGAGGACGACGGTGCGGCCGTCGCCGCCGATCCTCTCCAGCATCAGGTGGCTCTCGTCGGCGTCGACGCCGATCACCTCCCAGCGCTCGCGGTTGGATACTTCCCGGTTGTTGACCCGCGTCACGAGGCGGTCGCCGAGCGCGAAGTCCTCGCCGCCGACGGTCACGCTCGGACCGGTGAGGTGACCCTCCGCGCGCAGGAGGTTGCGCGCCCGGGCGTTCAACTCGGCGACGTCGCGGACGCGGCGGGCGATCATCATCGCGTCCTCGCCGGCGCCGAAGGAGCGGTGCCAGTCGAGCGCCATCGCGTCGAGCGACTCCTCGAGCGTGTCGGCGATCACCAGCCGGTCGCGCACCCGCAGGAGGTCGAGCGCATCGGAGCCTCGACCTTCGTGGGCGAGCTCGACGATGCGGCGGTCGTCGGGGTCGCGCTGCCGCCGGATCTGGGTGAGGACGGCAGGCTCGGCGACGGTGGTCAGTCGCCCGTAGAGGCCTCCCGGGCCGACCGCGCCGATCTGGCGCGGGTCGCCGATCAAGACCAGCTTCCCCCCGCACTCCTCGACCAGGTCGACCAGCGCCGCCATGTGTGGAGTCGAGGTCGTCGAGGACTCGTCCATCACGATCACGGTCCCGGCGGGCAAGGGTCGATGACCTCGCGAGCGCGCCTCCTCGCACCTGATCAGGAGGGCGGTGATCGACATCGACGGGACGCCGGCGTCGGCGAGCTCGCCGGAGGCGCTACGGGCGGTTGCGACGCCGATCCCCCTGACGCCGGCCTCCGACCACGCCTCGCGCGCCGCCCTGAGTGCGGTCGTCTTACCGGTGCCCGGACGGGCGGCGACGGCGACGATGCGCTCGCCGCCGGCGGTGATCCTCCTCACCATCTCGGCCTGCTCGTCGCTGAGGTAGGGATGACGGGCGAGGACCCTCTCGAGGATCGGGGGACCGACGACGGCGGCGCCGGCGTCCTCTCCCTCGCCGGCCGACCGCATCACCTTTTCCTCCATCTCCCAGAGTCGGGGCGTGGTGAAGTAGCTGGTGCCGAGCAGACCCTCGCCGCGGTGGACGCAGACGACCCGGTCTCCGGCGAGCACCTGCTCGACGGCCCGCTCAAGTTCGTCGACGGCGGCGCCCTCCTCCATTCGTTCGGCTATCGCGCAGAGAAGGTCCCGGCGATCAAAATGCGAGTGCGTGGCGTCGAGGGAGGTGAGCGCAGAGTCGAGGTCGCGGACGGCGATGGGTCGAGGTTCGCGATGGCGACTACCTCCCACACGGCGCGCGATGTTCGCCTCGGTCAGATCGAACTCGGCCGCCGCGGCGCGCCAGTCGGCACGTTGGCGATCGGGGTCGACGTCGTAGTCCTTGGCGTCGCGGGTGCGGTAGGCGGCGACCTCGGCGGCGGCCGCCGAGGTCGTCCCCCGCCGCTCCATCTCCTCGACGATCTCGGCGCGTCTCCGGCTGAAGTGGTCGATCACCGGTCGCGGGATCCCGGCCAGGTCGGCGTGCCCGTTTACCACCGGCCCCCAGCGGACGGCGAGGCGACGGGTCAGCTCGGCGCGCAGCTCGGCCTGGAACACGTAGCCGGTCGATTTCGCCTCGCGCAGAAGCGGGTTCTGGCGGCGTGGGTTGGCGAGGCTCAGCCACTTGCCGTCGGAGAGCGCGCGGGTCATGTTCGCGGTGACAACGTGGACATGCAGGGCCGGGTCGCCGGCCCGCGAGGAGCGGTGCAGGAAGGCCATGCCGACGAAACCAGCGCCGCGCTCGATCGCCGTGCCGCCCTTGGCGCGCTGGACGAAGCAGGCCTCGCGCTCGAGGTGGGCGTAGGCGGCGCGGACCGCGTGGTCGACGGCCTCCTCGACCTCGCGTTGGGCCTCCGGCGAGCCGATCGCCCAGAGCAGCGACACGGACTTCGGCGCGCTGAAGCGGACGTCGTGGCCGAGGATCGGTTCCTTTTTCCTGGTCCGCCCGGAGGGGTCGACGAAGACCCGCGGCGGCGGCCTGCGGACCAGGGTCTGGCCGTCGGCCGGATGCTCGCCGGCGAGCAGATGGAAGTAGGAGTCGCGGTCGACCTCCCCGTCGAGCCCGATGCCGGCGGCGAGGCTGCCGATCCACTCGCCCGGGCGCTCACCGGGTTTCGTGTAGTAGTCCTCGCCGCCTTCGGCGACCGCTTCGATCCAATACTTCGCGTTGCCGCGTCCGATTTTCGTCACGCCGACCATCGCCTCCGCTGTCCGGCGGCGCGGCCCGGTGTATCGGGTGAACCGAAGGGTTCGTAGTGTGTCGGCTTCCGAGGCTTGGGCTACTGAGCTCGCTTCTAGGACTGGTGCATCGGCTGGGATCTTGCCTGTCTGCCTGGCCTTGCCTGGCTGACTGGCTTCGCTTTGCTGGTCTTGTGTGGAGTGGGTTGCGATGAGCTGCCTGGCCTTTTGGCCTGGCTGCTTATCGTGATGCGGTCCTGCGATGAGGGGCAGCTGGTCGGTGCGGATTGCGTCGCCGGGCGTCGCTCAAGTCGACCGCGCGGGACCCCGCGCGGTCGACGAGGCCCGGATCAGTCGGGAAGGTCGTAGAACGACCATCCCGACAGACCCCGCTGAAGAACCTTCCAGCGATCGAGGTCGACCACACCGACCAGGTCGCCGCCGAACTCAAAGTCGAGGTCGTAGTCGCGTTCCGCGATGTCCACGCGCTCCCACGGATCGTCGAATCCGACGCGAAGTTCGAAGTACGTCGGCCATTCGACCTCGCCGCCGGGCCCGGTCACGCCGGTGAAGCCGATGACCTCGATGTAGGGGGAGATCGCGTCCGGGCACTCGAGATACTCGAGGACCCTTCGGCCGCCGGGGTTGTAGGTATCGGGGTCGACCTCGTAGAGCGTCGCGAGTTTCGCCAGGGCATCCGCTCGATTGATCGGGTTCATGTTGGTGCTCCCTTCGCCAGCTGTTTTCGGAGTGCTGCTTGTCAGCTGAAAGCCCGAGAAAGGGGCCACGCGCACCGAGCGCAGCGAGGGGAAGGGAGCGCAGTGACCTTGCGCGGGGTGCCGCTCGGGCTACGCTCGGTCAAGCCAGCACGTCCCACCTTCTCGGTCCACCGCTGCATCCGAGATGGCGGAGGTAGAGCCGGCGACCTCCAACCCGGCGGATGCCGATCTAAGCTCCTTTCGTGGCGAAGGTTGGGGCGAAGAAACGCCCGAAACGCTTTACAACGGCGGAGACCCCAGCCGCCTGATCGAAGAAGTCCTCAGGTCCTCGTGGTGCGGAGTGCAACGTTCGGCCTTTGTCGCCACTTCATCTTCAAGCGGGGAGGCGGTCACTACCGCCGCCCTGTGGTCGCACAGCTGAAACCAACCGATCTTGGGCGATGCGACGGCAGGCGGGCTTATCTAAAGGTCCTTATCCGTGAGCCACGGCGACCAAGGGGCCACGCGGTCCGTGGCACTCATGGTCGGGACGAAGAACCCTTGCGAACCGTATTCGTCGTGGCAACTCGGCTCGGCCGAGTGGAAGTTGCCGACACTTCCCGGCCTGCGCGTCGGATAGAAAGCAGGGGTGACGTCGGAAGACTTGGAAATCGTCGACGGCGCCGAGGTGGGCGCCTGGATCGCCCCGCGGCTCGAAGGGGGCTTCGGGGGCAAGGTCGAACAGCTTGTTCCGAACGGCTACGAGGCTTGCGTACGCGTCTTTCACGGCCTTACGGACGCTGCCGGGAATCCGGCCACCTGGGCGCAGGTCGCGGCCAGCCTCGGACGGGTCGCCCACCGCGAGATGCAGTGGCACCGGCTGATCGGACTCGATGAAGCGCCCGGCGGCCGATCCTACGGCCCGGGGGTTGGCTCAGAAGGCGAATGGGCCGGGAGCGATCCACCCACGGGCGAAATGGATGAGGCGACGCTGCAGTCCCTCTGTGCCGTCCTCGCCGCCCATTCCGATGACACCGACCACTGCTTCTTTGGACTCAGCACGATCCACGGCGGCGTTGACCAGTTCTACTCCTCGGCAGTGCAGCTGCGGTGGCGGGCGCGGGACTTCGTCGTCTTCGCCGGACCGCTCGAGGCGGCGGACAAACTCGGTTACGAGTCGTCGAGCGCCGGAATAAGGCGACTCGTCGACGGAAGTTGGGAGCGCGTACCTCCCAGCCCCAACTGGTTCGACCAGCCGCCGAATCTGATCTGGCCTGCCGACCACTCCTGGTTCGTGCAGAGCGAGTACGACCTCGATTCGACGCTGGTGGGCGGCACGCGCTCTCTGGTCGACGCCTTACTCGCCGCACCAGAACTCGAGACCTGGGAGGTCGAGCGCGGCGACTCCCTCGAAGCGTGGGCGGACAAGATCAACTAGGTGGAGACGGCCGCGGCCGGGATCTTTTGACAGAGGCCTTCGGGGGCTGAGCTTGGAAACCTCGGCGACTGCTCGCCGCGAGACAGCCGGCGCGGAAGGAAGAGATTGGCGCGCTCGAAGCCGATCGCGCGGCGGTGACGAGTGGTCCGACGCGCGCCCAGACGATTGGCCATGACAGACGCCGAGCGTGGGGCGAGCGCGGCGCCGGAGGAGGACGCCGCGCTCGGTGCCGATGCCCAGACCCTTCAACGGAAAGCATCGACACCACTACTAGTCCTGGGAGGGTGCCTTTCTACCCCCCAGTGAGCTCGACGTCGGGGGACCGCTACAGGTGCCCGAAGAGATCGCCACGACCTCAGCGACTGGAGTGGAAGTCACCCCCGCAGTGTCCCCAGACCCCGACGTCGGCCCGGCGCGCAGATTCCTGGACGGCGCCGAATCGGAAGAGGCCATCGAAGCGCTGATCGTCGTAGCGGTAGACCTCGGCCCATCCGCGACGGAGCTGGACGAGTTCGAGCTGGCGGTCGCCGATGAAGGCGTGGGCGAGGAGGCGACCGTAGCGGTCGTATTCGTCGGCGACGGAGTCCGGCCGGAGGATGACTTCGGCGCCTTCGGGGGCGAGGCCGCGCATCGAGGCCGCGGCGGCCTTCGACCCGCACTCGACCGGCGCGCCCGGCTTGACGTCCTCGGGCGTGTCGATGCCGACCAGGCGCACGTAAACGAGTTCGCCACCGGCGAGGTCGACCCGCAGGGTGTCGCCGTCGACCGCATAGTCGACGGTGGCGACCTGGGCCCCCGCGCCGTGGTGTGCGGCGGCCTCGCCGGCGGCGGCCGGCGCGACGGCGACGAGCGCCGCCGCCACGCCGAGGATGAGAAGCGCCCTCATCCCGCCTCGACCTTCGCCGCCGCGACGCGACCGGCCGCCCACTCGGCTGCCGCCACCAGCACCTCGCCGTGGCACGGTCCCGGCGCGCACCAGCACCCGAGCCGCTTGCCCTTCAACGCCGCCAACGTCTCGTAACTGAGCCCGCCGTCGTCGAGCCGCCGCCACAGATCCCGCCGGTAGCGCTCTATCGCTTCCTCGACCGAGCTCACCCGGGTCACCGTCGCCGACTCGCTCTCACGATGGGAGAACCGGTTGCCCCACTGGCCCCACTCGTGAGTGTGGGGATCTTTGCCCCTGCCGATGTAGACGTCGTAGTCGTCCCTCATGCAATGCACGACCAGCACCGGGTCATCATCGCTCGCCAGCTTCTGGCTCGTCGCCTCGCTCTCCGGCTCGGTGTCCCAGCCACGGACTTCGTTCGCTTCGATCGCGCTCTCGATCCAGTTGACGCCCCTGGTCTTCCGCCGCCGCTGACGCTCGATCCCCGGCACCACGACCGGCTCGCCGACCTCGAGCGCCGCGCACCTCACCGGCAGATCCTCGCCTTGCCCCGCTCCCAGCCTGCCGATGACGAAGATGTCTTTCACCACCGGATTGCTCGCCGGACCGCTCTCGGTCATCACCTGGAACCTGCATACCCGCACGCCCCGGCTCGTCTTGCCCAGCTGCGGCTCCGTCGCCACCTTGCCGATCACTTCCGACCGCGCCTCGGACTTCACCTGGTTCATGGCAACGCTCCTTTTTCGCTCGCCCCGCGAGGGACACGTGTTTACTTGCCCGCCCCGGCCCCCCGAGAAAGGGGCCACGCGCACCGAGCGCAGCGAGGGGAAGGGAGCGCAGCGACCTTGCGCGGGGTCCCGCTCGGGGTAAAATCGGTCAGCAAGCAAGCACGCCCCCCCGGCCGTTCCCCGCCCGCGCCGGCGCCTCCCGCCACGCCGGAATCTCGGTCACCCCAAACGCTGGCGCAAAAAAATGGGCCCGACGCTCGCGCGCCGGGCCCGTGTCCGCGGTCGGCTAGAAGGGGATGTCGTCTTCCTTCCCACCGGCCCCGGCGCCGACCGGTTGCTCGCTCGGGGCGGGCACGTCGGCAGGCTCGCCAACCGGAGCCGGCTGGGTCTCCTCGCCGGTGCTCATCTCGGTCTGGCCGTCACTCGCTGCCTGGTCTTCGATCGACGCTTTGCTCGGCAGGTACTTGACGCGGTTGGCGATGATCTGGACGGCCTGGCGTTTGTCGCCGTCTTTCTCGTATTCGCTCCAGTCGAGCCGTCCCTCGACCAGGATCCGGCGGCCTTTCTTGAGGTACTTGGCGTCGTTTTCGGCCTGCTTGCCGAAGGTGACGACGGTGAAGAAGTTGGGCTTGTCGACCCATTCGTCGCCTACTTTGCGCCGTCCGTTGACGCCGATCCTGATATTGGCGACCATGATGCCGCCGGGCGACTTCCGGGTTTCGACGTCGCGGGTGAGATTGCCGGTGTGGACGGTGATATTGGTGTCGTCGCTGTACATGCTGGCCTCCTTCGAGAGGGGTTCGTTTGACGAACCCGGGCAGGGCGCGCGACCGGGACCGCGGAGCCGAGCGGAGACGAGGGGAGCCGGAAGGCTGCCCCGAGACGGAGCGAGGGGACCCCGAAGGGGCGAAGCAGGAACGGCGTGTGCCAGCCTGGGGTGAGGAAATCGGATCCCTCTCGGCGAGGCCGAGCCGATTGGACCGACCTGGGCCGTTGTCCGCAGAACAGGCTCGACCGCATCGGCGCGAGCGCGCGCTCGGTGGCCTGTCCCGGCGTCGACTGCGGGGCGGAAACCGCCGACGAGCTGACGGAAGACTCCCATTGAATCCCGTCGGTCACATCGCGGCGACGACGCTCAAGGCACCGGCGAGGTTGGCGAGGGTGTCGAGACGCCGCGCCTGCGAATCGAGATCCAAGCCTCTGCATGCCCATCGAACTTGACGAGCAAATCGTGATCCATGCGCACGTTGAAACGAACGCGCCCCACGGGCTCACGCAACAAGTCTTGGACAACGCCGCCACCGAGAATGTGGTCGCCGTCGCTGAGTTCGTTCAGGTGGATGCGTTCGCCGGCGTCCAAGATCGCCTTGCCGCGCTCCGCGTCCGCCTTGTTGTCGGCGCGGTCCTGCAGCTTCGTCGCCAGTTGATTCAGCGATTCCATGATTCTCCCTTCGTCGTGGTCGTCGCCCTGATGCCTAGGGCACCCGCCGTCCCCGGGCGCGGGGCCTCCGCCGATGTCGACGCCGGGTTCGCTCGCGAGTGGTCGGACGGTCCGCCCGCAGGGCGGTTGTCCGGACGCGGCCCGGATCCTGGCCGCTCCCGCCGCTCATGCCCCACTCGGTGGCGACCGTGTCCTCGAGCTCCTGGGCGGAGGCCAAGAGAACACGCGGCTCCGGGACCCCGGCGTCGCCGCAACCGTCGTCGAGGAGGCGGTCGACGACCGCGGTGGTGCCGCGCGTTGCCCGCGACAGACGCCCGAGGCCGTCCCAGACCGCGTCGACCCGGCGGCCCGGGTCGGTCAACGACGCCGCGAATCGGAAGGACGACGCCGCCGCCAACGCGGTCGCGATGCGGCGGGCGCGGTCGCTCGCCGCGGGTCTCCCTGATTCCATTTCGCACCTCCTTTCGGCAGGGCGACCCGGTCGCGTCGCCGGGCCGCCCTGCGCTCGGTTCCTGCCGTCGTCAGACGAGCTCGTAGTGCCCGCGGCCGTTTTGCCCCGCCACGGGGATCCACCGCAGGTCGCCCATCAGGTCGTCGGTCTCGCAGCCGAATACCTCGGCGACCTCGGCGACGGTGAACACCCCGGGTTCTGCCGTACCGGCTTCGATCGCGATGAGCTCGTCGAGATCGACGGCGGCACGCTCGGCACATTCGGCGCGGGTGAGCCCCGTCAACTCCCGGCGATGGACGACGTTGCCGCCGAATATCTGGCGGGCGGTCCGCTCGTCGACCGTGATCGTCGGCACCTTCCGGGCCTCCTTCTTCCGGTCTCTTCCGAGCGGTCTCACCGGCGCCTCTCCTCGCGTTCGATATGGCCCTCGTGGTGATCGTCGGGCATCACCCAGCGGACCCCGTCGAGGAGGTCCGACAGGTTGCAATCGAGACCGTCGGCTACCTTCTTCAAGGTCGACGCCAACGGCAGACGGTCGCCCGCCTCGAGGGCTGCGATCTCCGAGACCGCGAGTTCGGCGCGCCTGGCGAGCTCGGCCTGGTCGACGTCCAGCTCGGCGCGGCGGCGCTTGATGTTCTCGGCGAGCTGAGCCCCGACGAGACGGCCGTCTTGTTCGTTTCGTTTCATCGTCATATCCCCATGTGGTCGTCGAGGAACAGGGTCGCCGGCGTCGGCACCAAGGAGTCGCCCTCGCGGCGCAGGACGCCGACCGAGAGCAGCTTTTTGATTCCGATCTGGACCCGATCGCGCTCGAGAAAAGTCGGCGGGTCGTCGGCGGCGATCTCGCGCAGGACATCTGCCTCGGTGATGAGGGCGGGGTGCGCCAACAGCACTTGCCAGAGACAGGTCATGGGCTCGATCAGTTGCGCCTGGCTCGTCCGCGTGTCGCTCATTTGGCGGCCTTCTTCTTGGCCCCGCTGGACTTCTTCCCCTTCGCGGCCGAGGCCGGCGACACCTCGGCGATCTCCGAGGCGAGCAGCTCCTCGACCTCTCCGGTGACCAGGCAGTGCCAGCCGAAGCGCTGGGTCCGGGCCACCGCCTTACGATCGGCGACCAACGCGCAGATGATCGCCTCGATCAACAGGTCGTCGACCTCGCCCTCGGTCCTGGCGGAGTCGATGCGCCCCCAGAGCCAATCGGTGGCCTGGGTGGGGCTCGCGTAGCTCACCTTCTTGCGCGGCTCGCCGCTCTTGAGGGTCTTGACCTCGATGTCCTTCAAGGCCGGACGCACGAAGCGCAGGCCGGCGCCGGCGAGGTCGGGGTTGTTGGCGATCAGGATCTTCGCGATCGCCTTGTTGCGCGCCAGACCGTGTTTGCGGCGAGCGGCCGCGTTGCGGTTCGTCAGACCGGCGAGGAGTTCTTCGTTGAAGCCCTCCGCGGTGGTCTTGTCCTTCTCCCGCTCCTTGTGTTCGGCCTTGCGCTGGTCGCTGACCGCCGCCTTCGACTCGGCATCGTCCTCGCCCCCGGAGCCGGCCTTCTGCCGCTCGGCGGCCTCGGCCTCCATCGCCTCGATCCGCCGCTCGATCAGGTCGGTCGCCAACGCGGCATCGGTGATCAGCCGGACCGTCTTCGTGAACTCGCCGTGATCGTCGACGTACTCGACCAGGCAGCCGGCGGCGCGGGCCGCATCGACCTCGGGGTCCTTGAAGGCGATCACCGGATCCTCGGAGGCCAGTTGGTGCCACGGAACCGAGGCATTGAAGCGGTCGACCAGCTCCCGGCGCTTGTCTTTGTCGGCGATGACCTTCTTGAGCTCGATCCGGTTCGTCCGGATCATGGGCGGGGCGTCGGCAAAGTGGGTCTCGGCCGTCGTCCGGAGGATTTCGGCGAAGTCACGGACGAAGTCGACGTGGTCGATCTTGTTCCGCGCAGCGAACTGGCAGACGCACTCGGCGACCCGCGGCGACATAGCGGCCAGCTCGCGCAGCTGCTTCTCCGCCCTGCTCGGCACGACCCCGGCGGCGATGTACTTCTGGACCTCCTCGGGGAGCTTCGCGATACGCCGCAACAGCCCGACCCGATCCACTTTGAGCCCGAGCTTGTCGGCGATTTCTTTGTTGGTCCTCAGCTCCCACTCCTCGGCCAGCGCCTGGACGCCGTGAGCCAGGTCGACGTCGTTGAGCTCCTCCTTGTGGAGGTTCTCGAGCAGCGAGTCCCTGACGGCCTCGGCGCGCGTGCCGTGATGGATCACCCCGGGGATCTGCTTGGTGCCGGCCTTCTGAGCCGCTTTCAGTCGGCGCTCCCCGGCGACCAGCCAAAAGCGGTTCTTGTCCTTGGGCCGGACGCGGATCGCCTGCACCACGCCTGCCTCCTCGACCGTGCCGGCGAGGCGCTCGAGCGCGTCGGGGTCGATCTGTTTACGTGCGTTGAAGCCCTCCTCGATGTCGATCTTGTCGACCTCGAGCAAGGCCATTGATGCTTGGGCCATCTTCGGCTCCTTATGCGATGGCCCCCGCCCGATGCGGGAGCCGGTGGCCCCGGCACGCACGCGAACGCGTGCGAAAATCCGGGGCCCGGCGGCCGCTTCGATCCGGCCTCCTCATCGGTTGAGCCTTTTGCGCCAGGCCTCGAACCGGTCGCGCGCTGCCCAGTAATCGCTCCAGTTTTTGGCCGAGCGGACGGCGAACACACCGCCGACGATTCGGGCCGCCTCCCCCAAGCCGGAGATTCCCAACAGCACTGCGGCGAGCGCGATCCCGACGACGGCGAACCAGAGGATCTGTCGACTAGGCCGCCGGCGCATGGTCGCTCACCCCCGAAAGGGGCCGCGTCGTAGTGCGAGGCGTCGGCGGTATCTGAGGGCACAGCCGGTAGCCGACCGAACGGACGTTGACCACCAGGCCCTTGACGCCGGCCGTGGTGAGTTTCGCGCGCAGTCGCACCGCGTGTGACTCGAGGGTGCGGGTGCTCTCGCCGAACCAGCCCCAGACCGCCTTCATCAGCTCCTCTTTCGTGAAGACGCGGTAGGGGTCGCTGGCGAGCACCAACAGGAGGTCGAATTCTTTGCGGCCGAGGACGACCTCGTCCTCGCCGACGATGACCCTACGTGCGGCCCGCCAGATCGTCAGCGGCCCGAAGACCATCCGGTCCTGGTCCTCGCTCAGCGGTTCGGTGACCAGCACGCCGCTCTTCATGTCGCCGGTGCAGGCGATGCTCCACTCCGAGCTGCCGGCCTCCCGGATGTGGACCATCCAGTTGCCGTAGCGGCTGAGCCTGATCTCGACCTCGCCGGCCTCCGTCTCCACCCCCGCCCGGTTGAAGCTGCCGGGGTTGATCCTCACCACCTTGGCTTCGTCGATCGACGCATCCATCTCCATACCTCCTGGTTCGCTGACGGTTGTCGGCGAGGCGAAAGCGGCACCGGCGAGGAGCCGGAACCCGGAGCGCAGCGGAGGGCGCGAAGCGAGGCCGAGCGAGGCGAGGCCTTGAAGGCTAGGACGGTGGCGCCAGGCTCGCGAAGACAACCGACCGGCGAGCCAGAGCCCTCTATGCGAACATACGTTCGTCATGGGAGTCGCGGGAACGGACCACGCCGAATTCCAACGCGCCCTACGGGCCGGCAACTGGCAGAGCGCCTTCGCGGCGGCCCATGCGCTGCCGGTTGTGAGGTTGGAGGACGCGCTCGAGTTGGTGTTGCTCGGCGCGAGTCAGGTCGACAGAGAGCGCTACGAACGGCTCGCGCAGCGATGGCTCTCCCGGCTGCTGCAGGAGCGTCGACTCTCGCTCCGCGAGGTCGCGTGGGCGGTCGAGCGGCTCGCCGACGTGCGGGAGGGGATCACCGACGAGGCCGGGCCTGCGCTGCGGAAGTACATCGCCGCCGGTCGATCTCCGGACTGATGGCGATCTTCGCCCTCTGCCCGATCGGCCGGCGGCGGAGTTCATGGCGGCGAAGTGGCGCTGGCGCCATACACCGCGGCTGAGCGGTCGCCGGCGGCTGCGGCGTCGAACCGGGCGAGTAGCGCGACCCACGCTTCGTGCTCGCCCAGCTCTCGCCGATACTCCTCGGTCACGTCGTCGAGATGGTCGGTTTCGGAAACCGTACGGGCAGTCAGCTTCCTGGTGACGTCATCGCCCCCGAGGATCGCGCCAAGCCTCAAGCCGGTGACGAGCCGACCGAGAGCGGCGACTTCTTCGACTTCGATCTTCCACTTGCCGTCGTCGGAGACGGTGGTCGGCAGGTCGTCGGCCTCGTGATCAGCCAGTTGGTCGCCTTGCGTAGGAGGATCGTCTTCTGATCGTCGGTCAGCTCGTCGAGGGAGATCCAGTCACGCCGCTTCGGGCCGCTCATCGGTCGGCCGTCTGCAATCCGGGGGAGACGAGGCTGTAGCCGATGCCCCAGCAGTTGACGACGTACCTGCCGACGCCGGGATCCAGCTTTTGACGCAGCCGGCTGACGTGAGAATCCAGCGTACGGCTGCCGCCGTTCCGGGATCTCCCCCAGACGGCGCGCATCAGCTCGTCCTTGCTGAAGACACGGGTGGGCTCCGAGGCGAGCACCCGGAGGAGGGTGAATTCCTTCTTCGCCAGTTGGACCTGGCGGTCTCCGACCATCACCTTGTGGCCAGAGGTGTCCACGACGATCTCGCCGACCCGGATCGGGCCGGTGTCGTGGGTCTGGCGCCGACGGAGCACCGCGCCGATGCGCGCTCGCAGCTCCTCGTAGCTGACGGACTTCTCGAGATAGTCGTCGGCGCCTTCGTCGAGAACTCGGACCCGGTCGGTTCGATTCTTGCCGTCGGCAACGATCAGGATCGGGAGTTGTGGGTCGAAGCGGGCCGCGATCCCGTCGGACTGGCGGATCTCGCGCAGGATGTCGAGCCCGCTCACGTCGGGCAGCTCCAGTTCCATGACCATCAGGTCGGGCTGGTTGTAGCGGCAGAGACGCAGGGCATCGGCCCCGGTCGGCGCCGGGAGGACGTCGTGCCGGTCGGCGGTGAGGTGGTCGCAAAGGGAATCGAGGACTGCCTGATCAGGCTCGCACACGACGATCGACGGCCATTCGGACCGATGGGGTGCGTGGGACACCATCTGGGACTCCTTTGTCGGGCCCGCCCTCGGTGGACGGGCGATCCCCGGCGCCAGGGCACGGCGGAGCCGTGCGAAGATGGCCCGGGTCGCCCGTCGCCGATCAACCGTTGGTCAGGCGGTATCCGATGCCCCAGGTGTTGATGACGTACTTCTGCTCCTCGGGATCGAGCTTTTGGCGCAGCCGGCTGGCGTGGCTGTCGAGCGTCCGCGTCTTGCCCGCCGGGGCCTTGAAGCCCCAGACGTCGCGGAGAAGCTCGTCCTTGCTGAACACGCGGGTGGGGTCGGAGGCGAGGACGCGCAGAAGCGTGAACTCTTTTTTCGCCAGGTGCACCTCACGGTCGCCGACCATCACTTTCCTGCGGGCCGCGTCGACCAGGATCTCGCCGGCCTGGACCGGGCCGTCCTTGCGGCTGTGGCCACGGCGCAGGACGGCGGTGATCCGCGCCCGCAGTTCGTCGTAGCCGAAGGGCTTCTGGACGTAGTCGTCGGCACCGAGGTCGAAGCCGCGGACCCGGTCGGAGGCGGCACCGCGACCGGTGAGGGCGATGATCGGCAGCCTCGGGTTGTAGCGCGCATGGACCTCGTCCGACTCGCGGATCTCCCGGATCACGTCGAGTCCGGAGGCGTCCGGCAGCGCCAGATCGAGGAGCAGCAGGTCAGGATGGTTGTAGCGGCAGAGGCGCAGAGCGTCGGCGGCGCCCGGTGCCGGCAGAACCTCGAAGCGGTCGGCGAACAGGTGCTCGCAGAGTAGGTCGAGGGTGGGCTCGTCGTCCTCACAGACGACGATCGTGGCGATCTCTCCTTGCATCGACAACATCTCGAACTCCTTTGTCCTGCCCGTCCCCGGTGGACGGGCGATCCCCGGCGCCAGGGCACGGCGGAGCCGTGCGAAAATGGCCCGGGTCGACCGTCGCCGGACAGACCCCCGTCCATCAGAGTCGAGGGCTTTCTAGGAGGTACGTGAAAGCAGACGCGACTTGAATCCCGTCACGTCGAGATGGATCCAACGGGCGGCTGGCATGGTTCACCGGCAGTTCGCCCGGCGGTCAAGCAGCTGGCCTCAGTAAGAGTCATCCAGGTAGCACTCTTCGATCAAGCGCCAGCCTTCGGGTATTCGCCGCAATCTCACCGGCCGGGGGAAGAGGGATCTTCGTCTGCGCCGAGCCCGACGGAGCCTCGCACTCTGTCGGAGGAACGACCGGAAAGGTCGGCCTTCCGTTCGCACTGTCCGAGTCGTGGGTCGCCGCAGAGGAGGAACGAGGCAGACCCCAGGACGAGTTCATTCGTGATGTCGTCGCACGTGATGCTCGCTCGGGGGCGCTGAATCGCTGCCGGATCGGGGCTTCGAACCGGCCGGGACAGCTGCTCCGCGTCAGTGCGATCGTTGTGACGGAAGACGGGGCGATCGGGTGGTCGGGGCGCGAACGACTCGGGTATCGAGAACCAGTCGTCGGTACCTGCATCCAGGGCACGAACGAAATCGTCGGTCGCGGACAATCTGTGGCGGTGAGGTCGCTGAAGCTCGATGGCAGAGTTCTCAGCTGGTCAAATGGCGGCCAGCGAGAATCCAGCACGCTCTAACGTCCCCGGCCCGCCCCGAAGCGCTCTGCCACCGGCGACCCTGCGTAGTCGTCTGCGCTTTTGGAACTGAAGAAAGCGATGACACGGCCCGACCCCGACCATCGGTGTCTTGGTCAATGGGCTCGGCGTGGCCCCTAATCGGTTCGTGGCCGCCTACGAGGGGACCGGATCACCCTGGAGATCGACCAGGGAGCCTCGCTCGCGATCCGCGCGCACCGCGGCTCGATGATGCGATCGGCAAATGGCGAGGCCTTCCAGATGCGCCGTCTCAAAGGGACCGTGAAGGGACCGAAGCACCCTGAATTGAGCCCCTTCCTGACTTCTGCTGACCTCTGTTGACCCGTCGCCGGATCGGGGTCTGATCGAGTGAGATCCAGCCTACAGAGCCAGATTTCGCTCTATACGTAGCACGCAGAGGATGCGGCCGACTGGATTCGAACCAGTGACCTTCGGTTTCGTAGCCCGCGCCGTGGGCTATCCCGAGCTATGTAGAGCTGGGTTTCAGGCGGCTTTCGCGAAATCGGGCTCGGCTGGGGTCGGCTGGGCTACGTAGAGCTTCGTGCCCCATTTCGTGCCCCACCACCCCGAGCTCGCCAGCACTCGGAGGAAGCGCGAGATATGGCCGATGAGCGACGGACTGGTCACACGGCTCGACGAGTACCTCGACGGCGCCCACCTCCCCACCGTTTCAGGACGACTGATCTAGGCGGGTACCCACGCCGCCTGTTCGCCCCGACCCTGTCGTGCCTTCTCCATCAGGTGCGCGGTGGGCTCGAACCGCCGGGTCCGCCGGCGGAAGTCGAAGGTCGTGCCCGGCCAGATGTTGACATTGCGGCCCTTATCGTTCAGGTACCAGCTCCGGCATCCGCCCGCGGTCCAGACCGTCCCCTCGCTCATCCGATCGACCTCGGCCGCGTACGCCTCCTGCGCCGCCTCGGTCGGCTGCACGGCGCCCAGGCCATGCTCCTCCGCATACCCGATCGCGGAGGCGATGTAGGCGGCCTGTGACTCCAGCATCTGAAGCACCGAGTTGTGGCCGGTGCCGATGTTCGGGCCGTGGATCAGGAAGCAGTTCGGGTAGCCGGCGACCGCCGTGCCGAGGTAGGCGGTCGGGTCTCCGGCCCAGCGGTCGGCCATCGCCACGCCGTCGGCGTCATGGATGCGATCCGTCAGCGGCAGGCCGAGCGTGTCGAAGCCGGTGCCGAGGATGATCGCGTCGACCGGGTGCTCGACGCCGGCGCCGTCGAGGACGCCGTGCTCGGTGATCTCGCGGATGCCGTCCGTGTCGACCGCGACGTTGGGGCGGGTCAGCGCGGGCAGGTACTCGTCGGAGAGGAGGATGCGCTTGCAGCCGAGGCTGTAGTCCGGCGTCAGCTTCGCGCGGAGCCCGGGATCGGCGACCTGGGATTCCAGATGCCGGCGCGCCCTACGTTCCGCTAGGCGCATCAGTGGCGGGTGGCGGAAGCCGAGGATCATCCACTCGAACTGGCAGTAGATCGCCGCCCGGGAGGCCCGCTGCGCGAGTGGCACCGCCCGGAAGATCCGTCGGGCCCGCGCGCTGATCTCGTGGTCGTGGCGCGGCATGATCCACGGCGGCGTCCGTTGGAAGAGGGTCAGATGGTCCACCGTCGGCGCGATCGCCGGGACGAACTGGACGGCGGAGGCGCCGGTCCCGATCACCGCGACCTGCTTCCCGGCCAGGTCGAAGTCGTGGTCCCAGCGGGCGGAGTGAAACCGCGTGCCCATAAAGCTCGGCAACCCCGGCAGGTCCGGTTCCACCGGCTCGGCGAGCGCTCCGGTCGCCACGACGACGTGCCGGGCGGTTCGTGGTCCGCGAGCGGTTTCGAGCCTCCAGAGCTGCCGATCCGAATCCCAGCGCAGCTCCTCCACCTCACAACCGAGGATGAGCCGGCGCCGGAGGTCGAAACGATCGACGACGCTGCGCAGGTAGTCGTGGAGCTCGGGCTGCCTTGCGAAGACGTTGTGCCATTCCGGATTCGGCGCGAACGACAGTGAGTAGAGGTGGCTCTTGACGTCGACCGCCGCGCCGGGATAGTCGTTGTCGCGCCAGACGCCGCCGACGTCCTCGGCGCGGTCGATCAGGACCAAGTCCTCGAAGCCCGCCCGCTGCAGGCGTACCGCGGTGGCGATCGCGCCGAAGCCGGTGCCGATGATGGCGACGTGGTCGTGTGGGATGGAGGCGGCCGCCATGTCAGCGGGCCTCCAGCCAGGCCCGGTAGCGGCGGAGCGCACGACGCTGGGCGCGTTGGTCTGAGAGGAAGGCCTGGAGGGGGTGGGTCCTCCCGGTCGGCTCCTTGCCGCTCGTGACCCGGCGCATCTGGTGGCGGACCAGGGCCATGCCTGCTGCGGAGGCGAGCGTCTTGTCGGTCCAGGTGACCGGCCGCAGCCGTTCGGTCGCCTCGTTGCCGGCCTGCCAGCGTCTCGGTAGGTCCGGGGTGAGGGCGATCGCCGTGCCCATGCCGACCACCGCTACGCCGCTCGTCAGCACCGCCTCGGCCGTCTCGCGGCGGGTGATCCCGCCGGTCAACATGAGCGGGAGGGGGCTCGTCTCGGAGAGATCGCGGGCAAGGTCGAGGAAGTACGCCTCGCGCGCCACCGTGCGGTCGTCGGCCGGGCGGCCGGACATCGCCGGGCTCTCGTAGCTGCCGCCGGACAGCTCGACCAGGTCGACGCCGAACGGCTCGAGCATCGCGATCACCCGACCGGCGTCGTCGGCGTCGAAGCCGCCGCGCTGGAAGTCGGCGGAGTTGAGCTTGACGGCCACCGCGAAGGAAGGGCGCACGACCGCGCGGATCGCGCGCACCACATCGAGTAGGAGGCGGGCGCGGTTCTCGAGCGGGCCGCCCCATCGGTCCTCGCGCCTGTTGACCAGCGGCGAGAGGAACTGCGAGAGGAGATAGCCGTGCGCGGCGTGGACCTCGACCCCGTCGAAACCCGCACGCTCGGCGAGGGCGGCGGTGACGGCGAAGCGCTCGACCGTCTCGGAGATCTGCGTCTCGCTCATCGACACGGGCCGGGCGAAGCGCTTGCTGTGTTTTCCAAGCTCGATCGCCACCGCCGAAGGCGCCCACGCGACCCCCGGCATCCGGGCCTGGACCTGGCGGCCCGGGTGGCTGATCTGCATCCACATCGCCGCGCCGTCGGCCTTCCCCGCGTCCGCCCAGCGGGCGAACGGGTCGAGCGCGGCACGTTGGTCGAGCACGATCCCGCCCGGACCGGTCAGCGCCTCGGCGTGCACCATCACGTTGCCGGTGATCAGGAGGCCGGCGCCGCCCTCGCCCCAATGGCTATAGAGGGAGACCAGCCGCTCGTCGGGGAGTTGCGAGGCGCCCGCCATCCCCTCCTCCATCGCGGCCTTCGCGATCCGGTTGCGCAACGTCCCCCCTGACCGCAGCACCAACGGTGAGAACAGCTCGCTCGACACCTCGCACCCCCTGCTCGAATGTTGACGGCGCTCACATTAGACGAACCCCGTAAACGGTGTCAACATGGCTGGCGATGCCCGCGAAGAGCACCTACCACCATGGCGATCTGCGGACCGCCCTGCTCGATGCGGCGCTGGAGGTGCTTGAAGAGGACGGCGCCACGGCGCTGTCGCTGCGAGCGGTCGCCCGTCGCGCCGGTGTGAGCCCGGCCGCGCCCTACCGTCATTACGCCGACCGCGAAGCGCTCGTCTCGGCGGTCGCCGCCGTCGGCTACCGCGATCTCGCCGAACGCCTGGGGGCGGCCCATCCCGCCCCCTCGACCCCGGCGCAGCTCGCCGACGTAGCGGTCGCCTACGTCCGTTTCGCGCTCGACCGACCTGCGCTCTTCCGGATCATGTTCGGCGAACCGTGCGACCGCGACAACGACGAGCGCGTCGCGGCGACCGTAGCTGTGACGCTCTACCTGCGGGAGATCGTCGCCCGCTGCTTCCCCGACTCAGACCCGGAGGCGCTCGCGCCGGCGATCTGGGCGCTCGTCCACGGGCTCGCCTTCCTCTACCTCGACGGCAAGCTCGAGCCGACCGACCCTGCCGCCGTCGATGAGCGTGTCAGCGGCGCCGTCGCGGCGGTTCTCGGCGCGTCCGACTCCTGACGCATCCGACGAGCCCCATCCTCAAGCCGAGCGGTAGGCTCCTTGAAGACGGTCGATCTCCTGGTCCGCTGGTAGAATCGACCTGGCCTCTCCCGCCGCCGTCACCGGCCGAGTGGCCAACGCCGGACGCCGAAGCGACGGGACACTTTGTGACCTTCGGGTTCCCAGCCCGACGACTTCGGATTATGAGCCCGATCCGAGGGCTTGGCTGGGCTATGTGGGGCTTCGTGCCCCATTTCGTGCCCCACGCACACCCAGGAGGAGCTCGTCGCGCCGCGTCCCAGGCCGGGAGGCCGCGGGACGCCCGAGACGCGGAGCGCCAGGCGTGTCATCCAGGGGCACCGGGTCGTGGCCCAACATCTAACCCCTTCGATCAGGTGATAGGCGGTCGGATCCGTCGCCGTCAACCGGCCGCGCTCCGGCGAGCGAGGACCAGGGCTCCGCCGCCCGCGATCAGGCCGAGTGCGCCGACGACCAGGGCGACGATCGCGAGGCCGTCGTCGGAGCCCGATCCTTCGGCTTCGCCGGAAATTTCCATGTCCATCGATCCGGCTTCCCCGGTGGTCGCGCCGGCCGCGGTCGGTCCCGCCTCGCCGCCGGCCACGTCCTCGATCACGCCGCCCTTTTCGGTGACGTTGATCGTCGGCGCCGGGTTTTCGGATTCAGGCGGGCCGATCCAGCGGGCGACCTTGCCGTTGCTGTAGTACTCGAGCGTCTTGAAGGGGAGCGGCTTGCCTTCGTATTCTTCCGGGATCGCGACGGAGAGCGGGAACTGGACAAAGGAGCCGTCGGGCAGTTTCCCCTCCTTTTTGTCCCCGGTCCAGATCACCTCGGATACCTCTTCGTCGATCGGCCCGTCGTCGGTCTCGATCGGCTTCGCGAGCTTCTTGGTCTTCGTTTCGACGCTCCAGCCCGGCACGATTTCGGTGTCGAGAGAGATGAATCCGGACGGCACCTGCATCGCCACTTTGTCGGCGTATGCGTCCTCTTCCTCGCCGGGCACGCGGAGGTTCAACGTCGCGAAGGCACCCGCGGGGACGGTGTTCGGGTGGACACTGACGTGGGCCGCCGCGATCGCGGGGAAGGCCAGAGCGGCGATCAGGGCCGCGCCGAGCGCGGCAAGCCTCCGTTGCTTCATCTGTGGGTTTCCTTTCATCCGATCGGCACGGTGATCTTCTTCGCGAACTCGTCGAAGGCGGAGACGCGGTCGGTTATTTCCAGTTCCCATTCGCCGCCCGGGGTCAGCTGCGCGCCGGAGACGACGAAGTTCCCGGGCCCCGCCTTGTTCACCTGCAGCATCAGCGGGCCGATCTGCTTCGAGGGCAGCGTGGCGGTGATCATCAGTTCCTTGGTTTTCGTGAACTGGCTGCCGCCCTCGGCGTCGATCAGGTCGAGGTGGATCTGGTTCAGCCCGACCTCGGCCGGTTCGACCGACAGCTCCAGCTCGGCCGGACCGAGGCCGGTGTCGGTCGAGAAAGGGCCGGCGGCAGCGTCGGTCGGCGGGGCGTAAGCGATCAGGGCCGCGGTGACCCCGAAGACGACCAGCATCAGCAGCAGCTCGCCGCGCAGGCTGCGGGGGGCCAGGACGCCGACCGATCCCCCTGCCCCCGCCCCCTCGACCAGGCGCCGCAGCCGCGGGATGATTCGGCCTCGGTTGACCCAGCCGAACCCGACCAGTACGGCCAGCAGGACCATCTTCGCCAGGACCAGGAGGCCGTAGGTGGTGTCGAACAGATCGGCGACGCGGCGGATGTCGATATAAGCCTGGACGAGGCCGGTGACGGCGATTGCCACCACCGCGCCGAGGGCGATCGGCGAGAAGCGCGCCAGCGTCGCCAGCAGGACCCGCGTCCGCTCGGGCGGCTCCAACTGCCTGGTGGCGACGGGGAGCGCCAGCACCAGGAAGGCGACACCCCCGACCCAGACGCTCGAGGCGAGGACGTGGATGAAGTCGGACGGGAACATCACCGCGATCGGACTCTCGACGCTCGCGTGGCCGGCGAAAGCCGGGGTGCTCGCCAGGTAGGCGCAGCCGATCGTCGCGGGCACTGTCAGCCAGCGCCGAGCCCGCGACGCCTTGAGGTAGAGGAGGACCAGCGCACCGAGCGCCGCCCAATCGAAGGCCCGCAACAGCCAGACCTTTCCGAAGCGGCTCTCGAGGGTGTCTTGGACGATCGAGCTCTTCAGCGAATCCCAGAGCGAGACGCCGGCCGCGCTCGCCCCCTGCAGGAGGATGCCGAGCAGGCTGACCACGACGCCGAGCACCACGGCGAATGCGAGCAGGGTCACGGCGCGGCGACGGAAGGCGTCGGCCGCGGCGTCCCAGCGCGGCTCGTCGCGGCGGGTCAAGCCGAAGCCGGGCCGCCAGGCGAAGGCCAGGAAGACCAGGCCGCCGACCATCAGCGCGATCG
>JAOPZF010000206.1 GCA_025964255.1 Solirubrobacterales bacterium | reverse complement strand
GCGTGCGGGTAGTTCACGCCGCCGGACTCTAGGGAGGCGGCCGGCGCGGCGGATTGGCGCATACGCCAGTTCCCCGCCCCGACGGCCGGGTCGAAGATCGGGATCGTGCGCACCCTCCTTTACCACGGCGAAAGCCGTCTGTCGGTCGGCGAGTCGCCGACGCCGCACGCCGGCCCCGGCGAGATCCGCGTGCGGGTCGACTCGGTCGGCCTCTGCCGCTCCGACCTCTACGGCTACAGCGGCCGCAACAACCGCCGCGACGAGGTGCTCGCCGCCGGCGAGACGCTGGTCATGGGACACGAGGCGGTCGGCGTGATCGATGAGCTCGGCGAGGGGGTCGGCGGCCTCGAGCTGGGCCAGGCGATCGCGATCGACCCGATCGAGGGCTGCGGCGACTGCGACCGCTGCGCCGGCGGCGAAACCAACCTTTGTCCCGACCGCCGCGTCTACGGTTGCATCCCCGCCGCCCCCGGCGGCTTCGCCGAGGCGATGGTCGCGCCCGCCGCCAACGCGACGCCGCTCGCCGCGGGCCTCTCGCTCGAGTGGGGCGCGCTGATCGAGCCGCTGACCGTCGGCGAGCACGGCGTCCAGCTCGCCGGAGCCCGACCGGGTGAGCGCGTCCTCGTCGTCGGCGGTGGCGTGATCGGTCTCGGCGCCGCCTTCGCCGCCGCCCGCCGCGGCGCCGAGGTGACGATCTCCGAGCCGCAGGCCGCCCGCCGCGAGCTGATCGCCGGCCTCGGCCTCACCGCGGTCGAGCCCGCCGAGCTCGACGCCCTGCCGCCGCACTTCGCCCTCGCCCTCGACTGCGTCGCCCGCCCGGAGACGCTCGCCGCCGCGGTCCGCGCCGTCGGCCGTTCCGGCACCGTCGTCCTGGTCGGCATCTTCTCCGACGAGGTGCCGCTGCCGGTCTCCCGCGTGGTCGAGAACGAGACCCGGATCATCGGCTCCTTCGCCTACGTCCACGAGGACTTCGACAACGTCGCCGCCTGGCTCGCCGAGACCGACCTCGACCTCGACCGATTGATCGAGCTGCGGGTCGGCTTCGAGGGCATCATCGACGCCTTCGACGCCTACGCGAGCGGCTCCTTCGACGGCGTCCGCACGATCTTCCAGCCCGACCTCGAGGTCGCGTCCCGATGAGCGAGGCTGCCGGGACCCTGACCGCCGCCGTCGACATCGGCGGCACCTTCACCGACTGCATCATCGTCGCCGACGACGGCCGGGTCGCCTACGGCAAGGCGCTCTCCTCGCCCGCCGACGACTTCCAGTCGGGCTTCTTCGGCAGCCTCGAGGCGGCCGCCGGGCAGCTCGGCCACAGCAACGAGGACCTCTTCGACTCGCTGCTCAAGCTGATCTCCCACGGCTCGACCGTGGCGACCAACATCGTCGTCGAGGAGCGCGGGGCCAACGTCGGCCTGCTGACCACGCTCGGCCACGAGGACACCCTGCAGATGATGCGCGGGGTCGGCCGGATCACCGGCGAGCCGCCGGAGAACATCCTCAAGATCACCGAAACCTTCAAGCCGACGCCGCTGGTCCCGCGCCACCACGTCGCCGGCCTGGTCGAGCGGGTCGACTCGACCGGAAAGGTGCTGGTCGAGCTCGACGAGGCGGGCCTGCGCGAGGCGGTCACCGCGCTCGCGGCCGACGGCTGCGACGCCTTCGCCGTCGCCCTCCTGTGGTCGATCCAGAACCCCACCCACGAGCTGCGCGCCCGCGAGATCATCACCGAGATCGCGCCCGACGCCTTCGTCTCGGTCTCGCACGAGACCTCGAAGTCGGTCGGCGAGTACGAGCGCACCGTCGCCACCGTGATCAACGCCCTCGTCGGTCCCCGCACCTCCCAGTACCTCAGCACCCTCGACGATCGGCTCGGTGAGCTCGGCTTCGAGGACGGGCTGATGCTGATGCAGTCCCACGGCGGCATGGTGCCCTTGCAGCACGGCCGCCGGCTACCGGTGCTGACGATCGGCTCGGGCCCGGTCGGCGGCCTGGTCGGGACGCAGCGCCTCGCCGCCGACCTCGGCGTCCCCGACGTGATCGCCACCGACATGGGCGGCACCAGCTTCGACGTCGGCCTGCTGAAGGACGGCGAGCCGTTGGTGGCCCTCGACACCACGCTCGGCAAGTGGAACTACCGGGTGCCGGCGGTCGAGGTCCTCTCGATCGGCGCCGGCGGCGGCTCGATCGCCTGGGTCGATCCGCAGGGCACGAGCCTCCGCGTCGGCCCGCACAGCGCCAGCTCCAACCCCGGCCCCGCCTGTTACGGGCGCGGGGGAGAGGAACCGACGGTCACCGACGCCAACCTGGTCCTCGGCTACGTCGACCCCGAGGTCGTCTTCGGCACCGCCGCCGACGGGCGCTCGATCCACCCCGACCGCGACCTCGCCGAAGCGGCGATCGCCCGGGTCGTCGAGCCGCTCGGCCTGAGCATCGTCGACGCGGCGCTGGGGATCGTCGAAATCGCCAACACGAAGATGGCGAACCTGCTGGAGAACGTGGTGATCGGCCGCGGCTTCGACCCGCGCGACTTCCTGCTCGTCTCCTACGGCGGCTCCGGCCCGCTGCACGCGGCGGGCTACGCCCGCGCCCTCGGCATCGACCGGATCGCGATCCCCGGCGAGGTCGCCTCGGTCTGGAGCGCCTTCGGCATCGCCCTCTCCGACGTCCGCTACCACGCCGAGCGCGACGTCGCCCTGCTCTCCCCCTTCGACCCGGCGGCGATGCAGAGCGCCTACGAGGAGCTCGAAGCGGAGCTGCTCGAGGACTCGGCCGGCGAGCGCGAGCGCACCGGCGGCGCCGTCCAGATCCGCCGCCACGCCCGCATGCGTTACGAGTGGCAGCGCAACGAGCTCGAGGTCGAACTACCGCTCGGCGAGCTCGACGAGGCCGCCCTCACCGCCGCCACCGGGGACTTTGAAAGCGCCTACGGCGAACGCTACGGATCCGCCGCGCTGCTGCCCGGCGCCCGCCTCGAGATCACCTCGCTGCGGGCCGAGGTCCTGATCCCCGTCGGCGCCTCGAAGGCCGCCCGCCAGACCGGCCAAGGCGCCGCCGGCACCGAGAAGACGACCCGCCTCGTCGCCTTCGAGCGCGGCGCCGAGCCGGCCCCGACCAAGGTCTACGACGGCAACGGCCTGCTCGCCGACCAGGTCGTCCCCGGCCCCGCCGTGATCGACCTGCCGACCACCGGCATCGTCGTCCCCGCCGGCGCCAAGGTCACCCGCAGTCCCGCCGGCGATTTCATCCTTACCTTCGAGGAGGGCACATGAGCATCGAGACCCCGGTCGCCCCGTCCGTCGTCCGCCCGGAGGGCTTCTGGGACGGGCTCGAGCACGCCTACATCCCGCCCGCCGAGCGCAAGATCCCACCGGGGCTGAAGCTCCACACCGACGCCGAAGTCGTCACCGACCCGATCACCTTCGAGGTGATCCGCCACAACCTCTGGAACCTGAACCAGGAGCACTTCAAGACGATCGAGAACCTCTCGGTCTCGACGATCATGCTCGAATGCCGCGATTACCAGACGGCGATCTGCACCGAGGACGGTGAGCTCCTCTTCTTCGGCCTCGGCGTCCAGTACTTCGCCGGCTGGATGGATTACGTGATCGCCTACGTGATGGAAAAACACGGCGAAGACATCGCCGAGGGCGACATGTGGATGTGCAACGACCCCTGGATCGGGACCGCCCACCAGCCCGACGTCAACCTGCTTTGTCCGGTCTTCGTCGAGGGCAAGCTGTTCTGCTGGGTCGTCAACGCCGCCCACATGAACGACGTCGGCGGCACCGTCCCCGGCTCGTTCTGCCCGAACGCCCAGGACGTCTACTTCGACCCGCCCTGCTTCCCGCCGTGCCGGATGGTGCGGAACGGCGAGATCGACACCGAGCTGGAGGGCATCTACCGCCGCCAGTCGCGGACCCCGGTCAACCTGGCACTCGACCTGCGTGCGACGATCGCCGGCAACCACGCCGCCCGCGAGCGGATGCTGAGCCTGGTCGACAAGTACGGGGCCGCCACTGTCAAGGGCGTGATGAAGGGCCTGCTCGACTCGACCCAGGAGTCGTTCAAAGACCTGCTGGCGAAGATCCCCGACGGCGAATGGAGCGACCGCCAGTACCAGGAGGTCGCGGTGACCGGCGACCGCGGCGTCTACCCGATCGAGCTCCACATGCGCAAGCAGGGCGACGTCCTCACCTTCTCCAACGAGGGCACCGCCCCGCAGGTCGGCGCGATCAACCTGCCGTTCGCCGGCTGGCGCGGCGGAGTGATGCACGTCCTCAACGTCGTCGCGATCGCCGAGAACATGGGAGTGGTCGGCGGCGCCGCGAGGCAGCTGCGCTTCGATCCCCAGCCCGGCACGATCACCTGCCCCGACTACGGCGCCGCGGTCAGCCCGGCGGGGATCTACGCGACCACCTTCGGGGTCTCGATGGTCGCCTCGGTGATCGCCAAGATGCTGATCTGCTCCGACGACGAGTTCCTGCGCCAGAAGGCGCTGACCCCGCCGAACGCCCAGTGGCAGATCCAGATCCACGCCGGCACCAACCAGCGCGGGACCTATTACGTCGGGCCGATGCTCGACGGGATGATGGGGATGACCGGCGCCACCCCATATAAGGACGGCGACTTCGCGACCGGCTCCTTCTACGCGCCCGAGGGCCGGGCGCCGAACGTCGAGAGCTACGAGCGCGACTGGCCGATGCTGTACCTCTACCGTCGCCGCGACCTCGATTCCGGCGGCCCGGGGCGCCACCGCGGCGGCTCCGGCGGGCGCATCGGCTACATGCCCTACAACGGCGAAATGGGGCTCGGCGTCTACACCGCCGAGGGGATCCCGAAGACGGCCGGAGTGATGGGCGGCACGCCCGGCAACGCCGGCCAGACGCGGCTGCTGCGCGGTGCCGGGGCGCTCGACGCGTTCGCCGCCGGGAAGCTGCCGACCTCGGCCGAGGAGCTGGGCGGCGAGTCGGTGCAGCTGTTCGGCAAGGGCGACGCGGTGATGGTCGAGGCCGACGACGTGCTCGAGTGGAACTGGACCGGCTCCGGCGGCTATGGCGACCCGCTCTTCCGCGAGCCCGCCGCCGTCCACGCCGACGTCGTCGCCGGGATCATCTCCGCCGGCGCCGCGACCGCCGAGTACGGGGTCGTGCTCGGTGACGACGGTGCCGACCTCGAGGCGACGGCGGTGCTGCGCAGCGAGCGGCTCGCCGAGCGCCTGCGCAACGCCGGGGCGAGTGGCGAGCCCCGCGCCCGCGACTACGAGGTCCCCGCCGGCGGCACCAAGATCGGCGAGGAGCTCTGGCTCGACCGCGAGGCGGGCGAGTACCACTGCGCCGGGTGCGGCGAGCTGACCGGGACGATCGCCGAGCACGCGACCTCGCGCCTGGTCCGCCACGAGTCCCCGATCCCCGAGATGTCCACGCTCTTCGAGGACCCCTCGATCTACGTCGACGACGCGGTCGTCGCCCGCGAGGAATTCTGCCCCGGCTGCGCCGTCCGCCTGGTCGCCGTGGTGGCCCGTCCCGACGATCCGCCCCTCGCCGAAATCAACCTGGAGGCTTAGACACCCATGGACTTCGAGCTACCGAGCGAGGTACAGAGCCTCGTCAAGATCGCCCGCGAGTTCCGCGAAGAGCGCCTGGCGCCGCTGGAGGAGGAGTTCCTTCGCGAGGGCAACGTCGAATGGGCGCTGCGGCCGAAGCTGCAGGAGGAGGCGCGCGAGCGTGGCCTCTGGGCGATCGAAGTCCCCGCCGAGCACGGCGGCATGGGCCTCGGCCAGCTCGCGGTCTGCGCTGTGCACGAGGAGTTGAACCGCCACCCGATGATGTTCGAGGTCGGCGGCTCCCCGGAGCCGGTCCTCTACAACGCCTCCCCCGAGCAGTGGGACCCCTACGTGCGCGCGGTGATCGACGGCGAGCGCCGCAGCGCCTACGCCTTCACCGAGCCGGGCACCGGCTCCGATCTGGGTGCGGTCGAGACGACCGCGGTCCGCGACGGCGACGACTACGTGATCAACGGCCGCAAGATGTTCATCGGCCTCGCCGAGCGGGTCGAGTTCCTGATCCTCTTCGCCTCGACCGACCCCTCGAAGGGCTCGCGCGGCGTCACCGCCTTCCTGATCGAGTCCGGCACCCCCGGCTACAACATCGCCCGTCTGCTCCCGACGATGGGCGACGCCTGGGTCCCGACCGAACTCGAATTCGACAACTGCCGCGTGCCCGCCACCCAGCGCCTCGGCGAAGAGGGCAAAGCGTTCTCGCTCGCCGACGAGCAGCTCGTGCATGGCCGGCTGAAGATCGCCTCCTACCAGCTCGGGATCGCCCAGCGCTGCCTCGACGACGCGGTCGCCTGGGCCAAAGAGCGCACCACCTGGGGCGAGCCGATCGGCTCCCGCCAAGGCCTCTCATTCCCGCTCGCCGACTGCGCCGTGGAGCTCGACGTCGCCCGCCTCCTCGTCTACAAGACGGCCTGGCGCGCCGACCGCGGCGAAGACATCCGCACCGACGCCTTCAAGTCCAAGCTCTACGCCACCGAGATGGCCCAGCGCGTCACCGACCGCTGCCTCCAAGTCTTCGGCGGCCGCGGCTACCTCAAAGAGAACGCGGTCCAGTCCTACTTCCGCCAGGTCCGCCTCTGGCGAATCGGCCACGGCACCGCCGAGATCCACCGCTGGATGATCGCCCGCGATTTGCTCGGAATCTCTTAGCCGAGGGGGGTGATCGACGTGCCCTTCGCTCCTTACCCCTTAAATGAGGGGGAAACAGCGAAGGGCAGACGTCGAGCTGAGCGATTTGGCGACCCGACAGCACGGTGTCGTGTCGACCCGGCAGCTGGAGGCACTCGGATTCTCCGACGCTGTCATCACGGCGGAGCTGCGGCTGGGACGTTTGCGGCGCCTGCACCGACGCGTTTATGCGATTGGGCATGAGGCGCTGAGCTGGGAGGGGTGGTGCGTGGCGGCCGTCGCGGCGAACGCGCCCTCCGTCGCCAGCCACTGGTCGGCGGGATGGATGTGGGGACTGAGCCGGTCGCGGCCTTCGGGAAAGTTCCACGTCACCGCGACGACCCGTCGGCATCGCAAACGGGACTTCCACGTCCACTTCGCCGAGCTGACCGACGAAGACACCTCCTCAGTGCGAGGGGTCCCGGTCACCTCGGTCGCGCGGACGGCACTCGATTTGGCGGCCCTCGACCCGGGCGGGACGTCCGCCCGGCTCAAGCGCCTGGAGGACGGGGAGCATCGGCTCGACCTGCGCGAGTTCGAGGCGCTGCTCGCCCGCTCGAAAGGCCACAAGGGCTGGGCGGCGCTCGCTCAGGCCGTTGACCTCTACCGGCCCGACCCGACCGTCACCCGCTCGGGGCTCGAGCGGCGCTTCCGGGCGCTCATCCGGCGCTCGGGACTGCCGCGGCCGTCGATGAACTTCGTCGTCGGCGGCTACGAGCTCGACTGCTATTGGCCGGAGCACCTACTGGCGGTCGAACTCGACACCTACGGCACCCACGGCTCGCGGCTCTCCTTCGAGGAGGACCGCAAGCGTCAGCGCAAACTCGGCCTGCTCGGGATCACCCTCGAACGGGTGACCGACCGCCAGCTCGACAGCGAAGCCGACGAGGTGCTGCGGGCGGTCGCGGCGCGGCTCGGCGCCGCGAGCTACTCGCCGTTGACGTAGAAGCCGGCGTGGGCGACGCGCAGTTTGTACTTGAGCACCTTGCCTCCGACCGTCTCCGGCAGCGAGTCGGTCACGATCACGGCTTTCGGCGACTCGTAGCCGGCCAGTCGCTCGCGGCAGTACGCCTTGACCTCGTCGGGGTCGGGCGTCTCCCCATCGGTCGGGACGATGATCGCGGTGACCGCCTCGTCCCAGCGCTCGTGGGGCAGGCCGACGACCGCCGCTTTGAGGATCTGCGGGTGCGAGCGCAGGATCGTCTCGACCCGCAGCGTGGAGACGTTCTCGCCGCCGGACTTGATCATGTCCTTGGAGCGGTCGACCATGATCCGCAGCCCCTCGGCGTCGTACTCGCAGACGTCGCCGGAGTGGAACCAGCCGCCGCGGAAGGCCTCTTCGGTCGCTTTCTCGTCCTGGTAGTAGCCGGCGGTGACGACCGGGGAGCGGTAGACGGCCTCGCCGGGCACGCCTACGGTCCCTTCCAGCGAGTTGCCCTCCTCGTCGACCAGCTTCGAGGCCAGCAGCGGGTTGGGCACGCCGACGTAGTTGGTCGCGGGCGCGTTGGCGGCGAAGGTCTCCGGCCATTTGTCGGGCCAGAAGCGGAAGCAGGAGATCGCCTCGGTCTGGCCGAGGATCTCGAGCAGGCTGACCTGCTCGGTGGTCAGCTTGCGCAGCCGCTCGACCAGCTTCGGGTCGATCGCCGTCCAGCCGAAGACGATCGAGGTGACCGAGGAGGCGTCGAGCGCGCCGCCCGATTTCTCGAACCGGTCGGTCACTTCCTCGAGCATCGCCGGCGAGCCGCCCCACCACATCGTGATGTCCTCGTCTGAGATCGCCTGGGCGATCCCGTCCGGGTCGTAGCGCCGCCCGAAGACCAGCGTGCCGCCGGTGAGGAACGCGGGGAAGGAGAAGATCTGGTCCGCGATGTGGAAGATCAGCGGCAGGAAGGTGACCATCTTCAGGTCGCAGTCGAACCGCAGCCCGCGGGTCAGGCTGAGCGCGAAGGAGTACCCAGCGAGGTAGGAGTAGTTGTGGGAGATCATCACGCCCTTCGGCATGGCGGTCGTCCCCGAGGTGAAGATGATCTCCCAGATGTCGTCGCCGTGGATCTCGACGTCGGGCTCCGCGGTCGAGGCATTCTCGACGAAGTCGGCGAACGACACCGAGCCCTCCAGCACCTCGCCGCAGACCGGGATCGTCACGCTCGGCGTCAGGCCCTTCTCGGCGAACGCCTTCTCGCATTTCGGCCACAGCTCGTCGTCGACGAAGGACAGCTTCGGATCGGTCCGCTCGATCAGGTCGGCGATCACGTCCGGCGCCAGCATCGGGTTGATCGGGGTCGAGACCAGCCCAGCCTTGGCGACGGCGATCTTGGTCACGTAGGCCTCGGTCGAGTTGTCGCAGAAGAACAGGACCCGGTCGCCTCTCTTGATGTCCTCGCGCCCCAACATGGCGTTGGCGACCCGGTTGGCGAGCTCGTCGGCCTGCCGGTAGGTTAGGCGTTCGTTCTGCGGGTAGGCGAAGGCGCCCGGCCGGCCGACGATCGCCTCTTTGTCTGGGTAGCTCCAGGTGATCCGCTCCCAGAAGTCGCCGACGCTGACCCTGTCCCAGCGGTTGGTGGCACGGCGGTTGGTCAGGCTGGTGACGTCGATCGACATCTGGGGGCCTCCTTTAGTAGGACCGGGGGAGGCCCAGCGAGTGCTGGGCGATGTAGTTGAGGATCATCTCCCGGCTTACCGGGGCGATCCGCTGAAGTCGGACGATGAAGTAGAGGTCGGCGATGCCGTACTCGTCGGCGATCCCGTTGCCGCCGTGGGCCTGGATCGCCTGGTCGACGGCTTTGGTGCCAGCGTCGGCGGCGAGCAGCTTGGCGATGTTCGCGGCCTCGCCCGCGGGCGCGCCGGCGTCGGCCAGGGCAGCCGCCGCCATCATCATCATCCGCGCCGCCTCTAGCTGGGCGTGGCATTCGGCGAGCGGGTGCGACACGCCCTGGTGGGCGCCGATCGGCTGCCCCCAAACTTCGCGCTCGCGCCCGTACTGCGCCGCCTTGCGCAGCGCGTACCGCCCGACCCCGCAGCACAGCGCCGCCGACATGATCCGCTCCGCGTTGAGGCCGCTGAAGACCGTCTTCATCGCCTCGCCTTCGGTGCCGATCAGCCGGTCGGCCGGGATGTCGACATCGTCGAACGACACCGAGAAGGTGTGCTCGGGGGCCCGCATCGCCACCGGGATCCGGGTGCGGTGGAGCTTCGGGTGGTCGACCTCGACCATGAAGAGGGAGAGCTGCGAGCGGCCGTCGTCGCTGGTGCCGGTGTTGGCGAGGACCAGCACCCAGTTTGAGTCCTCGAGCCCCGAGCAGTAGACCTTCGACCCGGTGAGCACGTAGGTGTCGCCCTTGCGGCGGGCGCGGGTGGAGATCTTGTGGGTGTTGGAGCCGGCGTCGGGCTCGGTCACCGCGAGCGAGAAGCGGTCGGTGCCCGCCGCCATCCCCGGCAGCCAGCGCATCTTCTGCTCCTCCGAGCCGTGCCCTTCGACGATCGCGCCGGCGACGGCGGGGGAGATCAGCAGCTTCAGCAGCGGCATCCCGGCGGCGCTGACCTCTTCCTCGACGATCGCCAGCTCGGTCAGCCCGCCGCCGCCGCCGCCGTAGCGCTCGGCGATCGAGGGGCCCATGAAGCCGTGCTCACCGAGCGCCTCCCAGAGCGCCGCGGGCGGCTCGTTCTTGGCGACGACCTCGGTGAAGTAACGGTGGCCGAAGCTTTCGGCGAGGTTGCTCACCGACTCGCGCAGCAGCCGCCGCTCGTCGGAGTCGGTCAGGGGCAGGGAGGGTCGCGCGTCGGCCTCGATCACAGATCGAAAGTACTCCAGGACAGACGCATCAACGCCTATCGTGAAAGCTAGTAGGGCGGCGGCCGATGCGGATCTATGCTGGCGCCGAATGACCGACCGGATGTCTGGGAAATCGGGGATCGTCACCGGCGGCGCGCGAGGGATCGGGCGTGAGCTGGCGGCTGCCTTCGCCGCGGCGGGCGCCCGCGTCGCGATCTGGGACACCGACGGTGACGCGGCCCGCCAGGCGGCGACCGAGGTCGGCGCTGGCGCGATCGCCGACACCGTCGACGTCACCGACGAGAACGGCGTCGGCGCCGCGGTCGAGACCGTCCTCGGCGCCTTCGGGCAGATCGACTTCCTGATCAACAACGCGGGCATCCGTCACGTCGCGCCGATCGCCGAGGAGCCGATCGACGCCTGGCGGCGGACGATCGACGTCAACGTCAACGGCACCTTCATCTGCAGCAAAGCGGTGATCCCGGCGATGGTCGCCGCGGGCGGCGGCCACATCGTCAACCTCGCCTCGATGGCGGGACAGCTGGCGCTGCGCGAACGCGCCGCCTACAACACCTCGAAGGCGGCGATCGTCGGCCTTACCAAGTCGATCGCGGTCGAAGTCGGCGACGCCGGCGTCTACTGCAACGCGGTCGCCCCGGGCGTGATCGAGACGCCGCTCAGCGCCCCCTACTTCGAAGACGAGTCGATGGTCAAGGTCCTGCGCGAGAACTCGCCGATGGGACGCTGGGGCCAGGTCGACGAGATCTCCGGCCCGGTCCTCTTCCTCTGCTCGGAGGAGTCGAGCTTCGTCAACGGCGTCACCCTCTTCGTCGACGGCGGCTGGACCGCGGGGAAGGGCTACTGATGCTCGACTCCGGGCTCGGTGGCCGCCTCGTCCTCGTCACCGGCGCCGCCAGCGGCATCGGCCTGGCGGCGGCGAAGATCCTCGGCGGCGAGGGCGCCCGGCTGGCGCTCTGGGACGTGAACGCCGACGGCCTCGAGGCGGTCCCCACCGACGGCGCCGCTTCCGTCGAGCGCGCCATCGTCGACCTCTCCGACACCACCACGGTCGCCACGGCGGTCGACGCCCTCCCCGGCCCGGTCGACGCGGTCATCCACTGCGCCGGTATCTACACCACCTCGCCGCTCCCCGAGGTCGACGAGGCCTCCTGGGACCGCGTCCTCGACGTCAACCTCAAGGGCGCCTTCAACATCAGCCAGGCCGTCGCGCCGGGCATGATCGAGAACGGCGGCGGCGCGATCGTCCTCTTCGGCTCCTTCGCCGCCCGCACCGGCGGCCTCCGCGCCAGCGCTCCCTACGCCGCCTCGAAAGCCGGCGTCGCCGGGCTGACCAAGCACCTCGCGCAGTGGGGTGGACCGAACGGGATCCGCGTCAACTGCATCCACCCGGGCTTCATCCAGACGCCGATGAACGCGATCCTCTCCGACCAGGCGAAGGCCGACGCGGTCGCCGCGACGCCGCTCCGCCGCCTCGCCGACCCGCCCGAGTGCGCGGCGATGGCTGTCGTCCTCGCCTCCCAACTCGCGAGCTTCGTCCACGGCGTCGAGCTCGACGTCAACGGCGGGATGTACATGGCATGAGCATCGGCGAAATGGGAAATCGCAGCATCGGCGACCTGCTCGCGGAGCGGGTGGCGATCGCCCCTGAGCGCACCTTCCTCGTCTTCGAGAGTCGCGCCGGCGAGGTCAGCGAGCTGACCTACGCCGAGTTCGACGGCCGGGTCGAGGACTGCGCCCGCGGCCTCCACGCCCTCGGCGTCGTCGCCGGGGACCGCGTCGTCGTCCACCTGCGCAACAGCCCCGAGTTCCTCGTCTCCTGGTTCGCGATCACCCGCCTCGGCGCGGTGATGGTGCCCTCCAACATCGCCAACACCGCCGGCGAGCTGGAGCACGTGATCGGCTTCACCGAGGCGGGCTTCGCGATCACCGAGCCCGACTTCTGCGAGGTGGTCCAGCGCGGCATCGACGCCGCCGGGACCGACACGACTACGGTCGTCGCCCGCGGGCGCCTCGCCGGGTTCTTCGCCTTCGACGACCTGCCGGGCCTCTCCGAGGAACCGCCGCCGCGGCCGACGGTCGGCGGCGACGACGTCGCCGAGCTGCTCTTCACCTCGGGCACCACGTCGAAGCCGAAGGCGGTGATGCTCACCCACGCCAACTGCCTGCGGGCGGGCCTCGACACCGTCCATTGCCTCTGGCTCGACGAGAACGAGCGCTGCCTCACGGCGTTGCCGCTCTTCCACGTCAACGGCCAGGGGATGACGATCATGGCGGCGATGACCGTCGGCGGGACGGCGATCGTGATCGAGGAGTTCAGCGCCTCCCGCTTCTGGGAGCAGGTCCGCCGGCACAAGGCGTCGCAGACGGCGATCGTCGCGATGCAGCTGCGCACGCTGATCGCCCAGCCGCTGAGCGACGAGGACAAAGACCACAGCCTGCGCAAGGTCTTCTACGCGATCAACGTCTCCGACCAGGAGAAGCAGACCTTCGAGGAGCGCTACGCGGTCGACCTGATCAACGGCTACGGGCAGAGCGAGACGATGACCCTGTTGACCGTCTCGCCGGTCGCGTCGCCGCGCCGCTGGCCCTCGATCGGGCTGCCCTCGCCGGGGCGCACGCTGCTCTTGCTCGACGAGGAAGGCAAGGAGGTGGCGACCGGCGAGGTCGGCGAGATCTGCGTCCGCGGCGAGCGCGGCCGCTCGATCATGCTCGGCTACTACAAGGACGAGCAGTCGACTGCCGAGACGATCCGCGGCGACCTCCTCCACACCGGCGACAACGCCTACGCCGACGAGCAGGGCTACCTCTACTTCTTCGACCGCAAGAAGGACATGATCAAGCGCGCCGGGGAGAACGTCTCGGCGATCGAGGTCGAGTCGGTCCTCGTCGACCACCCGCTGATCGCCGAGGCGGCGATCATCGGCATCGCCGACCCGATCCGCGACGAAGCGGTGGCGGCGGTGGTCGTCGTCGCCGACGGCGCCGACGTCACCGAGGACGACATCACCGCCTACTGCAAAGAGCGCCTCTCCCGTTTCAAGGTCCCGACCGTGGTCGCCTTCGAGACCGAGCTGCCGAAAACCTCGATCGGCAAGGTCCGCAAGGACGAGCTCCGCAAAAAGCTCGAGGGCGCTACCTCCGCCTAGCCCTTCGCTATTTCCCCCTCATATAAGGGGGAAGCGACGAACGGCAGGCCTCAGCGGTGGGCGACGAGGCCGTGGAGGGCGAGGGAGGCGAAGACCTCGGCGACCTCGTCGGCGCTGCGGGGGCCGTCCTGCTGGAACCAGGTGTAGCCCCAGTTGGCCATCCCGAGCAGGGCGCGGGCGACGATCTCCGGGGGGAGGTCGACGAACTCGCCGTCGGCGCGACCGTCGGTGACGATCTGGTTGACCATCCGCTCGTAGAAGTCGCGTTTGACGACCAGCGCCTGCCAGCGCTCGCCCGTCACCGCGTGGCGCTCGGCGAGGAAGACGGTGACGCCGTCGCGGTTGCGGGCGATGAACCGCATCGTCACGTGGAGCAGGCGGCGCACCTTCTCGGAGGCGGTCACCGAGGAGGAGGAGACGGCCATCGTCTCGTCGATCAGCTCGTCGACCAGCGCCTCGTGGATCGCGAAGAGGAGGTCCTCCTTCTTGCGCACGTGGTGGTAGAGGCTGGCCTTGCGGATGCCGACCGCGTCGGCGATGTCCGACATCGAGGCGGCGTGGTAGCCGCGCTCGCTGAAGATCCGGGTGGCCGCGTCGATGATGTCGGGACGGACCCCGGAAGGGCTCGTCTCCGTCGTCTCCGCGACGGCCGCAAGTTGGGTTCTGGACGCTGCCATCTGCTCTGCCGGCCCGCGAGGGCTGCCACCCTCACGCGCGCTGTCCACTCTATTGAAACCGATCGGCGGAGCCAGTCAACCGAGCGGTTGTGCTAATTCGGGCGAATCCGATGAAAAGCCGCACACCGGTCGGAGATGCTGTGTTAGGGTGGCTACCGACCGGCCGGTAGGAGGCTGGCGGAGGAGGGAAAATAGCTTTGAATTCGAGCCAGAACGGCCCGGCGGATGACCGCTTGGCCCGTTACCAGCTGATGCGGCTCAGTCGCCGCTTCGAGGAAACCGTCCACGAGCAGTTCCACGAGGGCAACGTGCCCGGGCCACTGCACCTGTCGATCGGCCAGGAGGCGGTCGCCGTCGGCGGCATCTGGCCGCTGCGCGAGACGGACGTGATCGTCTCCACCCACCGCGGCCACCACCACTGCCTCGCCAAGGGCGCGCGCCCCGACCGGATGATGGCCGAGCTGCTCGGCCGCGCCGACGGCTACTCGCGCGGCCGTGGCGGATCGATGCACGTGGCGATCCCGGAGATCGGCCTGCTCGGCACCAACGGCATCGTCGGCGGCGGCATCCCGATCGGCACCGGCGCCGCGCTCGGCCTGCAGATCGACGGCCGCGATGACGTTGCGATCTGCTTCTTCGGCGAGGGAGCCGCGGCCAACGGGGTCTTCGGCGAAGCGCTCAACACCGCGAGCCTCTGGAAGCTGCCGATCGTCTTCATCTGTGAGAACAACCGCTACGTCGAGCTGACGCCGCAGTCGGTCCACGTCGCCGGGCGGATCTGGAAACGCGCCGAGGGCTACGACATGCCCGGCCTCGAGGTCGACGGCAACGACATCGATGCGATGACCGCCGCGGTCGAGGGCGCCGTCGGTCGTGCCCGCGCCGGCGAAGGCCCGACCCTGATCGAGGCCGAGACCTATCGCTGGTTCGGCCACTACGCCGGCGACAAAGCCGCCTACCGCGACGAGGACGAGGTCGAGACCGGCCGTGCCGGCGACCCGCTGGTGCGGGCGCGGGCGAATCTGTCCCCGGACGAGGCCGACGCCGCCGACGCCGCGGTCGAGGTGGAGATCGGGGCGGCGCTCGAGTTCGCCCTGGCCAGCCCGTCCGCCGGCGAGGAGGTCCTCTTTGTCGGCCACTACGCAGAGGAGGTCGCACGATGAGCGTCACCGTCGAGACCCGTTCGTTGAAGTTCTGGCAGGGCATCAACCAGGCCCTGGTCGAGGAGATGGACCGCGACGAGAAGACCTTCCTGATCGGCGAGGACGTCGCTCGGGTCGGTGGCCCCTATGGGGTCACCCGCGGCCTGCTCGACAAATTCGGCCCCGAGCGGGTCCGCGACACGCCGATCTCCGAGCCGCTGCTGGTCGGCCTCGGCACCGGCGCCGCC
Source organism: Solirubrobacterales bacterium (assembly GCA_025964255.1). Taxonomy (GTDB): domain Bacteria; phylum Actinomycetota; class Thermoleophilia; order Solirubrobacterales; family 70-9; genus VAYN01. The sequence continues at coordinate 4,938 of JAOPZF010000206.1, read as the reverse complement.
GCGGTCGGGCTGCGGCCGATCGTCGAGATCATGTTCTTCGACTTCGCGATGCTGGCGATGGACCAGATCGTCAACCAGGCCGCCAAGTACCGGTACTTCACCGGCCACTCGCTGCCACTGACGATCCGCACCATGTGCGGGGTCGGCGGGCCCAACGGCGCCCAGCACTCGCAGAACTTCGAGGCGTGGTTCTGCGCCGTCCCCGGGCTGAAGGTGGTGATGCCGTCTAACGCCGCCGACGCCAAGGGCCTGCTCAAGTCCTCGATCCGCGACGAAGACCCAACCCTCTTCATCGAGACCCAGGGCCTCCTGACCGCGCGCCACGACGTGCCGACCGAAGACGACTACCTCGTCCCGCTCGGCAAGGCCGACGTCCGCCGCCAGGGTGAGGACGTCACCCTCATCGCCATCGGCCGCCAGGTCGACCGGGCGATCGAGGCCGCCGAGGCGGTCGCCGCCGACGGGGTGTCGGTCGAGGTGGTCGACCCGCGTACGCTGGCGCCGCTCGACCGCGAGACGATCGCCGAGTCGATCCGCAAGACGGGCCGCCTCGTCGTCGCCCAGGACGCGACCGCGCCGTTCAGCTTCGCGGCCGAGATCCTCGCGCTCGCCGCCGAGGAGTGCCTGACCGCCTTGAAGACCGAGCCCCGGCGGGTCACCTCGCCGTTCATCAACGTGCCGACTCCGGTGCCGCTGGCCGAGGCCCGCACCCCCGGGGTCGACGACATCGCCACGGCGCTCCGCGAGACCGCCGGAAAGGGGTAACCCGATGCGCCACGAGATCAAGGTCGCCGACGCCGACCCGGCCGAAGAGGTAGAAGTCGTCCAGATCAACGTCAAAGCCGGCGACGCCGTCAAAGCCGGCGACGCGCTGATGGAAATCGCCTCCGACAAGGCGAACATGGACCTCGAGTCCCCGGCCGACGGGGTCGTCGCCGAGCTGAACGTCGAGGAGTTCCAGATCGTCAACGCCGATCACCTCTTCGGGATCGTCAGCGATGACTGACCTCGGCACCACGGTCGAGCCCGCGGGCCGTGGCGAGGCCGAGCACGTAAAGCTCTCGATGATGCGGCGGGCGATGGCCCGCCGGCTGACCGAGGCGGCGCTCGTCCCCTGCTTCTACCTGCGCCGCGACGCCGATATCGCCGGCATCTTCGCCGAGCGGACCCGCCTGCGTGAGGCCGGCGCCGGCGGCGTCCCCAGCGTCAACGACTACATCCTTCACGCCAGCGCCCGAGCGCTGCGCGAGCACCCCGTCGTCAACTCCTCCTGGGGCGAGAACGAGGTGCTGCTCCACCCGCGGGTCAACGTCGGCGTCGCGATCGCGATCCCCGACGGCCTCGTCGTCCCGGCGATCTACGATGCCGACCAGCTCGAGCCCGCCGAGATCGCCGCCACCACCCGCGCCCTCGCCGAGTCGGCCGCCGCCCGCCGGCTGAGCCGCGAGGAGCTGCGCGACGCAACCTTCACCGTGTCCAATCTCGGGATGTTCGGGATCGTCGACTTCGATCCCGTGATCAACCCGCCCCAAGCGGCGATCCTCGGAGTAGGCGCCGCCAGCCAGGAGGCCGACGGCCGGCGTCTCCTGCGACTCACGCTCGGGTGTGACCATCGCGTCCTCACCGGGTCCGAGGGGGCCGAATTCCTGGCGAAAGTGGTCGCCGGCCTGGAGGAGGTGGGATCGTGAACATGACCAAGCAGGCGATCGGTGCGCGACTGGGAAGGTTCGTCGTCGAGTGCCGTGAGACCGAACCGCCGGAGGAGGTCGTCGAGAAGCTGCGCTGCAACCTGCTCCACGACCTCAGCTGCGCGATGGCCGCCTACACCGAGGGCCCGGTCATCTGGCCGCTGGTCGTCGACCGCGGGCCGGCCGAGTCGACACTGCTCTGCGAGGGCACCAAGGTCGACGCCGAGCACGCCGCCTTCGCCAACGCGGTGCTGATGCACGCCCGCGCCCAGGACGACACCTACTACTCGGCCAAGAGCCATCTCGGCTCCTCGGTGATCCCGCCGTCGCTGGCGCTGGCCGAGCAGCTCGGGGCCGACGGCGAGCGCTTCACCCGCGCCGTCATCGCGGGCTACGAGGTGGCCGCCGCGGTCGGCGACGCGCTCGAGAAGTCGACCACCCCGCGCGGCTTCCGCGCCTCGATGCTCTACGGCACGCTCGGCTCCGCCGCCGCCTGCGCGTCGCTGCTCGGGCTCGACGAGCAGGGCGTCGCCAACGCGGTCGCGATCGCCTCCAGCTTCAGCGGCGGGCTGTCCCAGACCTGGATCGAGGGCACCACCGAGTGGCGCTGGGAGCTCGGCATGGCCGCCCGCAACGGCCTCTGGGCGGCGCGCCTCGCGTCCAACGGCGCCGCCGGCGCGCGCAACTGGCTCGAGGGCCCTGCCGGCTTCGCCCACGCCTTCGCGGGCCAGGACGGGGTCGACGAGGACTTCTCCGAGCTGGGCGAGCGCTGGCGGATCATGGACGTGATCTACAAGCCGTATCCGGTCTGCAACATCACCCAGAGCCCGGTCGAGGCGGCGATCTCGCTGGTCGCCGACAACGACGTCGAGGCCGACGAAATCGAGAGCATCCGCTGCCTGCTGAACCCGGTCGACCGGGCCTATCCGGGGACGCTCAACTGGGGCCCGTTCGAGGACGTCGGCGCGAGCCTGATGAGCGCCCCGTTCTGCGTCGCGATGGCGATCAAGGACCGCGACGCGACCCTCGCCGGCCTCCACAACACCGACGACCCGGTGATGCGCGAGCTGGTCGCCCGCACCGAGGTGCTGGCCGACGAGCGGCTGCCGGAGCTGGCCTCGCGGATCGAGCTGACGACGACGACCGGCGAGCGCCACGTGCGCGAGCTGATCCCTGACGACTCGACCTACGGCTGGGACTGGGACGGCGTGCTCACCAACTCGCGCCGGCTGCACGACGAGATGGAGATCTCCTCCGACGCCTTCGAGGGGCTCGGCGAGACGATCCGCGCGCTGACCGAGCTCGACTCGGTCGAGCCGCTGCTCCGGGCCTCGATCAAATGAGCCCAGCGACGGCCGAGCGCACCTCGGCCCTGGCCGAGCTCGAGGTGGCGCTCGCCGACGTCGGCGACGGCGCCACGATCGGGATCGGCGGCGCGGTCACCGCGGCGCACCCGATGGCGTTGGTCCGCGAGCTGGCCCGGCGGAAGGTGCGCGGGCTCACCGTGCTCGCGCCGGTCGCGGGCCTCGACGTCGAGCTGTTGATCGCCGCCGGCTGCGTCGAGAAGCTGGTCTCCTGTTACGTCGGCTACGAGGTCATGGCGGGCGTCGGCCCGGTCTTCCGGAAGGCCGCCCGGGCGGGGACGATCAAGATCGAAGACATCGACGAGGGCCACTGCGTCGCCGGCCTCCGCGCCGCCGCGCAGCGGCTCCCGTTCATGCCGTGGCGGGGCGGCGTCGGCACCGACATGCCGAGCCTGAACGAGGGCATCGCGACCTTCACCGACCCGGTCGCGGGCGAGGAGCTGCTGGCGATCCCGGCGATGCCGCTCGACTTCGCGCTCGTCTACGCGGAGATCGCCGATGCCTACGGCAACGCCCAGCCGCAGGGCACCGGCAACATGGACCTGGCGCTCGGCTCGGCGGCGGAGACGGTGATCCTCCAGGTCGACCGCGTCGTCCCGAACGAGCTGATCCGGCGGGCGCCGGAGCGCACCTGGTACTGGCAGGACACCCGCGTCGTGCGGGCCCCGTTCGGCACCCACCCTTATTCCTGCGCGACGATGGTCGCCGACATCGAGCACCTGCAGGAGTTCCTCGACGCCGCCGGCGGCGAAGGCGACGGGCTGGACGCCTACGTGCAGCGCTACGCGAGCGCCGACCACGACTCCTACCTCGAGGAGATCGGCATCCGCCGCATCGCCTCGCTCCTCGTCTGATGGCCGCGTACTCGACCGACGAGCTCTTCGCCGTCCTCCTCGCCCGCGACCTGCGCGCCGAGGACCGCAGCGTCCAGATCGGCGCCAACATGCCGATGGCGCGGGCGGCGGCGGTGATGGCGGGCCTCACCCGCCTGCCGGACCTCCGCGTCCTCGTCGGCCTCGGCGTCGCCAACCTCGCCGACGGCGCCAGCGTGCCGCCGGTCTACCCGTTCCTCTTCGACCCGCGCTCGCAGGTCGGCGAGGCGCTGATGGTCCAGGAAAAGGCGTTCGACTACTCGCGCCGCCCCGACGTCTTCTTCGTCGGCGGCCTCCAGGTCGACCGCCGCGGCAACATCAACCTGTTCGGCATCCCCGGCCCCGACGGCGGCTGGAAAGTTCGCGGGCCCGGCGGCGTCGCCCTCGGCTCGATGAGCACCAGCTGCGCCGGCTACTACATCGTCATGCCGCGCCACGACCAGCGCACCTTCGTCGAGCGGGTGGCGCTGATCACCGCCCTCGGCGACCGCACCGAGCGCGAGCGCCTGCGCTTCCCCGGTGGCGGCGTCCGCTTCGTCCTCTCGCCGCTCGGCGTCTTCGACTTCGACGACGCCGGGGACATGCGCGTGCGCAGCCTGCATGAGGGCGTGACGATGGACGCGGTCCGCGAGGCGACCGGCTTCGACCTCGCCGGCCCCGAAACCCCGCCGGTCACCGAGTCGCCGAGCGACGAGGAGCTCCGGATCCTGCGCGAGCGCGTCGACCCCGAGGGCACGCTCCGCGCCTGACCCGACCCGAACGTTCGCACTTCTCCGCGCATACCGCGGATTTCTGCGAACTCATCTGGGATCAGTGGCGCCGCGGCCGTCCGAGTTGCGTCCCGGGCGTCTCGTGGCGGCCCGGGCAGGCTGTGGCCGCCACGAGACGCACGGGACGTGAGGGTTTCGCCGGGAAGGTCAGGGGTTCGGGACGATCTCCACTCTTCCGTCACGGGTTCACAACAGGCGAGGACGCGATGGGTGGACTTAGGCCCCTATAGGGGGGTCAAAACAT
>JAOPZF010000185.1 GCA_025964255.1 Solirubrobacterales bacterium | reverse complement strand
CAGGTCGACCAGGAAGCCGAGCGGCATCGCGATCCGGGCGGGCGCGATGTGGGTGATGAAGAGCGCCACGGCGACCGCCAACGGCACCGCGATGACCATCGCCAGCACCCCCGCGAGGGCGGTGCCGAAGGCCAACGGCGCCACGTAGCTGAGGAAGCTTTCGTGCCCCGGCAGTTCCGAGGACGACGCGGTCAGTGCCGGGAAGCCCTCGGTGACGAGGAAGATCGCGACCCCGGCGAGCAGCGCCAGGATCGTCACCGCGGCGATCACCGCGGCGTTGCTGAAGATCCGGTCGCCACGGCGACGGCGCCCTCCGGACGCCGCCGCCAGTAGCTGGCCGGCATTGGTCGTGGTGTCGTAATGAGCCACGAGCGTTGGTTCAGTCGTTCAGTCGACCGGACCTATTTGATCGAGCCGACAGCGGCTTCGACCTTTTTGGTCAGTTCTTCGGAGAGCGGAGCGGAGCCGGCCTGTTCTTCGGCCAGCGCCTGCCCTTCGGGGCTGATCGCGTATTCGAAGAAGCCTTTGACCAGGGCCGCTTCGGAGGCGCTCTTGTATTCGGTGCAGCCGATCAGCGAGGAGACCAGGACGATCGGGTAGACGCCGCTGGCTTCGGTTTTACGGTCGATTTCGAAGGCGATGACGTTTTTCTGGCCGCCCTCGAGTTCCGGATCTTCTTTCGAGAGATCGAGGACTTTGGCGGCGGCTTCCGCCGACGGTTCGGCCCATTCGCTGCCGACTTTGATCAGCGCTTTGCCGAGTTCCCCGGCCTGCGAGGCGTCGGCGTAACCGATCGCTCCTTCACCGGCGGCGACGGCTTCGACCACACCGGAGGTGCCGGATGCGGCTTCGCCACCTTTCACCGGCCATTCACCGCTCACTTCGTGGGTCCACACGCTGGGCGCCACTTTGGAGAGGTAGTCGGTGAAGTTTTCGGTCGTGCCCGACTCGTCGGAGCGGTTGACCGGGACGATCCGCGTTTCCGGAAGTTCGACTTCCGGGTTCTCTTTGGCGATTTCCGGGTCGTTCCAGTTTTCGATTTCCTGGTTGAAGATCTTTGCCAGGGTTTCCGGTTCGAGTTTCAGTTCTTCGACGCCCGGGAGGTTGTAGATGATCGCGATCGGCGAGATGTAGTCCGGAACCTCGACCAGCTGGCCGGGTTCGCAGCGCTTGATCGCTTTGCCCAGCTCACCTTCCGATTCAGAGAGCGGCGTGTCGGAACCCGCGTAGGCGACGCCGCCGGAGATGAATTTTTCGCGACCGCCGCCGGAGCCGACACCGTCATAGGAGATGGTGGCGCCACCGTTGGCGTTCTCGAATTCGGCGATCCAGGCTTTCTGCGCCGCTTCTTGGGCGGTCGAGCCGGCACCGGCGATTTCGCCAGAAGCTTCAGTCGATGGTGCGCCTCCGCCTTCAGATTCGCTTTCGCTGCTTTCGTTGCTCGAGCTACTGCTGCTGCTACTGCCGCCCCCGCAGGCGGCGAGGCCGAGCACGAGCACGCAGGCGGCCGCGAACACCGCAAGCCATCTAGAGCTGGACATCAGTCTCCTTTTCCAACGTGGTTGACGAGAAATCAGGGCCGCCAGGGAGGGCGGCCTTGGAGCGAGCGTGTCAGCGTCGCCAACCCAGCTTGTTATCTAGCTGCGAAGCAGGTGTGAAAAAAATGTAAAAAAGATGTTTCAGGTGCCGAACGAGGCCCTTTTGGCCATCGGGCGCGCGCCGGGGGTGCGAAATCAGCCGTCCGGTGAGAAGCGATAGCCGATCCCATTGTGGGTGTAGATCAGCTTCTGCCCCGGCAAAGCGGCGCCGAGCTTGGCCCGCAGGCGGCTGACGTAGACGTCGACCGAGCGGTCGTCGCGGCGCGGCGGGGTCCCCCAGACCGAGGTGTGGAGCTCCTCGCGGGTGAGGATGCGCTGCGGGTTCGACCACAGGGTCACGAGCAGCTGCAGCTCACGGACCGTGAGGCTGAGCGGGCGGCCGTCGACCAGCGCCGCGTGCTCCTCCGGCCGGACCTCCAGCCTCCCCGCTTTTTCGTGCGCGCTGCCTACCGCCATCCTCGCTGAGGATGTCGGCGAGAGTTACCCGACCGGTTACGCCGCGGTGAAGCTTTTGTGAACGACCTGTGAACTTTGGTCGCTCGCGACAGGCGTCGAGGGTGCCGGAGGCGCAACCGGGGCGGCGTCTCCGGAGGGCTCCGGGTCGAACCGGTAGCCGACCCCGAAGTGGGTGTGGATGTACTCCCACTCGGGCGAGCGCTTCTCGAGCTTCTGGCGCAGCTTGCGGATGAAGACGTCGACCGAGCGATCGCCGTGGGCCATCGCGTAGCCCCAGACCCGCTGGTAGATGGTCTCCCGCTCGAGCACCTGTCCCTGGGTGCCGGCGAGCAGGTGGAGCAGCTCGAACTCGCGCCGGGTCAGGTCGAGGCTTTCGCCGGAGACGAATGCCTGGAAGCGGTCAGGGCGGATCTCGAGCTCACCGGCGAGGACCGGCGCCGACTCGGTCTCGTGGCGGCCGCGGCGGTGACGCCGGGTGACCGCTTCGATCCGGGCGATCGCCTCCTCCGGGTGTGAAGGCTTGGTGATCCAGTCGTCGACCCCGAGCCGCGGTCCGCGGACCCGCTGGGCCACGGTAGAGCGCCCGGTGCAGACGACGACGCCGAGGTCCGGCAGCAGGCTGCAGACCCGGTCGAGGTAGCGCCACGCTTCATCGCCCAGCACCGCTGGGTCGACCAGCAGCGCGTTCAGCTTCATCGCGACCAACTGGTCCGGGGGCACCGCGCCACCGGAGGTACGCAGGAGCCAACCAGCGGCCTCGGCGCGCTTGGCAAGGACGGTGACGAAACCGGAATCGGTATCTATCACCGCGAGTCGAGTGGTCGGATCAGGGGCCAACTCGCTTCGGATCATATGCGGCCCAAACCGGGTTTTACGGCTGTTTACAGGTTTTTCACAACTTCGCCCGTCGCAAATTGCGGGCGTGACGCGACTCGAATGGCTTGTTCAAGCGGATTGAATCATCGCGCCCTCCCCTGCCCCGTCTGGCGGGTGTGATCAGTTCACTGAAGTGGAGACCCCAGGCGCGCTCAGAAGGTCGCGGGGCGAAGGCCCAGGGCGATGACCAGCAGCACGGCGATGCCGGCCGCGTAGCGGTAGATGACGAAGGGCCGGTACGAGGTGGTCCGGACCAGTTTCAGCAGGAACACGATCGCCGCGTAGCCGGAGATCGCGGAGGCGACGACACCGACGACCATCGGCCCGCCGACGCCCGGGGGCAACCCTTCGTCGACCGCGCCGATCCCCTTGAAGAGGGTCGCGCCGGCGACGATCGGGATCAGCAGCAGGAAGGAGAAGCGGGCGGCGGCGTCACGGTCGAGCCCACGCCAGCGGGCGGCGGTGATCGTGATCCCCGAGCGCGAGGTGCCGGGGGCGAGCGCCAGCACCTGGGCGATGCCGATCCAGAGGCCGTCCTTGACCTTCGAGCCCTCCAGCGGACGTTCCTGGGGTCGACGGTCGGCCCAGTCGAGCAAGGCGCCGAAGACGATCAGCTGGACCGCGATCATCCACGGCTCGCCGAGGTGTTCGTCGATGAAGTCGGAGGCGAGGCCACCGGCGATCACCGCCGGGATCGTGCCGATCGCGATCGCGATCGCGAGGCGCTCCTCGCTGGTGGCGATGCTTCGCCGGCGCAGGACGCCGAAGAACGAGATCAGCAGGCGCCAGACCTCGAGCCGGAAGAAGGCGATCGCGGCGATCAGCGTGCCCGCATGCAGGGCGACGTCGAAGGTCTTGTTGAACGATTCGTTGTCGGTCAGGAACGTGTAATCCTGGAGCCAGGGGACCAGGATCAGGTGACCTGAGGACGAGATGGGCAGAAACTCGGTCAGGCCCTGGACCACTCCCAGGAGCAGGGCCTCGAGGTTTGACATCGCGCGATCCTACGCTGCCCGGTGCGATAGATTGCCGAGCGTGAAGCGCGCGACCGCGATCTTCCTTTCTGCACTGGCCACGATGTTGGTGGCCGCGCCGATGGCTCTGGCCTCAAATGGCGAGGGTCTGATGGGCAAGGCCTCGGACCAGACCGTCACCTTCTTCTGCTTCGGCGTGATGGCCTTCTTCGTGATCCTGGTGATCGGCATGTCGCTGATCCAGGGCGCCCTGGATCGCCGCAAAGCGCGGCGCCGCTACGACCTAGACCGCCTGTCCTGAGCCGCGTGGGGGCGCCTCGCGGCGTCCTCGGTCTCTCGCCTTCGGGTCACGCACCTGAGTGCGCTCCCCTCGTCTCCCTCCCTGCGTCCTTGCGAGGCTGGCCCACGCGGCCCAGGACCGAGTTTTAAGACAGTCGGAAGCCGCTGAGCAAGCGCTTCTCGGTCTCCCCCTCGATCTCGGCGATCACTTCGACCTTCCCCTCCAGGGGAGTGCCGCGGATCTTCGTCGCCAGCAGGTCGTCGACCTGAAAGATGCCCGCCGAGTTGTTCAGCTGGATCTCGATCCGCACCGGATGGTCCTCGCCGGCGCTGATCCGCACCTCGTCGATCGCGGCGGCGGAGATCGAGTGGATCCCCTCGTGGCCGGACTCGATCGGGATCCGGGTGCGGCCCTGGGCCATGTCGAGCGCGTCGGCGACGCGGACGACGCCCGCCTCGACCGTATAGGGCTCGCCGCGCCGGCGGTGGCCGATGATCGCGTGGAGGATCTCCGTCGCCACCACCGTGCGCTCGGGCTCTTTGTAGGAGCCGGCGAGTAGGCGGTCGAGGGCGCTCTGGGCGAGGAAGAGCGAGTATTCCTCGTGGTCGGTGCGGTGGATCGACATGCCGATGTCGTGCAGCAGCGCGCCGCCCGCGACGACCACTTCAGCGTCGCGGTCGCGCATTCCATGGTCGGTGACCATCGCCGGCTCGACGCCCGCTTTGACCAGCAGCCGGAACAGACGCAGGGAGATGTTGAGGACGATCTGCATGTGGACCCAGCTGTGGTCGGACATGCCGAGCCGCTCGGCGTTGACCTGCGCCATGTACCACCAGCCGCGCACCTGGTCATCGGCGTTGACGGTGTCGATGAAGCTCTCCAGGCGGCGGTTGCCGCGGGTCGGCGCGCGGACGTGCGCCTCGGCGATCGCCTCGCGCGGCGGCTTGCGCGTCGGTCCGCTCGGGTCGGGGGCCGGGACCCCGTCCTCGGGTGAGGACTCGGCCGCGACGGCGTTCGCCTCCGTCGCCGAAAGCTCTTCGATTTCCTCAGGAGTCATGCCCGAGATCGTAGTCCCGGCGCGGTCGACCTGAGTGAACCTATGGCTAACGCAGGTCGACCGCGGTCACTAGCCGCAGACGGGCCAGGGGCTGGAGCCGGACTCCGAGTAGAGGAGGGCGGCGCGGTAGTCCTGTTCAGCTTCCGGCGCGGCGGCCGGGTCGCCACTGCCGCCCACCGATTCCCAGGTCCCCTGATCGAACTGGTATTTGCCGCGGTAGGTGCCATCTGATGAGACCGCTTCGGGGTTCCCGCCGGACTCGCAGGCGGCGATCGCTTCGAGGGTCCCGATCGAGACGCCGCCCGGGAGCTGCGCGAACTGTTCTTCTTCTTCGCGCGCTTCCTTGGCTTCGTGCTTTTTCTCGGCCTTGACCTTTTGTCGGTGCTCGGTGCGCTGGGTGGTCGTCACGATCAGCGCGCTGAAGCGCTCGACCGGATCGAGCAGCGGCCCGTCGAGGGCCTTCGCGTCGCCGATCCCGATCACGCCGGGGTGCGGCGCGCCACCCCGGTTGGCGGCGCTTTCGGTGGCGTCGGCGCGGAGGCGCACTCGCGGCGGAAGTTGTTCGTGTCCCGCTGCGGAGGCGACGGCGGGGAGAGCAAGAGACCCGACCGCCCCGAGCAGGGCAATATGTTTGCGTTGTATGAGCAAGTGATGAACCGTTACTGGGAACACCGCTCTTGTGTGTGCCCGCCGTCACACAAATGACTCGTTTATTGCGGGGTTTCGCTTCGCAGAGCGAAAAACGGCATCATGCACAGCGATGTCTGACGGGGGAAAAACGACGGACGCCGGCGAAACGACGCGGTTGTTGCTGGCCTGCCCGGATCGTCCCGGGCTGATCGCGACCATCTCCGGCTTCCTCGCCGAAGCCGGTCTGAACATCGTCGACGTCGATCAGCACTCGACCGCCGCCGGTCGCTTCTTCATGCGGATGGTCTTCGACTCGCCGCGCGACGAGGACCGCGGCGCGCTCGAGGACCGCTTCGTCCGCGAGGTCGCGACACCGTTCGAGATCGACTACGGCTTCAGCGAGTCGACAACCGCGAAGCGGGTCGCGGTGATGGTCTCGCGCGAGGACCACTGCCTCTCCGATCTGCTCTGGCGGTGGCGCAACGGGCACCTCGGCGGTGAGATCGTCACCGTCATCTCCAACCATGAGGACCTGCGCGCCGAGGTCGAGGCGGTCGGGCTGCCCTTCCATCACGTGCCGAACTCACGGGAGACGCGGGAGGATGCCGAGCGGGCCACGCTGGAGTTGATCGACGACGTCGACCTGCTGGTCCTCGCCCGCTACATGCAGATCCTCTCCCCCAGTTTCCTCACCGGCGTCGGCGCGCCCGCTATCAACATCCACCACAGCTTCCTGCAGGCATTCGTCGGCGCCGACCCCTACGCGCGCGCCCACGAGCGTGGCGTCAAGCTGATCGGCGCCACCGCCCACTACGTCACCGCCGAGCTCGATGCCGGCCCGATCATCGACCAGGACGTGGTCCGGGTCGGCCACGCCGACGAGGTCCCCGACCTCGTCCGCATCGGCCGCGACGTCGAGCGAATCGTCCTCGCCCGCGCCGTCACCGCCCACCTCGAGGACCGGGTCCTCGTCGACGGCGAGCGCACCGTCGTCTTCTGACGCGCCTGGACCGGCGCATTTCGGCGTCCTCGGTCGTTCGGCTTCGAGTCACGCACTTTCGTGCGCTCCCCTCGCCTCTCTCCTTGCGTCCTTGAACTGCTTGGTCCAGCGCCGCGTCAGGGCGCCGCAGTCGTCTCGGCGGCGCCCTGCGCCGCCTCCCACTGAGACACCAGTTCTTCGACTGCGGCTTTCGCGACGTTGTGTTTCTCGGTCGCCTGCTCGACGCGGGTCGGGTTGGCCCAGGCGCCGGGATCGGCGAGCTCTTCCTCGACCACCTTCAGCTCGGCTTCGGCCTTCTCGATCCGCTGCTCGAGGCGCGCCGCTTTGCGCACAGCCTTTTCGGCGGCCTTGTCGTCGCGCCGTTTCGCCGCCGCGCCGTTGCCGTTCGCGGCCTTCTCCTTCTTCGCCGCGGTCGTCGCCGCGGCGCCACTCTCGGCCTCGCGTTCGTCCTGGCGCCGCTGGTACTCGGCCCAGCCGCTCGGATAGCTGTTCAGCTTGCCGTCCTCGACCACGATCGTCCGGCTGCCGACCGCCTCGAGCAGCGCCCGGTCGTGGGAGATCAGCACGACGGACCCCTCGAACTCGATCAGCGCGTCCTCGAGCGCCTCGCGGCTCTCGATGTCGAGATGGTTCGTAGGCTCGTCGAGGACCAGGACGTTGGCGCCGGAGGAGACGAGGATCGCCAGCGACAGCCGCCGCTGCTCGCCACCGGAGATGTCGGAGAGCTTCTTTTCGACGTCGCCGCCGGAGAAGAGGAAGCCGCCGAGCAGGGCGCGCGCCTTGGGGCCGGTGAGGCCGGTCTCGCGCTGTGCCGCGTCGAGCACGGTGCCTTCGCCGGCCGCGGTGTCGGCGTGCTGGGAGAGGTAGCCGAGGTTGACGTTGTGGCCGGTGCGGACGATCCCGGAGGCGGGCTCCTTCTGCCCGGCGAGGGTTTCGATCATCGTCGTCTTGCCGCTGCCGTTGGCGCCGACGAGGACGACGTGCTCGCTGCGCTCGACCTCGAGGTTGGCGTCGTCGATCAGCACCCGACCGGGCACCTCGATCCGCGCGTCGTGCATCTTCAGGACGACGCGGCCGGGGCGCTCCGGCGTTTTGAAGGAGAAGCGCAGGTGCTTGGTGTCGCGCTTTTCGGACACCGGGCCGCTTTTCTTCTTCTTGTCGATCTGTTTGACCCGCGACTGGGCCTGTTTGGCCTTCGAGGCCTTGTAGCGGAAGCGCTCGACGAAGCGCTCCATCCGCTCGAGCTCGGCTTCCTGGCGGTCGATCGCTTTGCCGAGGGCGATCTGGCGGGCGGCCTGCTCTTGGCGCCAGGCGTGCCAGGGACCGGCGAAGAAGCGGGCCTTCTGGGCCTCGAGCTCGAGCACCGAGGTGCCGACCGCCTCGAGGAACCAGCGATCGTGGGCGACGAGGACGACGGCGGAATCGATCGTCACCAGGTAGCGCTCGAGCCACTCGAGCGAGGGGATGTCGAGATGGTTCGTAGGCTCGTCGAGGAGCAGCAGGTCGGGCTTGGCGGCGAGCGCGCGGGCGAGCGAGGCGCGGGTCAGCTCGCCACCGGAGAAGGTCGAGAGCGGGCGATCGGCGTGTTCGGGGCCGAAGCCGAGGCCGCGGAGGACTTCGAGGACTTCGTCGCGCCAGCGGTAGCCGCCGCCGGCTTCGAGCCGTGCCTGGGCGGCCGAGTAGGCGTTCATCGTCTCCTCCGAGGCACCGCCGGCCATGTCGCCCTCGAGCCGGGCGAGCTCGGCCTCGGTGTCGAGCATGTCCTGGCGGCCGGAGAAAACGTAGTCGCCGAGCTTGACGGAGGAGTCGCGCGGCGGGCGCTGATCGTGGAGGGCGACGCGGGCCCCGCGCTGGATCGAGACCGAGCCCTCCTCCGGTTTGAGCTCACCGGAGAGCACGCGGAGCAGGGTCGACTTGCCCGCGCCGTTGCGCCCGGAGAGCGTCATCCGGTCGCCGGCCTCGAGCTTGAAGGTCACGTCGCCGAACAGGAGCTTGCCGCCCACGTAGACGGTGAGTGAGGTTGCGGTCGTAATAGCCATACAGATCCAAGGTAGATGACCGACCGCTTCGGCCGCTCCCTGCCCCCGCGGTCAGGCGCAATATTTGGCGGCGATCGCCTCGATCGTGCCGGCGGTGCGGGTCGTGCCTAGGCCGAGCGCGGCGTCGAGCGCCTTCGTGTCGAGCTCGGTTTCGGAGAGGCCGACGGTCGGCAGCCAGTGGAGCTCGCGTCCCTCGACCACCATCAGGTCACCGTCGGGAGCGATCTCCAGCACGGCTTTTTTGGCTTTGGCACTGGGTTTGCGGCCGAGTAGGACGACCTGCGGCTTGCCCTTGGACGCCTTGATCGCCTTCGCGTCGAACGGGTCGCGGGCGGCGATCGCGGCGACCTCCTTCGCGCTCCGCAGGAAGGTGGCGACGTCGTATCCGAGCGCCTCCTCGAGCCCAGCTTCGACCCGCGCCTGGACCTTCGCCTCGGTATCCCCGTCGGGATCGACGAAGACGACGTTGCCGCTGGCCCGGAAGGTGGCGACGTCCTCGAACCCCATCGCCTCGAACTGGGCGATCAGCTCCGGGCTCTTCACCCGCCGGTTGCCGAGGTTGATCCCGCGCAGGAAGGCGACGTAGCGTTCCACCGATGGTCAGCCTACCCGCGCCGGTCCTCCCCGATGTGCTCGCGCCGGGCCTGCGCGTCGTCTTCTGCGGATACGCGCCGGGGACCGCCTCGGCTCGCGCCGGCGCCTACTACGCCGGGCCAGGCAACCGCTTCTGGTTGACCCTGCACGAGGTCGGCCTGACGCCGCTCCTCCTCCGCCCCGCCGAATTCACCCGCCTGCCCGAGTTCGGGATCGGCTTGACCGACGTCTCGAAGACGGCATCGGGGTCCGACCAGGAGGTCGGCCGGCGTGGCGTCGACCCTGAACGCCTCGCCGCCGCGATCGAGGCAGCGTCCCCCACCTACCTCGCCTTCAACGGCAAGAACTCGGCGCGCGCGACGCTCGGCCGGAAGGTCGGCTACGGGCGGCAGCCCGAGCGGATCGGCGGTGCCTCCGTCTGGGTCCTCCCCTCGACCTCCGGCGCCGCCCGCGGATTCTGGGACGTCGGGCCGTGGTGGGAGCTCGCGCGCGCCGCGTTGTCGATTTCAAGTCCCCCATAGGGGCCCGGAAGTCGACAACGCGACATCGCCCCGGCGTCGGCCGGGGCGATGTCACTTATGGAGGCGCCGAGATTCGAACTCGGATCCGCGGACGCTGGGCGAGGGTCTCTACAGGTTTAGCCGGCGCTTTATTCTCGTCTCCCGGGGTCCGCGCCGACAGGCACTGCGGGAGATAAAGCCCTTGAAATTTCCCCGGTTTGTCAGGGCAAGCCGCCCCAGGTAAGCCCGCAATTGAAGCCGGTGCCCCTTCCCGCGGGCGAGGAAGGACCGACTCTTACGGCCTAGCTATGAACTAAGCGGCAAGGGCGAACTCATGGTCCGCACGTATTGGTTTGTGTCGGGGTTTAACGAGGCCTCCGACAACCTCGACCTGCAACCGTCTCGCACGAATCGACCACGTCGAAGCCTGTCGCCCCCGTGCGATACATCTGGGATTGTACGCGTCCCGTA
>JAOPZF010000180.1 GCA_025964255.1 Solirubrobacterales bacterium | reverse complement strand
CCGCGGCGGTCGAGAACGCCGACGCCGATCGCGAGTCGCGCCTCGTCGCCGCGACGATGGAAGAGGTGCGCGGCGGCAGTCGCGGCGCTGCCGGCCTGAACGACGTCGGCGAGGCGGTCGGCGAAGGCCGGGTCGAGCGGCTCGTGCTCGACACCGGCCTCGGTGCCGCCAGCGAGGAGTTGGTCCGCGGCGCGCTGAAAGCGAGCGCCAAGATCACCGTCGTCCACGGCCCCGCCGCCGAATCGCTCGGCGAGGCCGAAGGCGTCGCCGCGGTCCTGCGCTACTAGCGCGGCGGGGCGATCGGCTGGATGTGGGTCGCCAGGGTGCCGTCGTGGAAGGCGTGGATGGCGAAGCCCGGCGGGTCTGGCGCCATCGTGATCCGCTCGGTGGAGAAGTCGAGCGCCGCCTGTAGGTAGGTGCTCGGCACGGTGACGACGGCGCGCCCGGCGAGCTCGGCGACGATCGTCCGGTGCACGTGGCCGGCGACGATGCGGAGCACCTGCGGGTGGCGGTCGAGGACGCCCGCGAGCGCCTCGCGCCCCGCCGCCGCCAGAGCGATCCGTTCGAAGCCCGGCATCTCCGAGCGCAGCGGCGGATGGTGCATCGCGAGCACGGTTGCCTTGCGCGGCTCCTCGGCCAACGCCGCGTCGAGCCACTCGATCCGCCCTTCGTCGAGCGCGCCGCCTTCGGCGCCGGGGACGATCGAGTCGAGGCACACCAGTCGCAGCGGCCCGAGGTCGACGACGTGGGACGCCGGCTCCTCGTTCTCGCCCGGCAGCCCGAACGCCTCGCGCAGCGGCCCGCGCAGGTCGTGGTTGCCGGGCAGCACGTGCGGCTCGAGGTCGAGCGGCGCCAGCAGCTCGCGCAGCCGCGCGTACTCCTCCGGCGTGCCGTTCTGGGTCAGGTCGCCGGAGACGAGCAGCGCGTCGGGCCGGTCGTCGAGCGCCAGGATCGCCTCGACCGCGCGCAGCACCGACTCGTCCGGATCGACGTCCTCCCAGTTGGCGCCGAGGTGCGTGTCGGAGATCTGCAGCAGCAGGTAGGGCGCGCCGTCGCTCATCGCTGTTGCTCAGCTTATGCGCGTGACCTCGCCCCCCGCCAACCGGGTGAGTTCCACGTCTATCCGGACAGGTCGACGAATCGGCTTTCATAGACTCCGGCGCTTGGAATCCGCGGTCAAATACCCGGACAAACGCTGGCTCGTCCTCGTCGTCCTGGCCCTCGCGCAGCTGATGGTGGTGCTCGACGCCACCGTCGTCAACATCGCCCTTCCTTCGGCCCAGGAAGCGCTGCACTTCTCCGAAAGCGCGCGGCAGTGGATCGTCACCGCGTACTCGCTGACCTTCGGCTCACTGCTCCTGCTGGGCGGGCGGATCTCCGACATCTTCGGCCGCAAGTGGACCTTCATCGGCGGCCTGATCGGCTTCGCGATCGCTTCGGCGGCGGGCGGCGCGGCGCCGTCCTTCGGCGTCCTCGTCGTCGCCCGCGGCGTGCAGGGATTGTTCGGCGCGATCCTCGCCCCGGCCGCCCTCTCGCTCCTCACCGTCACCTTCACCGACCCGCAGGAGCGCGGCAAAGCCTTCGGCGTCTTCGGCGCGGTGGCGGGCTCCGGCGCCGCCGTCGGCCTGCTGATCGGCGGCATCCTCACCGAGTACCTCTCCTGGCGTTGGTGCCTCTTCGTGAACGTCGGCTTCGCCGTGATCGCCGTCTTCGGCGCGCTGATGCTGCTGCAGAACGTCCGTTCCGGCGGGGACACCCACCTCGACGTCCCGGGGACGATCCTCGGCACCGGCGGCCTCTTCTGCCTCGTCTTCGGGCTCTCGCACGCGCAGACGTCGAGCTGGGGCAGCCCCGTGACGCTGATCCTGTTCGCGATCGCCCTGGTCGCCCTGGTCGCCTTCGTCGTCATCGAGCGCCGGGTCAAGCATCCGTTGCTGCCGCTCTCGGTCGTCCTCGATCGCGATCGCGGCGGCTCCTACGTCGTCGTCGCCCTCGCCGCGATCGCGATCTTCGCCGTCTTCCTCTTCCTCACCTACTACCTGCAGCAGAACCTCGGCTACTCGCCGGTCACCTCCGGCCTCGCCTTCCTGCCGATGGTCGCCTGCATCATGTTCACCTCGATCACCTCGAACGTGAAGCTGATGCCGATCTTCGGCGTGAAACCGCTGGTCACGGTCGGCTGCGTGCTCGGCGCGGCGGGGATGTTCTACCTCACCGGCCTGGGACCGAACGAGACCTACGTCGGCTCGATCCTGCCCGCGCTGATCCTCGCCGGGCTCGGCTTCGGCCTGATCTTCGCCCCCGCGATCGCCACCGCGACGCTCGGCGTCCCTCCCGACGAGGCCGGCATCGCCTCAGCGACGGTGAACACGAGCCAGCAGGTCGGCGGCTCGATCGGCGTCGCGCTCCTGTCGACGATCACCGCTACCGCGATCAGCGACAAGCTCGCCGAAACGCCGGGGGTACCGACCCCGGCCGACCTGCTCGCCGCCGACGTCCACGGCTACACCACCGCCTTCTACTGGGCCGGTGCGATCTTCGTCGTCGCCGCGATCTGCGCCTTCGGGCTGCTGCGGGCGAAGACGCGACCGCCGGCCCAAGGCACCGTCCCGGCCGAGCCGGAAGCCGCGACAGAGCCAGAACCCGCCGGCGCCTAACTGGTCGGTTTCGCGTTTAGGAACGCGGCCGCTGAAGCTGGCCCCCGAAGCTGAAAGGGACACGGCCGTCTCGGCCACGGCCCGGGCAGGCTGTGGCCGTGGCCGAGACGGCCGAGAGTGCGGAGAGAGGACACGGGTTCGGGCGCGCTCCCAGGGTAAGTTCGCACTTTCGGCCGCATAGCGGAGGTTTCTGCGAACTCATCGAGCGCCGCGCTCCTCGCGGGCCGCGAGAGCGGCGGGACGCGCGGTTCATATCGAGAAGTGCGGGATCCGTGACGATGACCCATGGAACGTCACGGTTCGTCCCGTCCTCTTCAGCCGCCGCGATCTGCCGTTCGTCGCTTGTAGCCGTATAGGGGTACAAGCGACGAACGGCACCGACCCGATCTCCGATCCAGGGCCTGAGAGCCCTCGGAACTTGTGACGTTCCCGGCGGATCCGTGACGAATCAGGCGAAGCGGTGACGGAAGCGTGGAGTTCGTGCCGACCCTTGACCTTCCCGGAACTCCCTCACGTCCCGGGCGTCTCGTGGCGGCCACAGCCGGACCGGGCCGCCACGAGACGGCCGGGCCGCACCTCGGACGGCCGCCCAGCCCCCGAACGCCGCTTGGGCAACGCCTCGGTATTCCGAGGCAAATTTGGCCCGATGTTTCATATGTGAATGCTCAATCAGGTTTGCGACGGTGCATCTAACGGAGTAGTACCTTCACGGAGGTGACCCTTGAGTCCACGTCTGACGGTAGGGCGACATCCGCCGGCCCGCAGCTCACCGAGATCTCGAACGCCGCAGTCGCCCTGCACCGGGAGCACTTCGGCCGCGGCCCTGGCGCCGCCAAAACGCACCTCAGCGACAACCTCGTCGTCTGCGTCCTCACCGACGTCTTCACCCCGTTCGAGAAGACGCTGATCGACGCGGGGCAGGCGGAGCGGGTGCGGGAGACGCGGGCAATCCACCGCGCCGCCACCGAAGGCGTCTACAAGCTGCGCATGGAAGAGGTCCTCGGCCGCCGGGTCGAGGCCCACATGAACAGCATCCACGTGGACCCCGATGTCGCTGTCGACATCTTCGTGCTCAGCGAGGAGGACCCGTTGGTCCCCCTCGACGGCGACTTCCCCGCCTAAGAGGCTAGGACTTGATCTCGACCTTGGTCTTGACGATCTCGGTCGCCGCGGCGTAGATCGCCTCGGCGTCGATCTCGGCGGCGCGCAGCAGCTCGGCAGGCTTGCCCGAGGTCGGCAGGTCCTCGACCGCGAGGATGCGGACCGCGGCGCTGGCGCCGTGCTCGGCCAGCGCGGACAGCACGGCCTCGCCGATCCCGCCCTCTTTCCAGTGGTCCTCGACGGTGACGATCGCGCCGGTCTCCTGGGCCGCTTTGACCAGCGTCTCGTGGACGATCGGCTTCACCGAGTAGAGGTCGATGACCCGTGCCGAGATGCCCTCGCCGGCGAGGCGCTCGGCCGCGGCCAGCGCTTCGTGCAGGGTGATCCCGGCGCCGACCAGCGTCACGTCGTCGCCGTCGAGCACGGTCTTCGAACCGCCGATCTGGAATTCCTCGTCGGCGTCATAGAGGATCGCCGTGGCGGCGCGGGTGGTCCGCATGTAGGAGATCCCGGCGGTATCGGCCATCAGCGCGACCAGGGCCGAGGTCGAGGTCGCGTCGCTGGGGTAGAGGACGGTCGAGCCGTGGACCGCCCGCAGGCTCGCCAGGTCCTCGAGCGCCATCTGCGACGGCCCGTCCTCGCCGATCGACACGCCGGCGTGGGAGCCGGCAAGGCGGATGTCGGCGCGGCTGATCGCCGCCATGCGGACGAAGTCGTAGGCACGGCTGAGGAATGCCGCGAAGGTCGAGGCAAATGGCGTCCAGTGGCGCCGCACCTGGAAGCCGACCGCCGCCGCGATCAACTGCTGCTCGGCGATGTAGACCTCGACGAAGCGATCCGGGAAGGCGTCTTTGAATTCTTCCGAATAGGTCGAGTTGCCGACCTCGCCGTCGAGCGCGACGATGTCGTCACGCCGCGCGCCGAGCGCGACCAGCGCTTCGCCGTAGGCCTTGCGGGTCGCGACCTCTTCGCCCTTCTCCCAGGTCGGCATCTCGCCGCCGGGGACGGGGAACTTGTACGGCGTGGCGTCGCCCTCGGGCTTCTTCACGTCGACGTGGAGGTCGCGTTCGCCGCCCAGTTCCTCGATCGCTTTCGCCGGATCGGCGAGCGGTTTGCCGTGCTTGCCGTTCAGGTCCTCGACCTCCTTGGCGCCTTTGCCCTTCTTCGTGCGGGCGACGATCATCGTCGGCCGATCGTCGGCTTCGAGCGCGGCGTAGGCGTCCTCGATCTCCTGCACGTCGTGGCCGTCGATCTCGATCGTGGTCCAGCCCGCCGCCGCGGCGCGGCCGGCGTAGGAGCTGAGGTCCCAGCCGTGCATCGTTTCGCCGGTCTGGCCGAGCCGGTTGACGTCGATGATCGCGGTGAGGTTCGAGAGGCTCGCCTTGCCGGCGTGCTCGACCGCCTCCCAGATCGATCCCTCGGCCATCTCCGAGTCGCCGCAGAGGACCCAGACGCGCGAGGGCATTTTCTCGAGCCGCGCGGCGAGCGCGACGCCGACGCCGATCGGCAGACCCTGGCCGAGCGAGCCGGTGGCGACGTCGACCCAGGGCAGAAGCGGGGTGGGGTGGCCTTCGAGCCGCGAGCCGAACTTGCGGAAGGTGAGCAGCTCGTCGTCCTCGATCGCGCCGACCGCTTTCAGCACCGAGTAATAGAGGGGCGAGGCGTGCCCCTTGGAGAAGATCAGGTGGTCGTTGCGGGGGTCGTCAGGCGTGTCGAAATCGAGGCGCAGGGGCCCGTCGATGAGCACCGCCAGGAGGTCGGCTGCCGACATCGAGGAAGTCGGGTGTCCCGAGCCCGCCGCGTCGGAGGAGCGGATCGAGTCGACCCGCAGCTGTTGGCCAAGTTCGCGTCGAAAATCCATGTCTCCACTCATGAGCTGGACGCTAGCGGAGACGGGCGGTGAGCGTCTGCGATCCTCCCGCAATGAGCGCGACGACGATGCCCGACCCGGGGCGCGACCGCTACCGGCGCGGCCAACGGCGTCGGGCGCGCATCGCCTGGGGGGTGCTCGTGCTCCTGGTCGTCGGGATCGGCCTCGCGATCGCCTTCGGCGGCAACGACGGCGAAAGCTCGGACGCGACCTCGGAACCGGGGCTGCTGCCGGCGGAAATGAGCGCCTCCGCCTACACGGCGATCCACAAGGGGCAGACGGAAGTGGAAGTCCTGGGGCTGATCGGGGTTCCGGGCCAGCAGGAATCGGAAGTCGAAACCGAACTCCTGCAACTCCTCCCGTCGTCGCCGGAGGGGACGAGTTGCGAGTTCTGGCGGATCAGCGAGGCGCCCAACCACCTTGTTCGGCTCTGCTTCGGTGGGACTCCGGCGTCACTGGAGCAGAAATCGGTGGCAGCAAAGGGCGAGGATCAGGCGCCGCAGACCTTGGCCTAAGCAGGCACCTGCTGGGTGATGCAGTGGATGTTGCCGCCGCCCAGGAGGATCTCGCGGGCGGGGACTCCGACGACCTCGCGGGTAGGGAAGGCGGCGGCGAGGATCGCGCCCGCCTCGTCATCGCGCTCGGGGTCCAGGAGCGGGTAGACGATGGGGGAGTTGGCGATGTAGAAGTTGACGTAGCTGCCCGCGAGGCGGTCGCCGCCGCGGCGGGGGATCGCGTCGTCGGTGGCGAGGACGCCGGCGGCCTCTTCGTCGGTCATCGCCGGCGGGTGCGGCGCCGGGACCTTGATCACCTCGAAGGGGCGCCCGTGGGCGTCGGTCGCGGCTTCGAGGCGCGCCAGCGCGTCGGCGGAGCGGGCGTGCTGGGGGTCGGCGGGGTCCTCCTCCCAGGTCAGCAGCACCACTCCCGGCCGGGCGAAGGCGGCGAGGTTGTCGACGTGCCCGTCGGTCTCGTCCTCGAACACCCCGTCGCCGAGCCAGACGACCTTCTCGGTCCCGAGGTATACGTTCAGCGCCGCCTCGATCGCCGCCCGGTCGAGCTCCGGGTTGCGGTTCGGGTTCAGCAGGCACTCCTCGGTGGTCAGCACCGTGCCCTCGCCGTCGACGTGGATCGAGCCGCCCTCGAGGATCAGCGGCGCCCGGTAGCGACCGTCGCCTTCGACCTCGAGGACCTTGGCGGCGACGCGGTCGTCACGCTCCCAGGAGGTGTAGAGCCCGCCCGCAAGGCCGCCCCAGGCGTTGAAGCGCCAGTCGACGCCGCGCCGCGCCCCCGCCCCGTCGATGACGAAGGTCGGCCCGATGTCTCGCATCCAGGCGTCGTCGCTGGAGATCTCGACCACCCGCACCGCGTCCGGCAGCGCCGCCCGGGCGCGCTCGAACTGGCCGTCGGAGACCGCCATCGTCACCGGCTCCGACGCCGCGATCGCGCTTGCCACGGCGACGAACGCCGCCTGCCCCGGCGCCGCCTCCTCGCGCCAGTTGTCGGGCCGCTCGGGCCAGACCATCCAGCAGCCGGCGTGCGGCTCCCACTCGGCGGGCATGCGGAAGCCGTCGGCGGCGGGAGTGCTCGGCAGCGGGCGAGTCATCCCAGAGATTGTCGCCGAACGGTCGGAGCGCCTACAGTCGGGGGTGTGACCGAGCTGCGTTTGATCGAAAAGAACGGGGTCGAGGACTCACCCGCGCGCACCCGGGAGCCGGCGCGTGAGCCGTTCCGGGTCGGCGCCGTCCAGCAGCGCTGGCACCCCGATCCCGACGAGCACCGCGCCGGCCTCGCCGCCGGGATCCGCATGGCCGCCGCCGCGGGCGCCCGCCTCGTCTGCCTGCAGGAGCTGACCCTCTCGCCCTACTTCGCCGTCGACCCGGCCGGGCCGGAGGGGGTCGGGGTCGAGACGGAGGAACTGCCGGGCGGCCCGACCTCGGAGTTCGCCGCGGCGATGGCGAAGGAGACTGGCGTTCACGTCCACGCCTCGCTTTACGAGCGGGCCCCCGACGGCGGCCTCGGCTACAACACCGCGATCGTCGTCGCCCCGACCGGCGAGCTGGTCGGCCGCACGCGCAAGCTCCACATCCCGATCACCGCCGGTTATTACGAGGACCTCTACTTCCGACCCGGCCCCGCCGACGAGGGCCCGGCCTTCCCGCTGACCGTGCTCGGCGACGCCCAGGTCGGGCTGCCGACCTGCTGGGACCAGTGGTTCCCCGAGGTCGCCCGCGCCTACAGCCTCGCCGGCGCCGACGTGCTGATCTACCCGACCGCGATCGGCTCCGAGCCCGACCACCCCGACTTCGACACCCAGCCGCTCTGGGAGCGGGTGATCGTCGCCAACGGGATCGCCAACGGCACCTTCATGGTCGCCGTGAACCGCTTCGGCGAGGAGCCCCCGTTGACCTTCTACGGCTCGTCCTTCATCAGCGACCCCTACGGCCGCGTGCTGGTCCAGGCGCCGCGCGACGAGGCGGCGGTGCTGGTCGCCGACCTCGACCTCGACCAGCGCGGCGACTGGCTCGAGCTCTTCCCCTTCCTGACGACGCGCCGGCCCGACGCCTACACGAGCCTGGTCCAAGCCAACGAGGGAGCGGCCTCATGAGCGCGACGCCCGATGGAACCTCGACCGGGACGATGACCTGCCCCAAATGCGGCGCCGAGATGCGGACCCACGAGCGCAACGGCGTGACGATCGAGCAGTGCCGGAAATGTCACGGGATCTTCTTGGACGCGGGCGAGTTCGAGCAGCTGCTGGGACGCGAAATGTCGCCCTTGGGTCACGAGGGCCCCGACGGAGAAGAGCGGGGGTGGCGACCTTGGCGGCGCTGATCGAGTTCCCCGCCGACGACACCGAGCGCGCGCTGCGCTTCTGGCGCGGCCTGCTCGACGTCGACCTTGCCGAGCGCGGAGCGGGGGAGGGCGCCGGCTGGGTGGCCGATGCCGGCGGAGTCCGGGTCGGCGTCCACGAGCGCGGCCGCGGCCCCGGCGACACCGGTTCGCTGTCCTACTTCCCGGTTCCCGACATGACGAGCGCGCTGCGCAAGGTCGAGGACCTCGGCGGCGCGATCGTCCATCCCGGCGAGCACTGGTCGATCTGCCGCGACTCCGAGGGCACCCCGTTCGCCCTCGAGCAGCGCTAGCCGCCCGCCCAGCCGATGAGTTCGCAGTAACCCGCGGATAGCGCGGGAAAGTGCGAACGCTCTAGCGGCGGACGGAGCCGTTCGGCGATTCGATCCGGAAGGCGGAGCGCGTCGGGTTCGCCGGCTTGTAGAAGGTCGCCGTCTGGTTCGTCAGCTTCCAGGGCGAGGGCAGTTTGCCGCCGGAGCCGAGGAATTTGGTGAAGAGGCGCGATGCCTGGCTGCAGGCTAGGCCCGAGCCCTGCGGCAGGTAGATCAGGAACGCGCCTTTGGTGAAGCGAAGGGTCTCGACCTGCGTCGTCGAGTTGACCGTGAAGGTCCCCGGGCAGAGCGTGCCGAGGTCCGGGTTGGTGCCGCTGCCTTCTTCTTTGGCTTTGGCGGTCAGTTCGACCGAGAAGCCGCCGAGCGAGCCGCGGATGAAGGACGCTTTGCCCGAGCCTTCGCCGGCGACTTTCCACGGCTGGGGCAGGTTGCCGTCCCAGTCCTCGAGGAAGCGGGCGAAGAGTTCGGCGCTCGATTTGCAGTCGAGGCTCGGGTCTTCGAGGTTGACCGTATAGGTCCCGGCGGGGAAGACGGCGGTGCCGATCCGGTCGTTGTGGAGGACTTTGAAGCCGGGGCAGGCTTTGGTCGCTTCGGCGGCGATCGGCGCGGCTCCGGCGGAATTCGCACCGAGCGCGACGGCGATCGCGATGACCATCCCGACGAGCGCGACGATCACGGTACGGCCGTGTCGGGTCTCGTTTCGGGAAAGCGCCTGCATCGGGCGGGGAAACTAGCAGCCTCCGCCGTCCTTAACATGCTTCGGTCCGATGCCCGAACCGATTACGCGCGGAGAGCGCTATATGCCAGGGCTGGACGGCCTGCGCGCGATCGCGGTCCTGGCGGTCATCTTCTTCCACCTCGGCTTCGGCTGGGCTCCCGGCGGGCTGCTCGGCGTCGGCATCTTCTTCACCCTCTCCGGCTACCTGATCACCGACATCCTGCTCGGCCAGTTCCTGAAGCGGGGTTCGATCCACCTGGGCCGCTTCTGGCTCGGCCGCGCCCGTCGCCTGCTGCCGGCGCTCTTCCTGATGCTGCTGATCGTGATCGCCTGGGTGACGATCTTCGGCCCCGCCCAGCCCGACCAGTTCCGCAAGGCGGTCGTCTCGGCGATCTTCTACGTCAACAACTGGCAACAGATCGCGGCGAACGTGTCGTACTTCGCCCGCTTCGCGCCCGAACAGCCGCTTAACCATCTCTGGTCGCTGTCGGTCGAGGAGCAGTTCTACATCTTCTGGCCCTTCATCCTGCTGGTCGGCCTGCGCTTCATCCACGAGCGCGAGGACAACGGGCTGCGTCCCAAACTCGCCCTCTGGACGCTCGCCCTGGCGATCGCCTCCTCGATCCTGATGGCGGTCCTCTACCACCCGAGCCTCGACCCCTCGCGGATCTACTACGGGACCGACACCCGCGCCGCGGGCCTCCTCTTCGGCGCCGCGCTGGCGATGGTCTGGCCGAGCCGCCGGCTCTCGAAACGGATCACCTTCAAGGCCCGCCGCAACCTCGACGTGATGGGCTGGATCGGCCTCCTGATCATCGCGATCATGATCTGGCGGACCGGCGAGTTCTCCCAGTTCCTCTACCGCGGCGGCTTCGTCGTCCTCTCGCTGGCGACGGTGATGGTGCTGATGCCGCTCGCCCACCCGGCCTGCAAGCTCGGCAACATCGTCGGCTGCAAACCGCTGCGCTGGATCGGCGTCCGCTCCTACGGCATCTACCTCTGGCAGACGCCGGTGATCGTCCTCACCTCGCCGCAGGGCCACCACGGCCAGAACCTGCTCCGGGACATCCTCCAGGTCGCCGCGATCTTCATCATCGCCTCGCTCTCCTGGAGGTTCGTCGAGGAGCCGATCCGCCACGGTGCGATCGGCCGCCTGCTGGCGAAACGCCGCCGGGTCGGCTGGAGCTGGACGACCTTCTCGCCGGAGGGGCGGATGGTGGTCGTCGGCCTCGCGGTGCTCTTCATCGTCGCCATCGCCGGGATGGCCGGACTGAACAAGGCCTCGGCGGAAGGCGAACAGATCCGGGTCAAGGAAGCGGTCGCCGCGGGGACCAAAGGCCCGGTTCCGCTGACCAAAGCGCAGGCGGCCGACTCGCAGAAAACGGCCTGCAGAAAAGTCGTCCACATCGGCGACTCGACCTCCGAGGGCCTCGACTCGGCCGAATACCTGCCGAACGCGAAAGAGCGGATCGAAAACCGCTACGCCGAAGTCGGGGTCAAAGAAACCCACATGGAAGTGCAGGGCGCCCGTTCGATCGAAGAGCGCTACGACAACGAACCGAACGCCCAGGAAGTCGCCGAGGCGTGGAAGGCCGAAGGCTACAAAGGCTGCTGGGTGCTGGCCTTGGGGACGAACGAGGCCGCCGACGTCGCCGCCGGCTCGAGCGTCGGGCTGGAAGAACGGATCGAGAAAATGATGAACATCATCGGCGACGAACCGGTGCTCTGGGTGAACGTCAAAACCCTGCCTGAGGCGACGGAATTCTACGCCGAGGAAGGCATGAAAAAATGGGACGAGGATCTCGAAAAAGCGTGCCTTCGATATCCCAACATGCGCATCTACAACTGGGCCGGCGACGTCAAAACCGCCTGGTTCATCAACGACGGCATCCACTTCACCTCGCCCGGCTACGCCGCCCGCGCCGAGCTGATCGCACACGCTTTGGCGCACGCCTTCCCGGAGAAAGGTGAATCGCCGAGCGGCGCAAAATGCGTCGTGAATTGAGCATCGGGTAGTGAGCCTCCTGTCCAGCAACAGGAGGCGAACATGGCTGACCCGAATCAGCGCGACGCAAAGCTGATCCAGTACTTGAGCGAGGCCTACGGCAAAGAGCGTGAGCTTGAGATGGCTCTGCAGGTAGACATCGCGATCACCACCAAGCCGCCGTACAAGAAACGGCTGCAGCAGCACCTCAAAGAGACGAAAGCGCACGCTAAAGCGCTCGACAAACGGATCCGCAAACTCGGCGGCGGCAAACAGGTCGTCCAGTCGTTGGTCGGCCAGGTGACGGCAGCGGCCAAGGGTCCCTTGCACGTGGTCCGCGGCGACGGCCAGCAGGAGAAGATGCTGAAGAACGCCAAGACGCAGTTCACCTCCGAGCAGGAGGAGATCTCCACCTACCTGGCGCTCGAGACCTTCGCCAACAAAGTCGGCGACACCGAGACCGCGAACCTCGCCCGCGACATCCGTCGCGAGGAGGAGCGGATGGCCAAATTCCTCGAGGGCCAGATCAAACAACTGGCGAGCGCGACGGCACTAGATGAGGTCCCCGCGAACCTGCGCCGCTCGCCCTCGACGAAATCGAAAACGACGAAACGCAAAGCCGCGAAACCGAAAAAAGCAGCGGCTAAAAAATCGTCCCCGAAAAAAGCCGCTCCGAAAAAAGCCGCCAAAAAATCAACGGCGAGAAAAACGAAAGCGAAAAGCTAGCTTTCGATCTCGACTGGCTGAAGGTCGTCCGCAGGCTCGAAGCCGAGCACCTTGCCGTAGAAGTACAGCTCGGCTTCGAGGCAGCGGATCTGGGTCTCGGACCGGCGGAAGCCGTGCTGCTCGCCCTCGAAGGCTAGGTAGGCGTGGGGGACTCCGTTGGCCTTCATCGCGGCGACCATCGTTTCGGCCTGGTTGGGCGGGACGATCTCGTCCTCGAGGCCTTGGAAGAGGATCACCGCGGCGCGGATGCGCTCGACGAAGTGGATCGGCGAGCGCTCGCGGTAGAGGTCGGCGCGCTCGGGATAGGGGCCGATCAGCCCGTCGAGGTAGCGCGACTCAAACTTGTGGGTGTCGCGGGCCAGCGCCTCTGCGTCGGCGACGCCGTAGTAGCTCGCCCCGGCGGCGAACTCGTCGTGGAAGACCAGCGCGCAGAGCGTCGCGTAGCCGCCCGCCGAGCCGCCGCGGATCGCCAGCCGCTTGCCGTCGACCTCGCCGGTCTGGGCGAGGAAGCGCGCCGCGGCGACGCAGTCCTCGGTGTCGACGATCCCCCAGGTGCCCTGCAATTTGTCCCGGTAGGCGCGCCCGTAGCCGGATGAGCCGCGGTAGTTGACGTCGGCGACGCCGAACCCGCGGCTGGTCCAGAAGAGGTATTCCTCCGACAGCTCCGGAGTCGCGTGCGAGGTCGGCCCGCCGTGGCTGATCACGATCAGCGGCGGCCGTTCGCCCTCCGGCCCGACGAAGTCGGCGTTGGTCGGCGGGTAATAGAAGGCGTGCGCGACGTCGCCGTCACCGCTCGGGAACTCGATCGCCCGCGGCTCCGAGAGAAGGCCCGGCTCGACCGTGTCGTCGGAGGCGGTGCGGGCCGTCTCGGTCTCACCCGAGGCGACATCGAGGACGACGATCGCGGGCGCGTCCCGCGGCGAGCTCGCCGCGAAGGCCACCTTGCCGCCCTGGACCGAGAGCACGGGCCAGCCGAACGAGGTGAAAGGGAGGCCGAGGTCACGCAGCGCGCCGCCGCCGGCGTGCAGTGCGTAGAGCTGTTCGGTCGCGTTCTCGGTGCGGACGACCACGAGCGAGCCGTCATCGAGCTCGACGTGGGTCGAGCCGCCGAAGAGCCACTGCGGGTGGCCGAGGTCGGCGCGCTCGGCGCTCAGCTGCTCGACCGGCGGCAGGTCCTCGGCCGCGTCGGGCGCGCCGAAGTCGGCGACCGTCCGATAGAGGTTCCACCAGCCGTCGCGGTCGGAGACGAAGCGGAGGCGGTCGTGGCGGTCCCAGGCGGGGGCGAAGACCGACTCGCCCTTGCCCGCGGCGAGCGGCCGCGCCGACCCGGGGTCGCGGACCGGCGTCACCCACAGCTCGGTCTCGTCCCAGGGCATGTTGGGATGGTCCCAGCAGAGGAAGGCGAGCCAGAGCCCGTCCGGTGATACCCGCGGCGAGGAGTAGAAGTCGTGACCCGCGGCGACCACCTCGGCCGGCTTCGACCCCTCGAGCGGCAGCATCACGATCTCGTTGCGCGGTTCGGCGTCGCCGCCGTGCAGCTCACGCACGCAGAAGAGCGTCTTGCCGTCCGGGCAGAGCTCGAAGTCGGCGTGCCGCATGCCGGCGGGCTCCTCCGGCTCAGGCGTGATCGCGACCGGCTCGCCGCCGAGCTCCAACCGGTAGGCGCGCTGGTCGGCGAAGTCGACGTAGACGACGAGCTCGGGCCCCAGCAACTTCCAGGCGCCGCCGCCGTACTCGTGCACCCGGGTCCGGACGTTGGCGCCGGGCGGCGTCACCTCTTCCGGCTCGCCGCCGGCCGGGCGCCGCATCAGCGCGCTGCGCCCGCCCTCGGCGGCGCGACCCTCGAGCCACCACACCGCGCCGTCGGCGGCCAACGCCGGGAAGCCGAGTCGACGGCCGCCCTTGGCGATCACGTCGGGCTCGATCGGCGAGCGCCAGGATCCGTAGGGCGCGACCTCGGCCACGGTCAGACGACCTCCTCGCCGGGCGGGTTGGCCGCCACGGAGACGCGGTCGGGATCGCCGCCGGCGGGCGCCGCGCCCTCGCTCCCGGTCGCGTCATCGACCGTCACCTCGCGCAGCGCGTGGGTGTCGACGTCGTAGACGAAGCCGCGCACGGAGTCGCGGTAGGGGAGGAAGTCGGAGCGCCGCACGCGCAGAATCGACTGCCGCACGTCGCCCTCGACGTCGACGAAGGACTCGATCGCGAAGGCCGGGGAGACCCCGGTCGCCGCGCGCAGCTCGTCGCGGAAGCCGTCGTCGGTGATCTTCTGCAGCCCGCAGTCGTCGTGGTGGATCAGCATCACCTCGCGCGTCCCGAGCTTGCGCTGCGAGAGCGCCAGGGAACGGATCACGTCGTCGGTGATCACGCCGCCCGCGTTGCGCAGCACGTGCGCCTCACCGTCACCCAGCCCGAGCGCGGCGAAGACGTCGAGCCGCGAGTCCATGCAGGTGACGATCGCCAGGTGGCTGCTCGGCTCGACCGGCAGGTGGCGCTCCTCGACCTGCGCCGCGAAGGCCTCGTTGTTTGCGACCAGGTCATCGATCACGCCCATGTCGCGGACCCTACCCGAGCGCCGCACCCGGAATCCGCCGGCCGGCATGATCGGCCGATGGCGGACCCGGATACAGGCGACGGCCGGCTGCGGCCGGAGGTCTTCCGCCTCCCGGTCGAGAAAATCCGCGACTCCTATTACTCCGACACCTACTTCGCCCTGACCAAGGAGCTGCTCGAGGCCGAAGGCGAGCGCCCCCAGGTGACGATGCAGGTCTTCGCCAAGCGCCAGGGGCTGCTCGGCGGGATCGACGAGGCGGTCGCGGTGCTGCGACTCTGCGCCGGGCGGCGGCTGCCCGGCGGCGGCTGGGAGGACGGCTGGCCGCAGCTGCGGGTCAACGCGCTCCACGAGGGCGACCCGATCGAGCCGTGGGAGACGGTGATGACGATCGAGGGCGACTACAGCCTCTTCGCCCACCTGGAGACGGTCTACCTGGGGACGCTGGCGCGCCGGTCGCTGGTGATGACGAACGTGCGCCACGTCGTCGACGCCGCCGACGGCAAGTCGGTGCTCTTCTTCCCCGCCCGCCACGACCACTGGCTGGTGCAGACCGGCGACGGTTGGGCGGCGCACGTGGCCGGGGCGATCGGCGTCT
Source organism: Solirubrobacterales bacterium (assembly GCA_025964255.1). GTDB lineage: Bacteria > Actinomycetota > Thermoleophilia > Solirubrobacterales > 70-9 > VAYN01. The sequence continues at coordinate 5,751 of JAOPZF010000180.1, read as the reverse complement.
CTACCGACGCCAACGCCTCGTGGTGGGGAGGGCGTGGGACGGGGACGATCCCGCATGCGCTGATCGCCGTCTACGCCGGCGACACGGTGGCGGCGGCCCGCGACTACGCGAAGCGCTTCGCCGCGCGCTCGAACATCATCTGCCTGGTCGACTTCCACAACGACTCGGTGGGGGAGGCGGTGAAGGTCGCCGACGCGCTCGGCGAGGACCTCTGGGGCGTGCGGCTCGACACCTCCGAGAAGCTGGTCGACATCGCCCTCTCCGATCGCCCCGACGCCGACCAGCTTCACGGCGTCCCCCCGGAGCTCGCGCAGGCGGTCCGCGACGGCCTCGACGCGGCGGGCCACCAGCGGGTGAAGATCGTCGTCTCCGGCGGCTTCGACGCGGAGAAGATCGAACGCTTTGAGGCGGTCGGCGCTCCGGTCGACTCCTACGGCGTCGGCTCCTCGCTGATCCGCGGCACCTTCGACTTCACCGCCGACGTGGTCGAGCTCGACGGCCGCCCGGCGGGCAAGGTCGGCCGCGAGCTGCGCCCGAACCCGCGGCTCGAGCCGGTCGAGTAGCGGCTCATCTAGATTGCGGGACGTGCCCGAGGAGACGACCACCGCCACCATCCGCCCGGCGACCGAGGACGATGTCCAGCTCATCTTCGACCTGATCTGTGAGCTCGCCACCTACGAGAAACTGCGCGACGAGGTCGTCGGCACGCCGGAGCTCCTCCGCGCCTCGCTCTTCGACAGCCGCGCCGCCGAGGCCCTGATCGTGGAATCGGGCGGCGAGCCGGTCGGCTACGCGCTCTTCTACACCACGTTCTCGACCTTCGAGTGCCGCTCCGGGATCTGGATGGAGGATGTCTACGTGCGGCCGGAGAGCCGCCGTGGCGGCATCGGCCTGCAGATCCTCGAACACCTCGCGGCCCTCGCCCTCGAGCGCGGCCACGTCCGCCTCGAGTGGTGCGCGCTGACCTGGAACGAACCGGCGCTGAACTTCTACGCCAAGCTCGGTGCCGCTCGCCTCGACGACTGGCGCATGCTCCGCCTCGAGGTCGACGGCATGCGCTCCCTCGCCGCCGGCACCGCCACCTCCTGAACCACGTGCTCGCCGCCCGCAACCGCCGGTATCGCCTGGCCGCGGCGTCGGCGGGAGCGGCTTTGCTGATCCTCGTGGTGCTCTCCGTCATCGAGGTGATCAACATCTCCGGCGAGACTGTGCGAGGTGGCTACCTCGCCAGCGCGGCCATCTTCGTCGCCGCGTATTTTGTCGGCGCCTGCGGCTTGCTGCTTCTCGCGGCGGCCTTCGATCGCGAGATCGATTGGTGGCGTCTGCGGCTCGGTGCCATCGTCGTCGCGACCTCCTACGTCCTCTACATCCCCGCCTGGATCGAGCGGATAATCGCGGTCTTCGCCGACATTCACGACGGTGACTACCAACCGCTACTACGTCGTGGGGGCGATCGGGACGGTGGTCTTCGCCGTCGGCGCCTGCGTCGTCGCCGCCGGGCTCGGCGAGGGACAGCGAGGGGCGCCGCGGGTCTCGCGCCTCTGGCTCGGCGCGATCCTTCTTGTCGTTGCTTCGCTGGCGGTCACCATCAGCGAGCTCTACCTGCATACCTTCTATTCCGCCAACGACGCGGTCTATGAAGCGACGATCGGCACGTTGGTCGCGGCGGTCGGAACGTTCTTCACCGCGGTCGCGGGGGTGGTGTTCGTCCGCGGCGTGAAACGGCCGTTCGCCGCTCGCGAACGCAGCGTCGCCGCGGCCGGCGCCATCGCCGTGGCCGCCACCCTCCTTGTCGCCGCCGGCGAAGCTTTGACCGCCCTCGCCTACTCACGCCACGGCGACGCAGGCTGGCAGGCGACGGTCACGTGGCTCGCCGTCGCCAGTCGCCTCTTCTTCGCCTCCGCCTTCGCCGCTCTCGCCCTCGGCGCGCGCAGGCGCGCGGCGGCTCAGCCCTCGACGCCGGAGGCGCGGCGTAGGAGGAGGCGGCGCTCGCTGGCGTTCTCGGTGAGCTCGGCGGCGCGGCGGAATTCGGCGGCGGCCTCGGTGGCGAGGCCCAATTTGGCGAGCAGGTCGCCGCGGACGCTCGGGACCAGGTGGTAGCCGCGTAGCGCGGGCTCGTCGGCGACGCGTTCGAGCAGCGCCAGGCCGACCTCCGGCCCGAAGGCCATGCCGATCGCGACGGCCCGATTCAGTTCGACGATCGGCGAGGGGGAGAGGGCGGCGAGCGCCTCATACAGCGCCGCGATCCGCACCCAGTCGGTGTCCTCCGCCTTGAGCGCCCGCCCGTGGCACGCCGCGATCGCCGCCTGCAGGCCGTACGGGCCGAGCGGCGCGGGCAGCTCTTCGGCCCGCTTCAGCGCCGCCACGCCGCGGACGATCAGCAGCGGGTCCCAGCGCGAGCGGTCCTGGTCGAGCAGCAGCACCGGCTCGCCGCCGGGCCCGATCCGCGCCGCCGTGCGCGAGGCCTGGATCTCGAGCAGCGCGATCAGCCCGTGCGCCTCCGGCTCGCGCGGCGCCAGCGCGGCGAGGATCCGGCCCAGTCGCAGCGCTTCCTCGCAGAGCTCGGTCCGCACCCAGCGCTCGCCGGAGCTCGCCGCGTAGCCCTCGTTGAAGATCAGGTAGACGACCTCGAGCACGTCGGGGAGCCGCTCCTGTAGCGCCGCCCCGGCGGGCACCTCGAAGTCGGCGCGGACCTCGCGCAGGGTCCGCTTCGCCCGCGTCAGCCGTTGCGTCACGGTCGGCTCGGCGACGAGGAAGGCGCGGGCTATCTCCGCCGTCGTCAGCCCGCCGAGCAGGCGCAGCGTGAGCGCGACCCGCGCCTCGGTGGCGAGCGTCGGATGGCAGCAGGTGAACATCAGCGCCAGCAGGTCGTCGCCGACCTCGTCCTCGGCCGCGCCCGCCGGTGAGGCGCCCTCCATCGCCATCATCAGCCCCAGCTCGTGGGCGATCTCTTCGCGCTTTCGCTCGTAGTTCGATGCGCGCCGCGAGAGGTCGATCGCGCGGTTCTTCGCCGTCGCCATCAGCCAGGCGCCGGGGTTGTCGGGGACGCCGGTCCGCGGCCAGGCCTCGAGCGCCGCGACCAGCGCGTCCTGCGCCAGGTCCTCGGCCAGCCCGACGTCGCGGACCAGCCGCGCCAGGCCGGCGACGAGGCGGGCGGACTCGATCCGCCAGACCGCCTCGACCGCCGCCCTGGTATCGGCGGACTCCGCCATCAGACCCCCGGGTGCAGGTCCTCGTCGTACACCTTCAGGGCCTCTTTGATCTCGGGCGAGAAGTCCTCCATTTCCCAGATCGGCCGCACCTCGACCCGGCAGTCGACCCCGGGGCAGCGCTTCGCCCACTCGACCGCCTCCTCCTTCGAGCGCGCCTGGATGATCCAGTAGCCACCGACGACCTCCTTGGCCTCGGCGAACGGCCCGTCGACGACCCGCGCCTCGCGCCCCTCGAAGACGACCGAGGCGCCGTCCGACGGCGGCCGCAGCCCATCGAGCGCGAGCAGCATCCCGGCTTCGCGCAGCTCGACGTTGTAGCGGTTCATCGCCGCGACATCGTCAGCCGAGGGGTTCCAGTCCTCCTCCGAAATCTCCGGATACATGAACATCATGAATCTCATCGGGTGCCTCCTGTGCTTGGGGTGGGCCGGTGCGGTTGCGATCGGCCCTTCATACAGGGCGACGAACGAGAGAGTTCGAAACCGACACGTTCCCTCGAAAGCCTTGACAACCCGTACTGACTACTAGAGATTCGAGTTACAAATTGGAATCGCTATCGAGAGCCCCTGGCGACGGAAGGCGCAAGGTGCTGGCGATCGGGCGAGACCTCGGAGAGAGTGCTGCGCTGCGAGGGCTTTCGGAGAGAGCCAGGGCCGAGCTGGTCCGTGCCGACAATGGCAACGATGGGTTGCGCGCTTTTTACGAGCGCCAGCCCGACTTGGTCGTGCTCGATCTCGAGCTGCCCGAGGCCGATGGGCTCGAGGTCCTGGCGACGATCCGCGCGCTCTCCGACGTGCCGCTGATCGCGCTCACCGCGGACGGCGAGGAGGATCGGATCGAGGCGCTGCGCACCGGTGCCGACGATTGCGTCTCGAAGCCGCCGCCGCCCGCCGAACTCGAGGCGCGGATCGAAGCCCTGATGCGACGCCCGCGCCAGGGCGACCTGCGACCGGTCGTGCTCACCGACGAGTTCCTCGAGATCGACCGGGTCCGGCATCGCGTCTCCGTCCTCGGCCACGAGGTCGCGCTGACCCCGATCGAGTTCCGCATGCTCGCGACCTTCGCCGAAAACCCGGGCCGCGTCCTCGGCCACGGCCAGCTGCTCGAACTGGTCTGGGGCGACCGGATCCGCGAGCGCGACGAGGTGAAGCTCTACGTCAGCTACCTGCGCCGCAAGCTCGGCGGCGCCGCCCACGTCGACCCGGTGGAGACGGTGCGCGGCGTCGGCTACCGGTACCGCCCGCGTCTGGTGAAGACTGCGCACGGGAACGGGCACGCGCCGGGCAATGCCGCCGGGAACTGATACCGCGCTACTACCGAACTCGCTTCAGGTTTGCCCCGGCACTGCCGAACACCGGGGAATGAAGAACAAGCTGATCGCTCCCCTCGTCCCCGTCCTCCTCGTCGCGCTCGGGCTCTTCGTTGCTCCACTCGCATCCGCCGCCTCCTCGCGGTCGGTCCAAAACGGTGTGGTCCACGCGTGCATGAAGGTGAAGGGCAAGTCGGCCCAGCGGGGCATGATCCGCATCGCGGGCCCGACCCAGAAATGCAACACCAAGCGCGGCTGGAAGGCCTTGGACTGGAATATCACCGGCGCCGCCGGTGCGAAAGGTGACGCTGGGCCGCAAGGCTTGGCCGGCGCCAACGGCACCAACGGCTCGAACGGTTCCAACGGCGCACCGGGAGAAAAAGGCTCCGACGCAACGGTCGAAAACCAGCTCAAAGAAGTGATCGCCTCGCAGACCAGAGAAATCGAAACACTGACCAACGAGGTGTCGACGCTCTCCGGTGGGGTCAGCACGGCGCTGGCGACCGCCAACTCCGCCAAGACCACCGCCGAAACGGCAACGAACGAAGCCGGCAAAGCAGTCACCTCGGTGGCCACGCTCGCCGGCAAAGTCACCGGCCAGTGCTCGGCGCTGAACGAAGTCAGCACCCAGGCGAATCAGCTGACGGCCGGTGTCAGCGAACTCACCGGCGCGCTCAACCTGGTGCTCGGCGGGTTCCTGCCGAAACTGCCGGAAAACTCGAAAGGCGTGACCTGCTGACCGATCCCCACCGGAGGTAGTTCGAAGGGCGGTGCCGGCGTCGATCGTCGGTGCCGCCCTTTCTGGTTCCCGCGCCCGGAGCTACCGCCTCGGGGTGAGGCGGAAGAGCGAGACGACCTCCGCCTGATGGGCTTCGGGGTGGACGACGTAGGCGCTGGGCCCACCGCCGAACCAGCCTGCAGCTTCGTTCATCCCGACGAAGACGCCGGGGTGGCGCTTGCCGTCCGCGTCCTCGACCCAGACCTCGTCGCCCTCCTTGAAACCCGGGTCGGCGTTGGCCTCCAGTTCGGCCTCTTCGAGAATCTCTTCCGGCGTCTCGTCTGACATGCCGCGAGCATAGCCCGGCCCGCGTGTCGCGGCTTGCGCGCCGGGGTACGCTCCCGCCATGGCGGTCCAGGGTGAGCCGATGAAAGCGAAGCTGACGGCCCAGGCGTTCGACGACCCGGGCTGGATCTTCGAGCGCAAGCTCGACGGTGAGCGGGCGATCGTCG
>JAOPZF010000162.1 GCA_025964255.1 Solirubrobacterales bacterium | reverse complement strand
AGCCGGCCTGCGACGGGACACCCGCGGTGCAGAACAGGTCCTTCACGGCAAGCGGCACGCCCCGGAGCGGCCGCTGGGCGGCGTCGCCGAGATCCGGGGTCGCGTCGGCCACCCAAGTGAAGGCGTTCAGCTCGTCGGCGGCGGCGGTCGCGGGCGGCCTCGCCCCGGCGGCGCTCGGCACCGACACCGGCGGCTCGATCCGCCAGCCCGCCGCGCTGTGCGGCATCGTCGGCCTCAAACCGACCTACGGCGCGATCTCCCGCTTCGGCATGATCGCCTTCGCCTCCTCGCTCGACCAGTGCGGGCCGCTGACCCGTGACGTAACCGACGCGGCGCTGCTCCTCTCTGTCATGCAGGGGGTGGACCCGCGCGACTCGACCTCGGTCGGGATCGCGGGCGGGATCGAGCTGCCCAGACGGGTCGACCTCAAGGGCCTGCGCTTCGGCGTCCCGCGTGAGCTCGGCGAGGCCGCCCTCGACCCCGGCGTGCGCGCCGTCTTCGAGGCGACCGTGGCACGGATCGAAGAGCTCGGGGGCGAGATCGCCGAGATCGGCCTGCCGCACGCCGAGCACGGCATCTCCGCCTATTACGTGATCGCCCCGGCCGAGGCGTCCTCGAACCTGGCCCGCTACGACGGCGTCCGCTACGGCAAACGCGCGGGCGGCGACGGCGACCTGCTCGAGATGTACGAGGCGACGCGCTCGGAGGGCTTCGGCGCCGAGGTGAAGCGGCGGATCATGCTCGGCACCTACGCGCTCTCCTCCGGCTACTACGACGCCTATTACGGCCAGGCCCAGAAGGTCCGCACGCGGATCGCCCAGGACTTCGACGCCGCCTTCGAGGCCGTCGACTTCGTGATCACGCCGACCTCGCCCTCGGTCGCCTTCGGCCTCGGCGAGAAGACGGCCGATCCGATGTCGATGTATCTGAACGACTTCTTCACCGTGCCGATGAGCCTCGCAGGGATCCCGGCGATCGCGATCCCGGCCGGGCTGGCGGCGCCGGAGGGCGCCGGCGAGGGCGCGCCGAAGCTGCCGGTCGGCTTCCAGATCGCCGCCCCCGCCTTCGGCGAGCAGAAGCTGCTCGAGGTCGCCCACGCGCTCGAGGGCGCGCTCGGCTTCGCCGCCGCTGTCGGTGACGCCGCCCCGTGGAAGGGAGGTTCCCGTGGCTGAGTTGGAGGCCGTCATCGGGCTCGAGATTCACGTCCAGCTGGCGACGCGGACGAAGATGTTCTGCGGCTGCGCGCTCTCCTTCGGCGACGAGCCGAACGTCCACACCTGCCCGATCTGCCTCGCCCACCCGGGGGTGCTGCCGGTGCCGAACGAGGAGGCGATCCGCTTCGCGCTGAAGATCGGGATGGCGCTCGGCTGCGCTATTTCGCCGCGCTCGATCTTCCACCGCAAGAACTACTTCTATCCCGACAACCCGAAGGCCTACCAGATCAGTCAGTACGACATCCCGATCTGCGGCGAAGGGAAGCTCGGCGACATCCGCATCACCCGCGCCCACCTCGAGGAGGACGCGGCGAAGACGATCCACGTCGGCTCCTCCGGGCGGATCGCGGGCTCCTCCGCCTCGCTCGTCGACTTCAACCGCGGCGGCACGCCGCTGGTCGAGATCGTCACCGAGCCCGACCTGCGCGGCGCCGCCGAAGCGGCCGAGTGGGCGCGGCTCTTGCGCGAGACGGTGCGCCAGCTCGGCGTCTCCGACGTGAACATGGAGGAGGGGAGCCTGCGGGTCGACGCCAACGTGTCGGTGCGCCCGGCCGGCCAGGCCGAGCTCGGGGTCAAGACCGAGCTGAAGAACATGAACAGCTTCCGCTTCCTGCAGCGCGGGATCGAGGCCGAGCTCGAACGCCAGAAAGACATCATCGGCGCGGGGGGGACGGTCGAACAGGAGACGCTCCACTTCGACCCGACGAGCGGCGACCTGACCTCGCTGCGCTCGAAGGAGGAAGCCCACGACTACCGCTACTTCCCCGAGCCCGACCTGGTCGCGATCGTGCCGACCGAGGCGATGCTGGAGGAGGCACGCGCCTCGCTGCCGGAGCTGCCCGCGGCGCGGATCGCGCGCTACGAATCGGAGCTGGGGCTCGACGAGGCGCAGGCCCGCCTGCTCGCCGGCGACCCCGACCAGGCCGAGTACTTCGAGGCCGTCGTCGCAGAGGCCGGTGACGCCGCCGAGCCGCGCGTCGTCGCCAACTGGGTGACCGGCGACCTGACCGCCGCGCTGCGCGCCTCCGACGACGCCGAACGCCCGGAAGCGAAGCCGCTTGCCGACCTGATCGATGCCGTTGTCGCGAAAACGGTCTCCCACGCGGGTGGTAAACAGGTGCTCGCGATCCTCGTCGCCGACCGCGACGCTGACGTCAAGGAGATCATCGAGCGCGAAGGACTCGCCCAGATGGGGGGAGATGACGGCGAGCTGGCCGGCATCGTCGCCGCCGCGATCGCCGGCGATCCGGCGGCCGCCGAGCAGATCCGCTCCGGCAACGGCAGGGCGATCGGGGCGATTGTCGGCGCTGTGATGCGGGAGACGAAGGGCCGCGCCGACGGCGGCGAGGTCAATCGCCTGATCCGCGAGCAGCTCGACCTCTGAGCCGTCGCGGATCGGCGACCCGTCGAGTGACGGATCGCACTTTGTAACACGCTGTCACAAGCTGCTAGCTTCGTGCCATGGCTTGGAACATCGTCATCGCCGGAGGTGGTTTCGGAGGTCTCGCGGCAGCGCGGGAGCTCGAGAAGGTCATGCCGAAGCAGTCGGCGCGGCTGATGCTCATCAACGAGACCAACTACGCGACCTACTCGCCGTTTCTGCCCGAGGCCGCGGCCGGGACGCTCGAGCCGCGGCACGTGGTCACGCCGCTGCGCGAAATCCTCAAGCGCACCTACCTACGCCTCGGTGAGATCGCCGGCCACGACCCCGAGGCGAAGACGATCGAACTGCACGCCAACAGCGGCGCCAAAGAGACGATCCCCTACGACCAGCTGCTGCTCTCGCTCGGCTCGGTCTCGCGGACGCTGCCGATCCCCGGCCTGACCGACAACGCGATGGGCTTCAAGGGCCTCGCCGACGCGATCGTCCTGCGCAACCGGGTGATCGAGAACCTCGAGGAAGCGAACGCGACCGGTGATCACCAGCGGCGCGAGGAACTTCTCACCTTCGTCTTCGTCGGCGGCGGTTACGCCGGCCTCGAGGCGCTGGCCGAGCTCCAGGACTTCGCCGCCGACGCGATGGACAGCTACCCGCGCGCCCGTCTGCATGGAATGCGCTGGATGCTGGTCGAGGCTGCGCCGCGGGTGCTGCCGGAGATCGACCAGGACCTCGCCGATTACGCTCTGCGCGAGCTGCGCGGCCGCGGCATCGACATCAAGCTGGAGACCCAGCTGAAAGAGGTCACCCCGAACTCGATCACCCTCTCGACCGGGGAGATCGTGCCGACGAAGACTGTTGTCTGGACCGCGGGCGTCACCCCGGCGCCGGTCCTCAGAAATCTGAACGTGCCGCTCGACGAGCGCGGTCGGGTGCCGGTCGACAGCCACCTGCGCGTGGAGGGCCTGGGCTCGGTCTGGGCGATCGGCGACTGCGCCGCCGCCCCCGACCCCCGTGGCGGAACCTGCCCGCC
>JAOPZF010000063.1 GCA_025964255.1 Solirubrobacterales bacterium | reverse complement strand
TGCCGGCGCGGGAGAACGACGTGACGCCGCTCCCGGCGAAGTCGCCGACGTAGACGTTCTTCCCGTCGGGGGAGACGACGACGACGTCCGGCCACTTCAGCGCCCGGCCCGCGGTGCAGCCGGGGATGGGCAGGCCGGAGATGCAGCCCGACGCGCTCGGCGGTAGCTGGCGCAGCTCGCCGGTGCGGCGGTTGCGGAGGAAGGTGACGACCGAGGAGCCGTCGCGGGTGGTCGCGTAGACGTTGCGCCCGTCCGGGCTGACGGCGACCGAGTTCGGTGCCAGCAGGCCGATCGCGAGGCCGCAGCCCTGCGCGCCTTTGGCCTTGCCGGGTATCGCGGAGACGCAGCCGGCTTTGCCCTTCGGCTGGGTCAGCGCGCCGGTCGACCGCGAGCGGTCGAAGACGGCGATCGAGTTGCTGCCGGAGGCGGCGACGTAGACGTTGCGCCCGTCGGGGCTGATCGCGATCGCTCGCGACCCGACCCCCGGGCCGGCGCCTTTCAGCGCCCGCGCCTTGCCGCAGGCCTTCTTCGAAGCCTTGCCCGAGGAGAGGCAGCCGAGCCGGCCGGGGAGCTGTTCGAGCGCCCCTTCGGTCGTTTCGGCCGGCGGCTGCACGTGTTCGGTGCTGCCGGATTCTTTGGACGGTTTCGCCGGTTTCGCCGAGGCGCCCGCCGCGAGGACGAGCCCCGCGACGATCGCGATCAGGACGGCGAATGACAGCTGACGAGCGCGCATAGGGTTAGGAGTGTTCACCGGGGACCGGACCTTTCCTTTAGCCGCGACCATTGAGAGCGCTCCCGATCACGCCGATCCGGAACCCGAGCCACGGGTAGGTCGCGACGAAGAATTCGTTGTTCTGTGGCTGCAGGCCGACCGCCGAGAGCCAGAGCTGGTACTTCGGCGCGTTGGGGACGCCGCCGTGGAGGCGCCGCCAGACGCGGTGGCCCTTGGCCCCGAACGGAGCCGGGGTGATCGTGTCGGTCCACTCGACCGCGTTGCCGCCCTGTTCGAGCGTGCCCCAAGGCCCGTAGACCCCGGCCTGGCCGACCGTGCTGAGGCTGCCCTGGAAGGCTTTCTTGTAGGCGTTCGGCGGCAGGTGCAGGGGGTTGACCGTTTCGCAGGCTTCCAGGGTCTGGTTCGACGGGCACCAGAACGGCGCTTCCTGGCCTTCGGCGTGGAAGTTGGCCACCGTCGCGCCGCCGCCGGCGTTGGTGACGTCGCCGTTGGTCGGGTTGAGCGTCACCTGGGTCGGCGAGCCGCCTTCGAAGAACGGGCTGCCGACGTTGGTCGGGTACCACCAGTAGGAGTAGGTGCCGCCGCCGGTGCGGTCGAAGTAGGCGGCCTTGATCCACTCGTTCTGGCTGGGGATGACGAAGCCGGATTCCGAGGTCCGCACCGGGGCGCGCTTGTGCATGTCGTACATGCCGGTCCCGGTTTTGCGGGAGAGCGCCACCTTGTAGGTGACGTACTTGAATTCTTCGTTGCCGGAGCCGAGCGTCAATTCGCTCTTCGAGAGGATCTTGCCGTTGGCGACCGAGTTGTCGAAGCGGGCGGCACGGAGGAAGTTGGCGAAGCCGTAGGGCTTGTCGTTCCATTCGGGCGCCGCGGCGGTGTAGTGCTTGCCGGCGCGGGCGAGCCCCGAATAGTCGATCTCGCCGAAGCGCGGCCAGGCGGTGCCGCTCTCGTCCGGCGAGTAGAGCTTCATCTGGTTACGGCCGAACGGATCGACCGTGTTGAGGAAGGCGACGTACTGTTCGACCGTCACTTCGCCTTCGCCGATCCCGTATTCGTAGCCGACGCTGCCGACTTCCTGGCAGGGGTCGGGAAGCTTGGTGCCGGGCGCCGTCGGGTTGGCGGGCGCTTCCGAGCAGTTGGAGTAGAGCGCCGAGGTGAAAGGGACGATCGCGACGGCGTGGTTGCCGGGCTGCCCGACCTTGGCGACTTTGAAGGTGAGGACCGCCGGCTTCGGCAGGCGCGTGGCCGTCGGGCGAGCCGCGGCGAGGGCCGGTAGGGCCAGCGCGCTGAGCGCGACCAGTGCGGCAATCAGGCCGACCAGGCGGCGAGCGGGCAGGGGTCTCTTAAGTACCGCGGCATTCGTCATGGCCGCTTTGTCGCCCGTTCGTTGAGAAACCTTTAGCGGCAGGCACGGAATCGACGCAGACCGTGATCGATCCAGGCGGGGTCAGCCGCGGGCGTGGCAGGTCCGCACCAGGGTGTCGGCGACGGTCTTCTCGCCGACGAATCCGTAGCTCGCCCTTACAAGGGGAAAGGTGGCGCCGGCGAACCCTTCCGGAGCCGGACAACCGGCGCTGAGGAAGCCGCGCCGTTCGCCCGCGAACGAGAAGACGCGGCCCAGGCGCAGGGCGAAGGAGGTGATGTGGGCGGTCTGGCGCGTGCGCGCCGGAACGGTGGCGACCAACCGCGTGCCGAAGGTGCCGCGGGCGTGACCGAGGGCGAAGGCGAGGACAAAGGTCAGCGGCGCGGGCCGGCTGGTGAAGAGGTGGGCGAGGATCGCCGGGCGCCCGTCGGGCAGTCGGCCGTTGAAGGCGACGACGCGGCCGCCGAACGGAGTCGGTTCCTGTTCGGGGAGGACGAGCACGCCGCCGACGTGCCCTTCGCCGACCAGCGCGCCGCGGCAGGCGGCCAGCGCGTTGGCCGTGCTCGAGGCGCGGAGTCGTCCCAGCGGACAGGTCGGCAGGCCGACGCGGTCGAGGACGCCGACCCGATTCACTTCGATCGCGATCCGCCGGAGGCTCGGGGGAGGCCCGCCGGCGAGCGCGCGGACATGGCCGCGGATCGTCACCGCGACCGGCGTCGTTCCCGTCCGCGGCAAGGACGACGGCGATACCGAGCCGCCGAAGGACACTTGCAAGGCGCCTTGCCGCACCGTCTCGCCCCCCGCGGAACCGGCCAGGAACGTCAGCGTGATCAGCACGGCGAGCGGGCCGGCCAGGCAGGTCGTCAAATACGTCACAAGTCGCCGGCGATGCGGCATCCGCGGCGCTCCCCCTTTTCAATAGACTGCGCGCTGCCTAACGGCGACCTGAACGTGGCAGACGACGCGGACAAGATCAACGAGCCTTACCGGGCTCCCGAGCAGGTGCGGACGGAACCGCCTCCCCCCGGCTATTTCGAGGGTGAGTCGCTGACCCGTCGCAAGGTCTTCACGATCGCTGCCCAGGCCATCGGCGGCCTCGCCGGCGCCGCGATCATCCTTCCCGCCGTCGGCTTCGCCGTCGCCCCGATCTTCCACCGCGGCAAGGAACGCTGGGAGGCCATCGGCCCGACCGGCAACTTCACCGAAGACACTTACGCGCAAGTCGTCTTCACCGAAACGCCCGGGATCGGCGACATCGGCAAGACGACCGCCTACGTGCGCAAAAGCTCGAAGGAACTGGGTGAGGAACCCGGGCAGTACATCGCCGTCTCCAATCGCTGCGCCCACCTCGGCTGCCCGGTGCGCTTCGTGCAGGCGGCGGGCAACTTCATCTGCCCGTGCCACGGCGGGGTCTACGACTTCCAGGGCAAGCGGATCGGCGGCCCGCCGGTGCGCCCGCTCGATCGCTTCCAGACCCGCGTCACCAAAGGCCAGGTCGAAGTCGGTCCGCGTTACAGCGTGACTTCGCAGCTGAAGCCGGTGCGTGCCCGCGACCCCGGAGAGTTCACCGGCGGGATCTGGGAATACCTCTACCCGCCGCGGCCCTCTACCTTCCCGGCTCCCTGATGCCCAAGCTTTCCGACCTACTCGTCCCCGCACCGCTGCGGAAAACGCCGAAGCCCGGTGAGAAGGGCGTGCCGAAAACCCCGGCGCCGCGGGACCTGAAGGACAGCCCGCCGGAACAGCAGACCGAGTTCGGCCGGCTCGGCGAGCAGGCGCTGGAAGCGCCGACCGAGGCCCTCGCCTGGGTCGACCAGCGGATGGCGGCGAGCAGCTTCCTCACCGGGATGCTCTTCCGCAAGGTGCCGAAAGGGACCAACTGGTTCTACACGCTCGGCTCGGCGACCCTGATCGCCTTCGTCGTGCAGGCGATCACGGGCGTCTTCCTGGCGATGTTCTACACGCCGTCGACGACCCAGGCCTACACCTCGATCGCCCACATCAACAACGACGTCTTCCTCGGCCAGTTCGTGCACGGGATGCACAAGTGGGGCGCGTCGGTGATGGTGATCCTGATCTTCCTCCACATGGCGCGGACCTTCTTCTTCGGCGCCTACAAGTACCCGCGCGAGCTCAACTGGGTGATCGGCGTGGTGCTGCTGATCCTGACGATGACGATGGCCTTCACCGGCTACCTGCTGCCGTTCGACCAGCGCTCCTACTGGGCCTCGATCGTCGGCATCAACATCAACGGCACCGGCCCGATCGTCGGCCCGTACCTGAGCGACTTCCTGCGGGCCGGCCCCGAGGTCGGGGCGACGACGCTGTCGCGCTTCTACGCGATCCACATGCTGCTCCTGCCAGGGGCGATCATCGCCCTGATCGGCGCCCACATGTACCTGGTCGTGAAGCTCGGCACCACCGCCCCGCCCTGGACCAAAGCTGAAAAACCGCGCGTCGTCGAGCCGACTTCGAACCTGGAGGCAGGCGTCTCCGGCAACGGCTACCGGCCAGGTGGCGCCTCGACGATCGCCGGCGTCCAGCTCGACACCGGCCCCGGCGATGGAACGGCGCACGCCTGATGAAGCCGCAGCAGAAGCAGGAATACCTCGAGGAATACGAGATCCTCAAGAAGAAGGGGAAGCCGTTCTTCCCCTACGCGGTGCTGAAGGACTCGGTGATGATGCTGATCGTCGTCGGCGTCATCATCGCGATGTCGCTGCTCCTCGGCGCCGAGCAGGGCCCGAAGGCCGACCCGACGACGACGACCTACGTGCCGCGGCCCGAGTGGTACTTCTTCTTCCTCTTCGAGCTCCTGCGTCTGATCAAACCGCCGGAGCTGGTGCCGATCGCGACGATCGGGATCCCAACCTTTTGCATGGTCGCGCTCCTGCTGCTGCCGTTCTACGACCGCGGTGCCGAGCGTCGCCCTGAGCGCCGTCCCCTTGCGACCACCGCCGGGATCCTGACGATCCTCGCGATGGGCTATCTGACCTTCTCCGGCGCAACGGCTGGTTCGCCTACCGAGATCGACATGAAGGTCGCGCCCCAATACAAGGCCGGGTCCGAGGTGGTGGCCGGGTCGGGCTGCCTCGCCTGCCACAAACTTGGCGAGAACGGCAACAACGGGCCGGGTCCCGAATTGACCCACATCGGCTCCCGGATCCCGCGAGCGGCGATCGTCCGTTCGGTCGAAATCGGCCCCAGCATCATGCCCTCGTTCCGCGAACTTCCGAAAAAGAAGCTGAACGAGCTTGCCGACTTCCTCTCCTCGTTGCACTAGACGGCTGCAAACCGGCGCATCTCGGGGTCCTCGGCGTCGCGCCTCGCTCACGTAGCTTCGCTACGCTCGCTGCGACGCTCTCACCTGCGTCCCCCGACCTGCTTGGTTTTCGCTCGTCTAGCAATGGCTGACACGATCAACGACAACCGCTCCTCGCCCGACTTCCCCGGGCAGGTAAATCGGATGTTCGACCGCGTCGCCGGTCACTACGACACTTTGAACAGCGTGATGACGGCGGGGCTTCACCACCGCTGGCGCGAGCGCGCCGCCGATGCGACCGGCCTCGCCTCGGGCGAGTCGGCGCTCGACGTCTGCTGCGGCACCGGCGACCTCGCCTTCGAGCTGGCCCGCCGGGTCGCCCCCGAGGGCCGCGTGGTCGGCTGCGACTTCTCCGAGCCGATGCTCGACCTGGCGCGCGAGAAGGCCGCCGAGCGGGAGACCCGCGGGGTTCGCTTCGAGTGGGCCGACGCGCTCGAGCTGCCCTACGACGGCGAGCGCTTCGACGCGGTCACGGTCGGCTTCGGCGCCCGCAACCTCGCCGACCTCGACCGCGGCCTGCGCGAGATGGCGCGGGTGCTGAAGCCCGGTGGTCGGCTGGTCATCCTCGAGATCACGCAGCCGACCCGGCCGCCGCTCTCCGTCTTCTTCTCGCTCTGGTTCGACCGCATCGTGCCGCTGCTCGGCGCGCTCTCCGACGAGCCCGAGGCCTACAGCTACCTGCCCGAGTCGGTGCGCAGCTTCCCCACGCCCCGGGGCCTCGCCGAGAAGATGGACCGGGCCGGTTTCACGGCGATCCGCTACACCGTCCTCGCGGGCGGGATCATCGCGATCCACAGCGGCGCCAAGAAGCCCACGGGAGTTTAGTGCCGATCCAGCGCCCCCCACGCGCGCCTGGCGGCACCGCACACACTTCGCTGGGCGTCGTCCTCAGTCGGCCAAATGGCTCTGCCATCAGGCCTCCCTTCGTCCTAGCCCCGCTCGGTGCGGCACTCGCCAGCCGCACGCGCGGGACCCTGGATCGGCACTGATGTCTCCCGGCTCGGCTGTGCCGCCGCCGGTGACGGCGGTCCTCGACGCCTCCCAGCGTTGGCTCCCGGCGCGACTCGGCGAGGTCGAGGAACGGCTGCGCGAATCGATCTCGGGCTGGGGCGGGCCGCTCGGCGAGGACGCCGGTGCCACCCTCGCGGCCGGCGGCAAGCGGCTGCGGCCGATGCTCGTCCTGCTCTGCGCGGGCGAGGCCGGCGGCGCGGCGGCGGTTCGGGCGGCGACCGCGATCGAGCTCGTCCACATGGCGACGCTGGTCCACGACGACGTGCTCGACGAGGCGCCGCTCCGCCGCGGCCTGGCGACCGTCGCGGCGACCTCGGGCCGCGGGCGGGCGCTGGCGACCGGCGACCTGCTGCTCTCGCGCGCCTTCGCGCTGCTCAGCGAGGCGGGCGACGAGCGCGCCGTACTGCTGCTCGCCAACGCGGCCGTCGCGCTGGCGCGCGGGGAGCTCGCCCAGCGCCAGGACGCCTTCGACCTCACGATCACCGAAGAGCGCTACCTCCAGCGCTGCCGGCTGAAGACCGCGGCGCTCTTCGAGTGCGCGGTCTCGCTCGGCCACGACGACCCCGGGTTGCGCCAGTTCGGCACCGAGGTCGGCCTCGCCTTCCAGCTCCTCGACGACGTCCTCGACGTCACCGGCCCGCCCGAGCGGACCGGCAAGGCTCGCGGCACCGACCTGCTCGACGGCACCGTCAACCTGCCGCTGATCGTCGCCGCCGAGCAAGACCCGACCCTGCGAGAGATCGACCTCCGCGGGCTCGACGCGGGGAGCGCCGAGGAGGTCTGCGAACGGATCGCGGCGACCGGGGCGCTGGGCACGGTGCGGGCGCGGGCGCTCGATCTGGTCGCCGCCGGGAAGCGCACTTTGGGCGCCACGGGCTTCGGCGCCGAACAGCGCCGGCTGCTCGAGTTGGTCGCCGACGGCGTGGTCCAGCGCTACAGCTGATCCACGAACGGCCCCGTCTCGTTACCATTCACGAGATGCTCGGAAATATCGGCCCCCTGGAGATCATCGTCGTGCTCATCATCGCGTTGGTGGTCTTCGGCCCGAAACGCCTGCCGGAGCTCGGCAACAGCCTCGGCAAAGGGATCCGCGAGTTCAAAGACTCGGTCACCGGTGACCACCATGACGAGGACACCCAGGAGGAGGCGGCGAAACCGATCGCCCCCCCCAAGGTCACCACCACGCAAGTCAAACCGGCGACGACCCATCGGATCGAAGCCGACAAGGTCGAGGCCGGCCCCGACAGCAAAGTCTGAGGTCCGGAGGGATGCCGCGCCGCGTCCGGGCGGTCTCCCACGAAGACCAGCTCAGCCTCGTCGACCACCTCGACGAGCTCCGTCACCGCATCGTCGTCTGCCTGGTCGTCTTCGGCGTCGCCCTGGC
>JAOPZF010000062.1 GCA_025964255.1 Solirubrobacterales bacterium | reverse complement strand
GGGCGGACCCGGCGGCGGTCGTGGTCCCGGCGGCGGCGGCGGTGGTCGTGGCCCGGGTGGCGGCGGCGGTCGTGGCCCCGGCGGTCCCGGTGGCGGTGGCGGCGGTCGTGGTCCCGGTGGACCCGGCGGCGGCAATCGCGGTGGAAGTGGCAATCGTGGACCCGCTGGAGGTGGTCGCTGATGTTGATGCCGAAACGGGTCAAGCACCGCAAACAGTTCCGCGGCCGCATGCGCGGCGACACCAAGGGCGGCAGCACCGTCGCCTTCGGCGAGTACGGGCTCAAGACGATCGACCGCGGTTGGCTCACCAACCGTCAGATCGAGGCAGCCCGTATCGCGATGACCCGCAAGATCAAACGTGGCGGGAAGGTCTGGATCAACGTCTTCCCCGACAAGCCGTACACGAAGAAGCCGGCCGAGACTCGAATGGGTTCCGGCAAGGGCAACCCCGAGGGCTGGGTCGCCGTGGTGAAGCCGGGCAAGGTCATGTTCGAGCTCGCCGGCGTCCCCGAGGAGCTGGCGCGCGAAGCA
The DNA here is from genome assembly GCA_025964255.1 of Solirubrobacterales bacterium. GTDB lineage: Bacteria > Actinomycetota > Thermoleophilia > Solirubrobacterales > 70-9 > VAYN01. Next base: position 3,314 of record JAOPZF010000062.1, on the reverse strand, counting down.
CTGCGCCTGGCCGGTCACAAGCTTCCCGTTAGAACGAAATTCGTCAAGCGTGAGGGGGCCGAGGGGCAATGAAATCGGCTGATGTGCACAATCTGAAAGACGACGAGCTGGTGGCGAAACTGATCGACGCCAAGGAAGAGGCCTTCAACCTCCGCTTCCGGCAAGCCACTGGCGAGCTCGAGAACACGGCTCGGCTGGGCCAGGCCAAACGCGACATCGCGCGGCTGATCACCGTGGCCCGCGAGCGCAGTATCGATGTGGAGAAAGAGACGCGACGGATATGAGCGACGAGAGCACCGAGAAAACCGAGACGACTGAGGAGCCGCAGGCCGAGGAGACTCAGGCCACCGAGGCCCCTGCCGCCGAGGCTGCTCCCGCAGCGCCCGCCGCTCCCGAGCCGGAGCTGGCTGAGCCGGACCCGCTCGACGACCTGCCGCGGAAGGAGCGACTCCGCGTCCTCAAGTCGCGCGAGCCGCACAAAGCCGGCCCGCAGCGGACTACCGAGGAGCGGATCGGCGACCGCGAGGCAGTTCGCAAGCAGAAGGCGAACGAACGGCGCAAAGAACGCGCCGCGATGAAGGCCGAGCACAAGCCGGGCACCGGCACGCCGGTCGCCGAGCGCGAGGCGAACGCCGCCAAGGTCCGCCAGGGCATCGTCGTCTCCAACAAAGGCGACAAGTCGATCACCGTCCGCATCGACATCGCCCGTCGTCACCCGACTTACGAGAAGATCGTCCGCCGCTCGCGCACGTTGCACGCGCATGACGAGCGCAACGAGGCCGGCGAGGGCGACATGGTCCGTATCGTCGAGACCCGTCCGCTGTCGAAGACCAAGCGCTGGCGTCTCGTCGACGTCGTCGAGAAGGCGAGGTAGTCCAGATGATCCAGCAAGAGTCCCGCCTCAAAGTCGCCGACAACTCGGGCGCCCGCGAACTGCTCTGCATCCGCGTCAAAGGCGGCTCGCACCGTCGTTACGCCTCGGTCGGCGACGTCATCACGGCGACGGTCAAATCGGCCAGCCCGCAGGGCGGCGTCCGCAAGGGCGAGGTCGTCCAGGCGGTCGTCGTGCGGACCAAAAAGGCGCTCTCGCGTCCGGACGGCACCTACATCTCGTTCGACGAGAACGCCGCCGTGCTGATCGACCCCGCGAACAACAACCCGCGCGGGACCCGCATCTTCGGCCCCGTCGCCCGCGAACTTCGCGACCGCAACTTCATGAAAATCATCTCGCTCGCACCAGAGGTCCTCTGATGGCGAAGACCATGCGCATCCGTCGCGACGACCAGGTCGTGATCATCAGCGGCAAGGACCGCGGCAAGTCCGGCAAAGTGCTCCGCACCGACCCGAGGAAGAGCCGCGTGTTCGTCGAGGGCCTGAACATCATCAAACGGCACGAAAAACCCCGCTCGACCGGCGACATGGCCACCGCCAGCCCCGGTGGAATCGTCGAAAAGGAGGGGCCGATCCACGTGTCCAACGTGATGGTGCTCGATCCGAAAGGCAACAAAGGCTCGCGGATCGGCGTGCGGCGCACCGATGAGGGCAAACGCGTCCGCTTCGCCCGCCGTTCCGGGGAGGAGGTCGACTGATGGAGGCTGCAACCGCAACCCCCACGCAGCAGGCGGCCCCGCCGCCGCGTCTGCGCGAAAAATATGAGAACGAGATCCTGCCGGCGCTGACCGAGAAATTCGGTTACTCGACGCCGATGGAGGCTCCGAAACTCCTGAAGATCACCCTGAACATGGGGCTCGGCAAAGAGAAACAGGACGCCCGCTCCTTCGAACTCGCTCACGAACAGCTGGCGATCATCGCCGGGCAGCACCCGAACGTCCGCCGTGCGCGGAAATCGATCGCCGCCTTCAAACTTCGTGAGGGCATGCCGGTCGGCGTCTCGGCGACGTTGCGCCGTGCCCGCATGTGGGAGTTCCTCGATCGACTGACCTCGATCGCGGTGCCGCGTATCCGTGACTTCCGCGGGCTCAACCCGCGCAGCTTCGACGGTCGGGGCAACTACTCGATGGGCATCAAAGAGCAGCTGATCTTCCCCGAAATCGACTACGACTCGGTCGACATCGTCCGCGGTCTCGACGTGACGATCACGACGACGGCGAAGACCGATCTCGAGGCGTTCGAACTGCTGCTGATGCTGGGCATGCCGTTCGCCCAGTCGGGACGTCCCGGCCAGGCAGAGCGCGAAGCCGCGGAGAAAGCCGCCGAGGAAGAGCGGGAACACGAGGAGGCGCGCCTGAAAGCCGAGACGGAGCAGGCCGCCCGCGAGGAACTGAAAGAGGAGAACCCCGAGGCGTACGCGCGTCCTGAGGGCGACGACACCGCGGACGAGAGCGCCGCCGATGGCGGCGACACCGCCGCCGAGGAGAGCTAAGAAGCATGGCCAAGACTTCCCAGAAGGTCCGCCAGGGCCGTAAAGCCAAGTATCAGAGCCGGGAATACAACCGCTGCCGTCGCTGCGGTCGCCCGCGCGCTTATTACCGCAAGTTCGGCCTCTGCCGGATCTGCCTGCGCGAGGCCGCCCACGAGGGTTACGTCCCCGGCATGACCAAGTCGAGCTGGTAGAGCAATGCACACTGATCCCATCGCCGATTACCTGACCCGGATTCGCAACGCGATCCGGGCCGGCCACGACGACGTCGACATCCCCGCCTCGACCGTGAAGATGCAGCTGTCCCGCATCCTCAAGGAGCAGGGCTACATCACCGACTTCCACAAAAAGCCCGCCCGGGTCGGCGAGACGATTCAGGTGGCGCTGAAGTACACCGAGGATCGCAAGCCGGTCATCATCGGCATCGAACGGGTCTCCCGGCCCGGCCGCCGTCGGTACGTCGATCACAAAAACGTGCCGCGTGTCCAGGGTGGAACCGGCACCGCGATCATCAGTAGCTCCTCCGGAGTGATGACCGGTCACGAAGCGCGTCAGAAGGGCGTCGGCGGCGAGGTTGTCGCCTACGTGTGGTGATTTGAGATGAGTCGAATCGGTAGAAAACCAGTTGATGTTCCCGACGCCGTCACGGTGACGATCGCCCCTGGCAACATCGTCGTCAAAGGCCCGAAAGGCGAGCTCGTCCAGACCTTCTCCCAGGACATGACCGTGTCCCAGGAGGCGAACACGATCCTCGTCACCCGGCCGACCGACCGCGGGCCGCACCGCGCCCTCCACGGCCTCACCCGTTCGCTGATCGCGAACATGGTCGAGGGCGTCACCGACGGCTTCGAGAAGCGCCTCGAGATCCAGGGCGTCGGTTACCGCGCCGCGCTGAAAGGCAAAAATCTCGAGATGGCGCTCGGTTATTCCCACC
>JAOPZF010000050.1 GCA_025964255.1 Solirubrobacterales bacterium | reverse complement strand
AGGTCCAGGTACTTGCCGCCTTCGACCGCGATCCGCTTGGCGATCGCCAGGTTGGCCTGGGCGAGCAGCGCGGTGATCTTGTCTTCGGTCGCGCTCGCTTTCAGCGGGTTCGATTCGTTGACGATCACTTCGACCTTCGGCGTGCCCGGCGCGAGGGTCGAGAGCGAGTTGATCTGGTTGATCAGGTCTTCGGGAAGGATCAGCGCCGCGAGGACGTCACCCGCTTCGACCTTGTTGACCGCTTCCTCACGGGAGTGCACCGCGACGCATTCGACTTTGTCGCAGATGCGTTGCTGAACGTTGGCGGAAGGGAGCTTGGTGCCGCTGAGGCTGATCCGCGCGTCTTCGGGGACTTCGTTGAGGAAGGCGACCCGCGGCGTTTCCGGCCCGCGGGAGATCGCGAAGCCGACCAGCACCGCGATCAGCACCGGATAGAGGACGAGCAGCACCGCCTGCAGCGGCGAGCGGCGGAGGATCTGGAGGTCCTTGAGCAGCAGCCAACGCACGTCAGTGGCCCCGGTGCTGGAGGTAGGTGACGAAGGCGGTCTCGAAGTCGTTGTCGGAGGCGGCCGGGTCGGCGGCGTCGTGGCGGACCGCCTCGCGGAGCTCCTCGGCCGATCCGTCGAAGAGCGCCTCGCCGTCGGCCAGCACCAGCATCCGCCGGCCGTAGCGCTCGGCCTCCTGGATGTCGTGGGTTGAGAAGATCACCGTCGTCCCCCGCACCGCGAGGCCGGAGACGAACTCCCAGAGGCGCGCCCGCTGGCGCGGGTCGAGGCCGACGCTCGGCTCGTCGAGCAGCAGCACGCTCGGCCGCGAGAGCAACCCGATCGCGATGTTGATCCGCTGCTGGTTACCGCCCGAGAGCCGCGCCACGATCTCCCCACGCCGCTCCCCGAGCCCCGAAAGCTCGAGCATCTCCTCCACAGAAGCCCGCGGATCCGGATGCTTCTCCAGCCGCGCAAAGAGCAACAGGTTCTCCTCCACGGTCAGCCGCCGGTAAAGCGCCGCCTGCTGCGGCACCCAGCCAACCGCCCCAGAATCGACGACGACGTCCCCGCCGTCCGCCGTGAGGATCCCGGCCAAGATGGAGAGCAACGTCGTCTTCCCAGCCCCGTTCGGCCCGATGACAGCCACCAGCTCCCCCGGAGCGGCCTCGAAGCTCACCCCCTTGAGAGCGTCCCGGTCCCCGAACCGCTTGGTCAGCCCCCGAGCCTGCACGCGAGCAAACGTAGCGGCCGGGGAGGAGGACTCGGGGTGTCCCTCCCAGGACACTCAAAGCCCGCGAAGCGAGGCTTGTCCGGGGAGGGACACCCCGAGTCCTCCCTGGCGAACCCAACCCCTTCCCTAGACTTCGCCCGATGCCCTTTCCCGCCACCCGCATGCGCCGCCTGCGCAGCACCGACACCTTCCGCGGCCTCGTCCGCGAGACCGAGCTCTCGCCGGCCCACCTGATCATGCCCGCCTTCGTCATCGCCGGCGAGGGGATCCGCGAGGGGATCCCGTCGATGCCCGGCGTCGAGCGCCACTCGATCAACAACCTGGTCGAGCACGCCGCCGAGGTCGCCGCGGCCGGGATCGGGACGATGCTGCTCTTCGGCATCCCCGGCAGCAAGGACGAGTACGGCACCGGCGCCTACGACGACGAGGGGATCATCCAGATGGCGGTGCGGGCGCTGAAGGAGGCGCACCCCGACCTCACCGTGATCACCGACGTCTGCCTCTGTGAGTACACCTCGCACGGTCACTGCGGCATCCCCGATGCCGACGGCAAGATCCAGAACGACCTCAGCGTCGAGCTGATCGCGAAAACCGCGATCTCCCACGCCGAGGCCGGTGCCGACGCGGTCGCGCCCAGCGACATGATGGACGGCCGGATCGGGGCGGTGCGCTTCCAGCTCGACGAGGAGGGCCACTCCGACGTCCCGATCATCGCCTACAGCGCCAAGTACGCCTCCGCCTTCTACGGGCCGTTCCGCGACGCCGCCGATTCCACCCCCGGTTTCGGCGATCGGCGCGGCTACCAGATGGACCCGTCCAACGGCTCGGAAGCGGTCCGCGAGGCCGAACTGGACCTCGAAGAGGGCGCCGACATGCTGATGGTCAAGCCCGCCACCCCTTACATGGACATCATCCGCCGGGTCAAGGAGGCGACCGGAGCGCCGGTCGCGGCCTACCATGTCTCCGGCGAGTACTCGGCACTGAAAGCCGCCGCGCTGAACGGCTGGCTGGATGAGCGCGAGGCCGTCTTGGAGACGCTGACCGGAATCCGCCGCGCCGGCGCCGACGCGATCATCACCTACTACGCGAAGGAGGCCGCAGGTTGGCTTCAGTGAAACTCCCCCAGTCGAAGGCGCGCACGCGCAAAGACGGGGCAGCGATACCGCTCGACGAGACCGACAAGCGGGTGATGAACCTCCTGCAGTCGACCTTCCCGCTCGACCCGGAACCCTTCGCCCCGGTCGCCGCCGAGGCGGGAATCGAGCTCGACGACCTGATCGGCCGCACTCAGCGGCTGCTCGACAACCGGATCATCCGTGAGATCACGCCGATCTTCGACACCCGCGCGCTCGGCTACGACTCGATGCTCGTCGCCGCCAAAGTCGACTCCGAGAACCCACAGCGGGCGGCCAAATTGGTCAACGCCCACCCCGGCGTCTCGCACAATTACCTGCGCACCCACGACTTCAACCTCTGGTTCACGATCGCCACGCCGCCCGACTCGAAGCTTGGGCTGAAAGGGTCGATCGACGCGCTGATGGAGGAGACCGGCGCGGTCTCGATGCGCGAACTGCCGACGCTGACCCTCTTCAAGATCAACATGAACCTGGAGATGGAGGGCGGCACCGAGGCGCTCGCCGCCCAGGTCGAGGCGGCCCCGCCGCGTGAGCTCGAGGCGCAGCCCTACGACGAGACCGACATCGCGATCATCAAGGCCCTGCAGGGTCCGATGAAAGCGGTCGAGCGCCCCTACGACGAGGCGGCCCAGGAGGTCGGGATGTCGACCGACGACTTCCTCGCCCACCTCGAGGGGATGAAGGATCGCAAGATCCTCCGTCGCGTCGCGGCGATCCTCTACCACCGTCGCGCCGGCTTCTCGGCCAACGGGATGGGCGTCTGGAAGGTCCCCGAGGACCAGATCCTCGAGGTCGGTGGCGTGATGGCGGCGACCCGCGGGATCAGCCACTGCTACCAGCGGCCGACCTACGACGACTGGCCCTACAGCGTCTTCACCATGGCCCACGGCCGCTCCAAGGAGGAGTGCGACGCGGTGCTCGACTCGATCGCCGAGACGTGCGAAATGGGTCCCGATGACCGTTCCACGCTCTACTCGTCGACCGAGTACAAGAAGATCCGGCTCCACTACTTCACGCCGGACTACGCCGAGTGGGACGCGGCGCACTCCTAGAGTGCCCGCACTGACGACCCAAGCATGAGCGCCGTCAACGACCGCGCCCGGAAGGTCCTTCCGGGCGGGGTCAACTCGCCGGTCCGGGCGATGCGTCAGATCGGCCGCGAGCCGATCTTCATCGAGCGCGGCGAAGGCTCCGAACTCGTCGACGTCGAGGGCAACCGCTACATCGACTGGGTCTGCTCCTGGGGCCCGCTGATCCTCGGCCACGCCGACCCGGCGGTGGTCTCCGCCGTGATCGAGGCGGCCAAGCGCGGCACGTCCTACGGCGCGGCGACGGCGATCGAGGTGCGGCTGGCCGAAGAGGTCGTCGACCGCTTCCCCTCGATCGAGATGGTGCGGATGACCAGCTCCGGCACCGAGGCGGCGATGAGCGCGGTGCGCCTGGCGCGGGCGCTGACCGGCCGCGAGGTCGTGGTCAAGTTCGCCGGTGCCTACCACGGTCACTCCGACGGCCTACTCGCCGAGGGCGGCTCGGGGATGGCGACGCTGTCGGTTCCCGGCAGCCCCGGGGTGCCGCCGGCGATGGCGGCGCTGACCGTGGTGGTGCCGTGGAACGACCGCGCCGCGGTCGAGGCGGCGCTCGCCGAGCACGAGGTCGCGGCGCTGCTGGTCGAGCCGGTCGCGGCGAACATGGGCGTCGTCCCGGCGGAGGAGGGCTTCCTCGAGTTCCTCCGCGAGGCGACCCACGCCGCAGGGACGCAACTGATCTTCGACGAAGTGATCACCGGCTTCCGCGTCGCCCGCGGCGGCGCCCAGGAGCTCTACGGGATCGAACCCGACCTGACCGTGCTCGGCAAGATCATCGGCGGCGGTCTGCCCGCGGCGGCGTTCGCCGGACCGCGCGAGGCGATGGAACGGATCGCCCCGGCGGGCGACGTGTACCAGGCGGGGACGCTTTCCGGGAACCCACTCGCGGTCGCTGCCGGGCTGGCGACGCTCGACGGCCTCGACGCGGCGGCGTACGAGCGGCTCGGCGTGCTGACCGACCGCCTCGCCGACGGCTTCGAGGCGCTGGCGACCGACCGACCGTTGCAGGTTGCGAAGGCACCGGGCCTGGTCACGCTGTTCTTCTCCGAGACGCCGGTGCGGAACTTCGAGGATGCGATGGCCTGCGACACCGAGGCCCACGCCCACTTCTGCCGGGCGCTGCTCGACCGCGGCGTCTATCCGCCGCCCGCCCAGTTCGAGGCCTGGTTCGTCTCCCTCGCCCACAACGAGGCGAGCGTCGACCGGACGCTGGAAGCGGCGGCCGAGGCCCTCGAAGAGGCGCTGGCGTGAGCACAGCCCTCGACGCCCTCGCCGAGCAGCTGCGTTCCGAGGACACCCCGATCGCCGCCCACGTGATCGACACGGGCGTCCCGGTCGGCAGCGAAGCACCCGACGACTACGCGCTGGTGATGGAGGCGGTCCGCGAGGGCTACCTGCTCCATTACCGCGAGTCCCGCGTGCTCGAGGGCTACGACGAAGACCTCGCCCTGCTCGCCGGCGACTACCTGTACGCCCTGGGCCTGGACCGCCTCGCTGCGCTCGGCGACACCGGTGCTGTGGCGGTCCTCTCCGAGCTGATCGCCCGCTGCGCCCAGCTCCACGCCGAGGGCCGCGCCGACGAGGTCGAGCCGCTCTGGGTGGAGGCCGGCCGCCGCATTCGCGGCTAGGGACGGAGCGATTCCGTCTGCGACCCGGGCAGGCTGAGGTCGCAGCCGGAATCGCTCAGGTCAGGCGGCGGCGGAGAGGTGCGGTCGGATCTTGCGAAGGACGTCAGTCACTTCGGTGGGCGTGTAGGCGATCTGCCAATGGGTGAAGCGGAGGACGCGGAGGCCAGCCGCCGTGTGGGTCTGGTCGCGCTTGACCATCCGCGCCTGTTGCGCCGGCGTCCGGTGATACCTGAGACCGTCCGTCTCGACGACGAGCCCGAGGTCGGGGAACCAGAAGTCGACTTCGTACCCAAGCACCCAATGTTTCGAAAGGGGAGGGGGAAAAGCCGCTGCGCGAGCAAGTGGCCGGAAGAGAATCTCGAGGTCGGAGTCCGACAGCCGGAACGTGTGTCGGTCGAGCATCGTCCGTAACTTCTTCACGCCGGGCATGCCGGAATAGGCATCGAGGGAGTCACGCAATGTCTCCGGATCGACGAGGTCATGCACGTCCGCCTGGTTCACCGCCCGCTCCAGCCGCATCGGCTTCAGTTCCGTCGCCAGGTCGATCAGCGTCTGGACGGGGTGGGTCACCGGAATCCCGAACCGCCTGACGACGCTCCGCCCTGGCATCTTGGGGCGGGAGCGAACTTTGATGCCAGTTCGCTCGAGGGTGCTCCGCCGCCTGATCGTGACATCGATTCGGCCGGGCTCCTCGTAGCCGATCCCCCAGAGGTCTGCCGCGCTCCGATGGCTCAGTACCGCGTCGCTGCCGCATGCGAGGACAGCAGCCATCCACCGCCCGTGGGTCGACAACTCGGGACGTCCTACGGCGTAGACCCCGGCCGCGATCGGGTGTAGGCGCCCCGAGCCCACGCGGTGCTTGATGCCGTCGTCGCTGAACCCGAGCCTCAGCAGGTCGGCGCGGGTAAGCACGCCATGTTGCGCCTGCGCCAAACGCCACGTCGCCCTATTTCGCGCTGCACGGATATTGGGGTCCATAGCCCCCTAAATCCGTGCAGCGCGAAAATCTCACCCCCTCCGGGACCGCTCCGGCCCCGGAGTTGCCGCTAGCTCGGCGTCTTTGCCAGCGGTTTGAGGCGGGTCTTTTCGACCTTCGCCAGCTTCTTTTTGAGGCGGAGGAATTCGCGCTCCTGGGCGGCGGTGCGTTCGTAGCCGTCGAAAGCGAGGTTGATTTCCTCGTTGGGGTCCGTCTTCAGGTCGTAGAGCTCCCACTGGGACGGTTTCGAGCCCGGGGTTTCTTCGATCTGGCCGTTCTTCACTTTGACCTCGAGGTCGTGGTACTTCGCCAGCTTCCAGCGTTTCTCGATGACGCAGATCAGGTGGCGCGGCTCTTTGGGGTAGGGGCCGTGGGACTGGCCGGACTGGAAGTCGTCGTAGGTGAAGGCGACGTAGTCCTGAGGCTCCTTGCCGCGCCCGTGGTTGAGGACGATGTCGGAATAGTCGACGCCCTGCCAGTTGGCCTTCGCCGAGTTAGGCGTCCCCGCCAGGCTGGCCAGGGTCGGGACGAGGTCGACGTGGGAGACGAGCGCGTCGGACTGGACCGGGCGCGGGAACATCTTCGGGTTCGAGTAGACGAGCGGGACTTTCAGGGACTCCTCGTAGAAGTTGAAGTTCTTCTGCCGCAGGCCGCCGTGGGAAAGGCCCATCTCGCCGTGGTCGGAGGTGCGGATGATCAGCGTGTCGTCGATCATCCCGTTCGATTCGAGCTTGTCGAGCACTTCGACCAGGTAGTTGTCGGACGAGCGCATCAGGTTCCCGTAGAAGTTCAGGTAGCTGCGCTTTTCGACTTCGCTTTCGGGCTTGCCGGTGAGATTGAAGATGCGCAGGAACTGTTCCTGGACCGACGGCTTGGTCGAGAGGTCTTCTTCGTTGGTCGGCGGCACTTCGATGTCACCCGATAGCCACGAGTCGTCGTAGCCCGATTCGTCGAAGGTCTTGCTCGGGTAGAAGAGGACGTCGTGCGGGTTGACCAGTGAGACGACCAGGAAGAAGGGCTCCTGTTTGCCCGCCACCGTGTCGAGGTACTGCATCGCGCCCTCGGCCGCCTGCGCCGCCTGGCCTTTCGATTCCATGATCCGGCCGTCATTGTTGGTGACGCCGCCGCCCGCCTCGGAGATGCTCTGGTTGGCGCCCGCGTCCGGCGGATCCCAGCGGTCGAAGCCGTAGCGTTCGAGGTCCGACGGCTGTGCGCCGAGTTCTTCGTCGGCCGGTTTCGAGCAGTGCCACTTGCCCTTGTAGACGACGTTGTAGCCGGCCGCCTTCATCACCGTGCCGAGGTTCGGCAGCGACGTCGGCAGGTTCACCTGCGGGTATTCGTCTTCCGGCATGTTCGACTCGAGCGTGTATTTCACCCCGTGCTGGGCGGGGAAGAACCCGGTCATCAGGCTCGAGCGCGAGGGCGAGCACATGCAGGCAGCGGTGCAGGCCGATTCGAAGGAGAGCCCGTTGCGGGTGAGGCGTCGGAGGCCCGGCAGGTTCTCCCGCGCCCAGTTCGGCGGGAAGTGTTGAATCAGCCGCTCCTGGTCGGTGAGGAAGAGGATCACGTTCTTGCCGCCGAGCCCCTTGCCGCCGGCCGCGCCGGGCTTCGCCGCGGCCATCGCCTTGTCGGCGAGCCCGAGCGACGGCGAGAGCACCGCCGCGGCGGCGGCCCCCGCCCCGGCACCGAGCAGCTGTTTACGGGTCAGGCCGCCTTCGCGGCGCTCCTCTTCGGTCATTTGATCCTCCTGAAGACGTCGACCGCACTGCTGAGCTGCGAGGTCGAATAGACGTTCCTGCCATCGGGGCTGACGACGATCGAGCCGGTACCACCGAGCGCCCGGCCCAAGGTGCAGCCCTGGACCTTCTTCGGCGCGACGCAACCGCGCGTCCCCGGCTTCTGGGTGACGACGCCGGTTTCGGCATCGCGGTCGAAGACGTCGATCGCGCCGGTCTCGAAGGCCGACACATAGACGTTGGTGCCTTCGGGGGAGATGTCGAGACCCTCCGGCACCTCCATCGCGACGCCGAAGCCGCAGCCCGGCGAGCGCAGATACACGGTGCAGCCGTCAGGGCTGGGCGTGCCTTCCGCCGCCGGCACCATTTCCTTACCCGGCCCTTGTTCCTTTTCGACTTCCCGTTCGGGGCCAGGCGGCTGGCTGATGCCGGCGCCGCCTGAGGTCGGGAAGAAGGTGGTGAGGCTGTTGCTGGTCAGCGAGGTCGCGTAGACGTCGCCGCCGGTGGGCGCGACCGTGAAGGCGTTGATGCCGGCGAACTCGTAGCCGAGCGTGCAGCCGCTCACCGCTTCGACGGCGATGCAGCCGCGCTGGGTGAGTGCTCCGGTGCCGGCTTCGCGGTTGAACGTGCCGACCGCGCTGGAGAAGGCTGCCGCGGTGTAGATCGCCGAGCCGTTCTTGCTGATCGCCATGCCCTCGACGTGGTTCAGCTCGACGCCCTTGGCGCAGCCTTCTTCACCGGCTTCGGTGATGCAGCCGGCGGTGCCGGAGAGCTGGGTCAGCGCGCCGGCTTTGCCGGCGCGGGAGAACGACGTGACGCCGCTCCCGGCGAAGTCGCCGACGTAGACGTTCTTCCCGTCGGGGGAGACGACGACGACGTCCGGCCACTTCAGCGCCCGGCCCGCGGTGCAGCCGGGGAT
>JAOPZF010000015.1 GCA_025964255.1 Solirubrobacterales bacterium | reverse complement strand
GCAGAACGTTCACGGAAGTGGAACTTCGTGTCGGACTTATGTCGCACTCCCGAACCCCCCACGTCCCGGGCGTCTCGTGGCGGCCACACCCAGCCGGGGTCGCCACGAGACGCCCGGGACGCATCTCGGACGGCCGCACGAGGCCCGGCCAGCCACAGAAGGGCGGGTCAGCCGTACAAGGCGCGCAGGGAACCCGGACGCCGGTCAGGCGCCGAGATTCCGAGAAGCCGAAGAACTAGACCGCGGCGGCGGCGGGAGCTTCGTCTTTGACCTGGAAAGAGGATCCACAACCGCAGGCCGCAACCACGTTCGGGTTGTTGACCTGGAAACCGGCGCCTTGCAGGCCTTCGACGTAGTCGACCTCGGAACCGAAGACGAACTGCATCGAGGTCTTGTCGACGACGACGGAAACACCGTCGACCGTGAAGACGTGGTCCTCGGCCTTGGCCTTGTCGAACGCCAGCGCGTACTGGAAGCCGGAACAGCCACCGCCGCGGACGGCGACGCGCAGGGCCTGGTCGTGATCCTCCTGCCCGGTCAGAAGCTCGCCGATCTTGCTGACGGCTTTGTCGGAAAGAGTGATTGCTTGAGTCGTGTCAGTCACTTCACAAAGTGTAGCGGGGCGGCGGCGGAAGCTCACGCGCTCGGCGTCTGAAAGTATTGCGGCCGGTGACCACCAGCGCCGATACCGCGGTCGTCTGCGACAGCAGTCAGTACCTGCCAGCCGAGATGATCGCCGCCAAGGGGATCGGCGTGGTGAGCCTCTACGTCTCGATCGACGGTGAGCAGCAGCGGGAGCTGGGCGTCACCGACTACGACGACTTCTACAGCCGCCTGCGCCAGTCGAGCAACGCGGCGACCACCTCGCAGCCCTCGGTCGGTGACTTCCTTTCCGTCTGGCAGCCGCTGCTGGACGCCGGCAAGGAGGTCGTCTCGATCCACATCTCCTCCTCGATCTCGGGCACCTTCGAGGCCGCCAACCAGGCGCGCCAGCGGCTGATCGACGAGGGCGGGCACGGCGAGCGCGTACACCTCTACGACTCCGAGATGGCCTGCGGCGCGACCGGGCTCTGCGTCCTCGCCGCGGCGGCGGCGATCGAAGCGGGCGGCGGGCCCGACGAGGCGATCGCCCGCGCCCGTCAGGTGCGCGAGACGCTGAAAATGTGGTTCGCCGTCGACACGCTCGAGTACCTGCGAAAGGGCGGTCGCATCGGCGGGGCCAGCGCCTGGATCGGCGGTGCTCTGAAGATCAAGCCGATCCTCACGATCGATCGCGAAATCACCCCGATCGAACGGGTCCGCACGCGCTCGCGATCGCTCGAGCGGCTGCGTGGCTACGGCCGCCAACTGCACGAATCGGGCGCCGACGCCTGGGTCGTCCAGCACATCCAGGACCTCGAGACGGCCGAACTGCTTGCCGCCGACTTCCGCGAGATGTTCGGCGGGCCGCCGGCCTTCATCTCCGAGATCGGGCCGGTGATCGGCGCCCACGTCGGCCCCGGGCTGATCGGCATCGGCGCGGTCTCCTGGTCGCTCCTCGAAGCGGGCTAAGCACCCAACCGCCCGACCGTGGCGAAGCTCCTCCTGATCTCGGGCAGCCTGCGCGGCGCCTCCACCAACTCGGCGACGCTGCGGACCGCGGCGGCGCTGGTGCCGGCGGGGGTCGAGGCCGAGATCTACGACGGGATGGGACGCCTCCCCCACTTCAATCCCGACGACGACCCCGCCGACGGGGTCGGGCTTGACGGCGAGGTCGCGGCCCTGCGAACGGCGCTGGGCGCGGCCGACGCGCTGCTCCTGAGCACGCCGGAGTACGCGGGCGCGCTGCCGGGCTCGTTCAAGAACCTGCTCGACTGGACCGTCGGCGGCGGTCAGATGGACGCCATGCCGACTGCCTGGATCAACGTCTCCGGCGCGGCGGCTCCGAGCGGCGGCGCCGACGCCCACGACAGCCTGCGCAAGGTGCTCGGCTTCACCGGCGCCCAGATCGTCGAGGACGCCTGCCTGCGCCTGCCACTGGCCCGCGGAGACGTCGGCGAGGACGGCCTGATCGCCCACGACGAGCCGCGCGCCGTAATCGTCGGCGCGGTCACGACGCTCACCTCCGTCGTCTAGACCAAGCAGGTCAAGGACGCAGGGAGCGTGGCGTGCTCCGCACGCGAGCGACCGAGGACGCCGAGATGCGCCGGTCTAGGCGGCGGAGACTAGTAGCCGCGCTTGCGCTTGCGTCTACCGCGCATCAATTTGATGCCGATCAGGAAGCCGACGGCGGCGGCGCCGATGATCAGCTGCTGTTTGTGCTCCTCGACCTGGGCGCGCCAGTCGGTCACTTCGGTGACCTTGCCGCGCAACGATTCGACGTTCGCGCCCAGCACTTGGCGCTGGGCATCGATGTCGCGACGGATCTCGGCCGCCGAGCGACCGGGCTGACCGGCGGTCGAGGGGCGGCTCGGTTTCGGGTCGACGCTCATTTGCCATCCCCTTTCGACAGGGTCTCTTTGGTCAGTTTGGCCTCTTCGATCGCCTGCGTCGGCACCGGCGGCGAGCCGGCCTTCACCGCTTTGTAGGCGATCAGCGCGGCGAGTGCGGCGATCAGCAGGAAGACCGCGGCCTCGATGAAGAAGCCGGGCCAGGTCTTGCCGTTGAAGACCTCTTCGTTCAGCAGCCAGGCGATGCCCTCCATCACCAGGATCAAGGCGAGGAAGGCGAAGGCCCCGGCGGAGATCCCGACCACGGCGCCTTTGGCGATCTTGCCCGCTTTCTCGGCGACCTCGGTCTTGGCGAGCTGGATCTCCTCGCGGACGAGGCTGGAGACGCCTTCGGTGACGTCGAAGACGAGCTCGCCGAGTTTGCGCTCGTCTTTGGGCCCCTCGGGGGGCGGCACGGCGGGCGGCGTCGGTGGGGTCGGTGGCGTCTGCTCAGGCATCAGTTCTCCCTTGTCTCCCTACTCGGGCGGGTCCTCACCGTAGATGCGGCGGAAGACGAGCGCCGCGACCCGCGCCGCGGCGATGCTCGCCAGCGCCCCGGTCGCGGCCAGCAAGCCGCTGTAGACCAACCTCTTTGCCAAATCGTTTTCCACTGGGTATGACCTTTCCCCTCGAAATGAGGGTTCAACCCTAGTCAGCGCGGCTCGAGGCCGTCGCAGATCGTCATCACCAACAGGTTCCTTGCTTCGTCGAAACGGTCGTCGGCGGGCGCCACGTCGTCGAAGATCCACTCGGTGAGCAGCTGCTCGACCGCACCGTAGAAGGCCTGCGTGGCGAAGCGCGGGGCGATGTCGGAGCGGAACTCGCCGGCCGCCTGGCCATCGGCGACGATTTTCGCGATCCCTTCGTAGGCGCGGCGGATCTCCTCGAGGTGGGTGCGGCCGAAGGAGTTGGCGGCGCGGGTGACCTCGACGATGATCACCTTCATCAGCTCGGGGTCGTGGCGGTAGGACTCGAAGATGAACCCGGCGACCATGGCGAGCTTCTCGCGGTGGGAGGTCTCGGTCTTTTCCGCCTCTTCGATCGCCGCGAGGAGCAGCGACCAGCGCTCGAGGAACAGTTCGTTCAGAACCTGGTCCTTGGAGTTGAAGTAGTGGTAGACGAGGCCGTAGGCGACGCCCGCCTCGTCGGCGATGTCGGAGACGCGGGTGGCGTGGAAGCCCTGACGGGCGAAGACGGTGACGGCGGCGTCGAGGATCTGCCGGCGTTTGTCGACGGCGCCGGCGCGCTGGGAGATCGAGCGCTCCATCAGACGTAGACCTCCGGCCGACGATTCGCGAGCGCCGGGAGCGACTCGCGGACGCGCTCCTGCGCGGCGAGGTCGAGGTCGGCGGCGACGAAGCACTCCTCGTCGGGGGCGGTCGCGAGGACGACGCCCCAGGGGTCGACGATCGCCGAGCGACCGAAGCAGTCGAAGTGCGGCGGCGCCTTGCCGACCTGGCCGGGGGCGAGGACGAAGACGGCGTTCTCGATCGCCCGGGCGCGCAGCAGCACCTCCCAGTGGTCGCGGCCGGTCGCCGTGGTGAAGGCGGCGGGGATCGTGAGGAGGCGGGCGCCGCGGACGGCGAGGATCCGGTGCAGCTCGGGGAAGCGGAGGTCGTAACAGATGGTCAGCCCGACGTCGATGCCGCCGACCGGCGCGGTGACGATCTCGGTGCCCGGCTGCTCGTGGGCCGACTCGCGGTAGGAGACGCCGCCCGCGTCGACGTCGAACATGTGGATCTTGCGGTAGACGGCGAGGTCTTCGCCCTCGGGGCCGATCAGGAGCGAGGCGTTGAACGGCTTCTCGCCATCCCCGGCGCGCTCGGAGATCGAGCCCGCGAGCAGGTGAATGCCGAGCGCGCGCGCCCAGGAGCGGGCGGCGGTGAGGCTCGGGCCGTCGAGCGGCTCGGCGCCCGCGACCAGCTCCTCGCCCGGAGCCAGCAGGTTCCACTTCTCCGGCAGCGCGACGAACTCGGCCCCGTCGGCGGCGGCGGCACGGACGAGCGCCTCGGCTGCGGCCAGGTTGCGAGCCTTGTCGGCGTTAGAGTTGAGCTGTACGGCGGCGACGCGCATAGGTGCGTTGAGCAGCGGCTTTGATGGCGCCGCCGGGGCCAGGGATTCACCCGATTGACCAGTCAATCGGGTGGCCCAGTATAGGCCTACGAATCGGCGTCGGGCTTCGGCAGGCGCATCGTCTTGGCGATCACCCAGTCGAAGATCGCCGGCGGGATCACCGGCCCGAGTCGCGCCACCACCTGCGCGTCGAGGCCGACCATGTACCGCGCC
Source organism: Solirubrobacterales bacterium (assembly GCA_025964255.1). Lineage (GTDB taxonomy): Bacteria > Actinomycetota > Thermoleophilia > Solirubrobacterales > 70-9 > VAYN01. The sequence goes on along the minus strand of JAOPZF010000015.1, from coordinate 4,786 downwards.
CGCGGGCGCGGCTTGGTCAGCGCGACCTCGATCCGCGCCGCCACCTTCTCCGGCGGGATAGCGTCCTTGGCGACCTTGTGGATGAACTCCCGGTACTTGTCGGTCTGCGAGCCGTAGAGCTCCCGCGTCCGCGGCGATTCCTCGAACATCTTGTCGGCGACGACCTCGCCGCGGGTCCAGATCTCGGTGTCGATCGCGCCCGGCAGGATCAGCACGACCTTGATCCCCCACGGCGCCAGCTCCTGGCGCAGGCTGTCGCCGATCGCCTCGATCCCGTACTTGGAGGCGTGGTAGGCGCCGGTGTAGGGGAGCGCGACCCTACCGCCGTCGGAGCTGATCAGGATGAGGCGGCCGCGGGCCCTGCGGATCGCGGGCATGACCGCCTGGATGGTGGCGAGCTGGGCGGTGAGGTTCAGCTCCAGCTGCTCGCGGAAGAGGTCGAGCGGCAGCGTCTCGAGCGGGCCGGCGAAGGCGCTCCCGGCGTTGGGGACCAGTCCGTCGAGCCCGCCCGGCTCGGCTTCGAGCCGCTCCGCCGCCGCGGCGATCGCGTCGGCGTCGAGCACGTCGAGGATGAGCGGCTCAAGCCGCGACGATGACCCGGCGCGCAGCGCCGCCGCGTCCTCCTCCCGGCGCACCCCGGCGAAGACCTTCCAGCCCGCCGCGTCGAGCCGGCGCGCCGTGGCGCGGCCGATCCCGGAGGAGGCACCGGTGACGAGGACCGTTTTCATCGGGGCCGACAATAGGGAGATAGGACCGCCGGTCGCCCGCTCAGGTCCCGAACGGCGCCGCGGGCGGCGGCCCTCAGCCGCGGCGCTCTTCGAGCTCGGCGACGAGGAGCTTCGTGTGCAGCGAGGCGATCAGGTCCTTCAGCGGCTGGGCGCCGGCTTCGAGCATCTCCACCACCCGCTCCGGCGGCACCTCGCCCGCGAGGCGGTTCATCACCATGTCGACCTCCTCGCGGACGAGGGCCTCCAGGGCGGTCTTGTAGCGCAGGGTGTCGTAGACGGTGAAGCCGATCTGCTCGTCGTAGCCGCCGGCGCGGAAGCGGCTGATCGCCTCGATGATCGTCACATCGGAGGGCGAGTAGCCGCGGCTGTTGGGGGTGAGGACGCCGATCTCGGCGAGCCGGTCGAGCACTTCCTTGGGGACGCCGTAGCGCTTGCGGACGTCGCCGGCGCTGGTCCGGGTCTTCTCGCCGGCGAGCGCCCGGTCGAGGATCTGGTCCTCCAGCGCGAGCAGCGCCTCGGCCCGGTCGGTCCCCTCGTCGAGCACCCCCTTGATCGCCTTCAGCGGCATGAAGCGCTCCTCCTGGAGGCGCTTGATCAGCCGGATCCGGTCGACGAACTCGGGCGGGTAGTACGCCATGTTGCGGCTCGTCTTCACCCCTTCCGGGAGCAGCCCCTCGCGCAGGTAGTGCTTGATCGTCGGCGCCGGGACGCCGCTGGCCTCGGCCAGCTCGCCCATGCGCAGCAGCTCGGTCTGCTTGGTCGCCATCGGGCGGCGACTCTAGGCGGCCGCGGCGGCGGAGCGGGCGGTGATGCCGAGCAGCTCGCGCGCCTCGGCGACCGTCGCCGGGCGACGGCCGACGTCTTCGGCCATCTGCCGCGCCTTGCCGATCAGGTCGCCGTTGGAGCGGCACATCGTCCCGTCGGGCAGGTAGAGGTTGTCCTCGACCCCGGCGCGGACGTTGCCGCCGAGCACCAGCGCCGAGCCGAGCAGCTTCCACTGGTCGCGAGAGATGCCGATCACCTGCCACTGGTTCGGTCCCTCGGCCCCGCCGGGGACCTGGTCCGACATCAAGGTGACGTTGCGCGGGGTCGGGCGGATGCCGCCGGTCACTCCCATCACCAACGAGATCTGCAGCGGCTGCTCGAGCATGCCCATGTCCAGGATCGGATCGAGGTTGGCGACGTGGCCGGCGTCGAAGCACTCGTGCTCGGGCTTGATCCCGAGCTCCCGCATCGCGGCGAGGAACTCGATGATCGTGTCGAAGCTGTTCTCGAAGACGGTCTTGAAGACGAAGTCTTTGCGCCTGCGCGAGTACTTCGCGTAGTTCATCGAGCTCATGTTCAGCGCCGCCACTTCGGGCCGGCACTCCCTCAGGTACTCGATCCGCTTCTCCATCGAGATGCCGATCGCGCCGGTCGAGTAGTTGATGATCACGTCGTCGACCGCGCCGCGGATCGCCTCGGTGATCGCGGTGAAGTCCTCGACCTCATAAGAGGGCGTGCCGTCCGGTTTGCGCGCGTGGATGTGGATCTGGGACGCGCCTTCTTCGACCGCGCGCCGCGCCTCCGCCGCGTACTCCTCGGGCGTGTAGGGGATCGCCGGGCACTGATCGCGGTTGGCGAGCACGCCGCTGATCGAGCAGCTGATGATCACCGGGTCGTCGTAGCGGCTCATCGTGTCCCTCCTAGACCGGCATGACGCCGTGTCGTTTCGGCGGCTTCGTGACGTGTTTGTTGCGGGCCATGCGCAGTGCTTTGACGATCGTCGGACGGGTCTCGCGCGGATCGATCACGTCGTCGATCATCGCGTTGCCCGCCGCGATGTAGGGGTCGATGTTCTGGCGCACCGCGTTCAGCATCGCCTCGCGGGTCGCCTCCGGATCATCGGCGGCCTCGATCGCCGAGCGGCCGATGATGTTGACCGCGCCCTCGGCCCCCATCACCGAGATCTCGGCGCCCGGCCAGGCGACGATCAGGTCCGGCTCGTAGGCCTTCCCGCACATCACGTAATAGCCCGCGCCGTAGGCCTTGCGCACGATCACCGTCACCTTCGGCACCGTCGCCCGGCTGACCGCGTAGAGCATCTTCGCCCCGTGGCGGATGATCCCGGCGTGCTCGACCTTCGAGCCGACCATGAAGCCGGGGACGTCCTGCAGGAAGACCAGCGGGATGTTGAAGGCGTCGCAGAGGTTGATGAAGCGGGCGGCCTTGTCGGCGGAGTCGTTGTCGAGGACGCCGGCCAGGTGCTTGGGCTGGTTGGCGACGATCCCGACCGGCTGGCCGCCGAAGCGGGCGAAGCAGGTGATCACGCTCTTGGCCCACTTCGGTTTGAGGTCGAAATAGAGGCCGTCGTCGACGATCTCGCCGATCACCTCATACATGTCGTAGGGCTTACGCGACGAGTCGGGGACGATTTCGAGCAGCTTCTCCGACATCCGGTCGGCGCGATCGGCGCCCTCGGCGATCGGCGGCTTCTCTTCCCAGTTCGAGGGGAAGAAGGAGAGGTAGGTCTTGACGGCGGCGATGCACTCGGCGTCGTCCTTCACTTCGAGGTCGCCGACGCCGCTGATCCGGGTGTGGACGCGGGCGCCGCCGAGCTCCTCCATCGTGATCTCCTCGCCGGTGACCGCTTTGACGAGGTGCGGACCGGCGAGTGCCATCGCGCCCTGGCCGGCGACCATCGGGACGAAGTCCGAGAGCGCCGGGATGTAGGCGGTGCCCGCCGCGCAGGGGCCCATCATCGCCGCGACCATCGGCACGACGCCCGACATTTCGACCTCTTCGCGGAAGAGCGAGCCGGAGCCGGCGAAGAGCGAGCCCGATGCCTCCTGGATGCGGGCGCCGGCCGAGTCGAGCAGCCAGACGAAGGGCATCCGCTTCTGCAGGGCGATCTCGCGCAGGCGGCCGACCTTGAGCTCGCCGGTCATCCCCATCGAACCGGCCATCACGGTGAAGTCGTAGGCGGCGATGCAGCAGGTGCGCCCGTCAATATCGCCCCAGCCGGTGACGACGCCATCGGCGGGCGCCTCGACGTTGTCCATCGCGCGCTGGGCGAAGTGCGGGCGGCCGTGGAGGCCGATCTCGACGAAGGTGTCCGGGTCGACGAGCAGGTCGATGCGCTCGCGGGCGGTGAGCTTGCCGCGCTCGTGCTGCTTGGCGACCTTCTCCTCGCCGCCGCCCTGCAGTGCCGCGTCGCGTCGCTCGTGAAGTTGGTCGTTGAGCTCGGTGAGCGGGGCCGTGCCAGGCAGCAGGTGGCGCTTCTCGGTGTCCGGGTCGGCGGCCATCAGCGTCCCTCCCATTTCGGCTCGCGTTTTTCGAAGAATGCGGCGACGCCCTCGCGCAGATCGTCGGTGGTGAAGGTCAGCGAGAGCTGCGAGCGCAGGAACTCGAGCGCGTCGTCGACCGCCATGTCGGACTGGCGGTACATCGCGTCGTGGCCGAGCCGCATCAGCAGCGGGCTCTTCGAGGCGAGGCGGCCGGCCCAGTCGGCGACCGCGGCGTCGAACTCCTCGGCCGGGGCCGCCCTGTTGGCGAGGCCGAAGGTGACCGCGTCGGCCGCGCTCATCCGGTCGCCGAGAAGCATCATCTCGTTGACCTTCTTGCGCGGGACGTTGCGGTAGATCAGCGCCATGATCATGTAGGGGAAGGCGCCGACGTTGATCTCGGGGGTGCCGAAGGTGGCGCCCTCCTTGGCGATCACGAGGTCGCAGGAGAGGGCGAGGCCGAGGCCGCCGGCGAGCACGTGCCCGTTCGCCGCGCAGAGCGAGGGCTTGCCGAGCCGCGGCATCAGCCGGAAGAATTCGAGGAAGAGGTCGGAGGCGTGGTGCTTCTCGATCAGGGAGGCCTCGGCGGAGAAGCCACCCAGGTCGGCGCCCGCGCAGAAGACCTTGTCGCCGGCGCCGGTGAGGACGACCGCGCGGACCTCCTCGGAGTCGCGCGCCGTCTCCATCGCCGCGACGACCTCGGTGAGCATCGCCCCGGAGAGCATGTTGCGCTTCTCGGGGTCGTTCAGGGTCACGGTGGCCACACCGCCTGAGACCTCGTAGAGGACCTTGTCG
>JAOPZF010000242.1 GCA_025964255.1 Solirubrobacterales bacterium | reverse complement strand
TCCTCGGTACTTGCCTCAGTCTCGGTCGGCGTGGCGTCGACGGGCCCCTCGTCCGTCGTCGTCGCCTCGGCCTCGGTGGCCTCCGCCGCGGGGGCCTCGGTCTCGGTCGGGACGACCTCCTCCTGGCTCACACCCTCGGCGTCGACCGCGACTGCCTCCTCGGGCGGCGCCGCCGAGACCATGTCCTCGTCGATTCCCCAACGGCGCTCGGCGACTCGGGCCGCCTTGCCGATGCGGCCGCGCAGGTAGTAGAGCTTGGCCCGGCGCACGTCACCGCGTGCCGCGACCTCAAGTTTCTCGATCTTCGGCGAATGAAGCGGGAACGTCCGCTCGACGCCGACGCCGAAGGACTGCTTGCGCACGGTGAAGGTCTCACGCGCGCCGGAGCCCTGGCGACGAATGACGACGCCCTCGAAGACCTGGGTACGTTTGCGGGTACCCTCGATCACCTGGAAGTGGACGCGGACGCGGTCGCCTGAGTCGAAGGAAGGCAGGCCTGGCCGCAGCTGGGCGCGCTCGATGCTGTCGATTACTGAGCTCATAAGAAGTCTTGGTTCCTCGGGATCGGGGCGAAGAAAAACCGCCCAGCCCCAGGTGGGGATCCGCGCGGTCGGCGAATGGTAGCTATTCCGCGTCTTTTGCGGCCTTCCGCTCCTCCTCGGCGAACGCCGCCGCCCTTTCCCGGCTGCGGGCGAGGCGCCATTCGCGGACTTTCTCGTGATCGCCGGAGACCAGGACGTCGGGAACTTTCCAGCCGCGGTGGACCGGCGGCCGCGTGTAGTGCGGGTACTCCGGCATCCCCTCGAGCACCCGGCTGTAGGAGTCCTCGGCCGCCGAGCTGGCGTTGCCGAGCGCGCCCGGCAGCTTGCGCATGAGGACGTCGGCGACGACCATCGCCGGCAGCTCCCCCCCGGCCAGCACGTAGCGCCCGATCGAGACCTCGTCGTCTGCGAAGTGCTCGTGGATGCGCTCGTCGAAGCCCTCGTAGCGGCCGCAGAGCAGCGCCACGTGGCGTTCGGAGACGAGTTCGTCGGCGAGCTCGTCATCGAGCAGCCGCCCGGTCGGCGTCAGCAGCACGATCCGCGGCCGCACCCCTTCGCCGTAGGTCGCCTGCAGCGACGCGTCGATCACGTCGACCCGCAGCACCATCCCGGCGCCGCCGCCGTAGGGCGCGTCATCGACCTGGCGGCCGGTCAGCGGGGTCGAGTCGCGGTAGTTGAACAGCCGCAGCTCGTTGCCTTCTTTGAGCGCGTTCTGGACCGGTCGCTGCGTCTGCAGCCAGTCGAACGCCTCTGGGAAGAGGGAGAAGATGTCTAGCCGCACGGCGCCTCGCCGCCCGACTCAGTCGAGGATGTCGACGATGACGCGGCGGTCGATCCGGACCGCGGCGGCCTTGGCGATCGTCCGGATCGCGTTGGCAACCCGGCCACCTTTGCCGATCACGCGGCCGAGGTCACCGTCGGCGACGCTGATCTCGTAGACCAGATCGCCGTCCTCCTCGAGCTCCTCGACCTCGACGGCCTCAGGATCCTCGACGAGGGCCTTGACGAGGAATTCGAGCAGCTCGGTCATGCCGCTCTGCCGCGGCTAGCTGCCGTGGGCGGCGATGCCCTTGGTGCGGAGCAGACCGGCGACGGTCTCCGAGGGCTGGGCGCCGTGCTGGAGCCAGTGGCGCGCGCGCTCCTCGTCGATCACGATCGTCGACGGATCGGTCTGGGGGTTGTACTGGCCGATCGTCTCGATGCTGCGCCCGTCACGCGGGCTGCGTTTATCGGCGACGACGATCCGCCACACGGGGTTCTTCTTGGAACCCACTCGTCTAAGTCGAATTCGGACTGCCATAGGACGCAGCAGAGTACACGATCAGGCGCCGCCTCCTCTGCTTCGCCGAAATCGCGCTCATGATCACCGGCGATCTCGCGATTCCGGCTCCGCGTCCGGGGGCGGCTTCGCTCTACCTACGGCGGATCTTCGGTCTGGGGGCCTGCCCCGACATCGCCAGCATTTTCTGCGGGTCCGGCATTTTGCCGTTCGCCATCGAGCGCATCATCACCCGCATCTGGTCGAACTGTTTGACCAGCGCGCGGACCTCCTGCACTTTCGTCCCCGAGCCGTCGGCGATCCGTTTGCGCCGCCGGCCTTTGATCAGGTGCGGGTCGTGGCGCTCGGCCGGGGTCATCGAGAGGATGATCGCCTCGGTGCGGTCGAGCTGGCGCTCGTCGATGTTCGCGTTCTTCAGCTGTTTCATCGCGCCCATCCCCGGCAACATCCCGAGGATCCCGCTCAGCGGACCCATTTTGCGGACCTGTTTCATCTGCTTGAGGAAGTCCTCGAGCGTGAACTGGTCTTTTTTCAGTTTGTCCTGGAGCTCTTCGGCCTCTGCCTCGTCGACCTGGCTTTCGGCCCGCTCGATCAGGCTGAGCACGTCGCCCATGCCGAGGATCCGCTGCGCCATGCGGTCCGGGTGGAACTTGTCGAAGTCCTCGATTTTCTCGCCGGTCGAGGCGAACATGATCGGCTTGCCGGTGACCGCCTTGACCGAGAGCGCGGCGCCACCGCGGGCGTCGCCGTCGAGCTTGGTCATCACGACGCCGTCGAACTCGGCCGTCTCGGCGAACGATTCGGCGACCGCGACCGCGTCTTGGCCGGTCATCGCGTCGACCACCAGCAGCACGTCGTCGGGCTTCGTCTTGTCGCGGATCCGCGACAGCTCCTTCATCAGGTCCTGATCGATGTGGAGGCGGCCGGCGGTGTCGATGATGAGGACGTCGCGGCGCTCCTCGCGCGCCCGGTCGAGCGCCCAGGTGGCGATGTCGACCGGATCGGCGTCGGTGCCTTTCTCGTAGACGTGGGCGCCGGCGCGGCCGCCCATCGTCACCAGCTGCTCGACCGCGGCGGGCCGGTAGACGTCGCAGGCGGCGAGCGCCACGTCTTTGCGCTGCTTCTTGAAGTATTGGGCGAGCTTCGCGCAGGCGGTCGTCTTACCGGAGCCCTGCAGGCCCGCCATCAGGATCACGGTCGGACCCGAGGCCGCCATCCGCAGGTCGACCCCCTCGCCGCCCATCAGGTCGGCGAGCTCCTCGTTGACGATTTTCACGACCTGCTGGCCAGGGTCGAGGCTGTCCATCACCTCGGCGCCGAGGCACCGCTCTTTCAGCGTTTTCGTGAACGCTTTGACGACTTTGAAGTTGACGTCGGCCTCGAGCAGCGCAAGGCGGATGTCGCGCATCGCCGAGTCGATGTCGGCCTCGCTCAGTTTTCCTCGCGAGCGGACGTCGGAAAGCGTCGACTGAAGGCGGTCGGAGAGCTGCTCGAACATCAGGTCAGGCTACTCCCCACTACTCCGCGAGCAAGGCGGCGGCGTATTCCGCGGGATCGAAGGGCCGCAGGTCCTCGAGTTTCTCCCCCACCCCGATCAGCTTCACCGGGATGCCGAGTTCGGAGGCGATCGCCAGCGCGATGCCGCCCTTGGCGGTGCCGTCGAGCTTGGTCAGCACGACGCCGTCGACCTGCACCGCTTCGGAGAAGACTTTCGCCTGGCGCAGCCCGTTCTGGCCGGTGGTCGAGTCGATCGAGATCAGCGTCTCGTGCGGCGCTTCGGGGATCAGTTTGGCGATCACACGGCGGACCTTGGCGAGCTCCTCCATCAGGTTGTCCTGGGTGTGGAGGCGGCCGGCGGTGTCGATGATCACCACGTCTGCTTTGCGCGCGACCGCGGCCGAGATCGCGTCGTAGGCGACCGCGCCGGGGTCCGCCCCGTCCTGACCTCGGACCAGCTCGGCGCCCGCCCGCTCGGCCCAGGCGGCGAGCTGCTCGGCGGCGGCGGCGCGGTAGGTGTCCCCGGCGCCCATCACCACCGAGAGGCCGAATTCTTTCGAGAGGTGCCAGGCGATCTTGCCGATCGTCGTCGTCTTGCCGGTGCCGTTGACGCCGACCATCATCAGCACCGCGGGTTCCTGGGAGAGGTCGATCTTGGCGCGGGCGGTCGAGGCGACCTCGGCGAGCATCTCGATCAGGCGGTCGCGGATCGCCGGGCCATCGGCGGGGACGGCGCCGGAGTCGACCTCGTGCTCGAGCCGTTCGACCACCGCGGCGGTGGTCGGCGCGCCGACGTCGGCGAGGATCAGCGCCTCCTCCAGCAGTTCCCAGGTTTCGTCGTCGATCTTCTCGAAGACCGAGGCGCTGATCTCCTCCTGCAGGGCCTGGCGCGATTTGGAGAGCGACTCGCGCAGGCGGCGGAAGACACCGCCGCGGCGCTGCTCGGGCTCAGCCTCTTCGGGCTGCTCGATCTTCGCGGGCTCGCGCGAACCGAGGTCGATCATCTCCTGCCAGCTGGTCGCCATCGCCCGCGGAGGCTACCGGCGGGGCCGCCGCGGCGGCGGAGTCGATCAGCTCGGCGACCGCGACCTCGAGGTGCGCGGCGATCCGCCGGGCCCCGGGGACCGAGTCGGGGTCGGCGAGCAGTCCGAAGCTGACGCTGCCGTTGTAGGAGAGGATCGCGATCGCGAGGCCGTGGCGGCGGGCGAGGAAGCCGATCGGGTGGATCGCGACGAGCTCGCGGCCACGGCAGTAGAAGGGGATCTGCGGGCCGGGGAAGTTGGTGACCAGCAGATTGAAGAGGCGGGTCGAGAAGTTGATCGCCGCGGTCGGCGCGAGGAGGACCGGCGGGGCGAAGTCGCGGAACCAGTCATTGAGGCCCCAGATCGCTTCGGCACCGAGCGGCTGCTTGGAGGCCTTGAGCCCGTCCATCGCCGCCGAGATCACCGCGAGCCGCTCGGCCGGGTCGTCGAGGCCGACCGGCAGCGGCCCCCGCATCGCCGTCAGTTTGTTCCCCAGCTCCCCGTGCTCGTCGACCGTGCGGATCGAGACCGGGACGAGCGCCTTCAGCTCAACCTTCGTCCTTTGGTCACCCACAGGGTTACTAAGGGACGAGGGTTCGTCTTCGGCGAGGTAGGCACGGAGGGCGCCGGTGGCGACGGCGAGCGAGACGTCGTTGACGGTGCCGCCGAGGGCGTTCTTGATGTCCTTGAACTCGGCGAGGTCGAAGGTGGCCCAGGCGATCTCGCGGTCGGCGCCGATCCGATTCGGGTTGATCGGGACCTTCGGGGCGCGGCGGGCGAGGTTCCAGGTGACCTCCCGGAGCCCGGCGATCCCGTCGCCGGCGCGGCGCGAGGCATCGGCAGGGTCGCGGGCGGCGCGGCCAAGCCAGCGACCCGAGCGGCGGGCGGTATCGACGATGCCGGTCGCGGCGCGGCGGGCGAGCGCGGAGTTGGAAGGCGTGGGACGCGGGCGCCATGGCTCGGCCGGAGGCGGCGGCGGGGCGTCACGATCGGCATCGAAGAGGAGCATCCCGATGTCGAGGGCGGAGATGCCGTCGGCCATCGCGTGATGGGTCTTCCAGACGATCGCGAAGCGCTCCTCGGCGAAGCCATCGACCAGGGTCAGTTCCCAGAGCGGCCAGGCGCGGTCGAACGGCGGCGCGAGCAGTTCACCCGCAAGCGCCCTCAACTCCTCGTCGGTGCCGGGCGATGGCAGCGCGGCGTGGGCGACGTGGCGGCGCACGTCGAAGGTCTCGTCATCGACCCAGAACGGCGTGCCGAGCCCGAGTGGCGGCGTCAGCAGCCGCTGGCGCAGCCGTGGCAGCTGGTGCAGCCGCGAGCGGATCTGCGCGAGGAACTCCTCCTCCGACGGCGCGGCGCCGTCGAAGACCAGCACGGCCCCGATCGCCATGTGCGCGTTCCCTCTCTCATTGGCAAGGAACGACGTATCGAAAGACGACAGTCGATCCATATGGCGCTGGGCCATTTCCCCCTCCTCGGGGAAAGCCTACCTCGACGCGGGAGTCCCGACCCCCTCCTCGCTCAAACTCGGGCTGGATCGCGGCCGCCCGTCCGATTTTCGCCCCGCGCCCTCGTTACAAGCCGCTCCGGAGCGGGTCGGGACTCCCGCTAGGCGACTGCGGTCAACGTCTCCGGGCCGTCGGACTCGTCAGCTTCGTCTTCCGTGCGGTCGCGGGGGAGTTTGCGGCTGACGACTTTGGTCACGCCGTCGCCGCCCATG